>DDYW01000166.1 GCA_002348185.1 Candidatus Hydrogenedentes bacterium UBA2224 | reverse complement strand
AGCCCAGGGCAACGCCCTGGGTAAACAGCCTTTAACTAGATACGCCCTGAAAGGGCAGCCCGAGACCACAAAAAAAGGAAACAGGCCATGGCTCAATCGCTCTCCCAAATTCTCCTCCACATCGTCTTCAGCACCAAGAATCGCCGTCCGTGCCTGCCCCCGGCAATCCACGCTCAGCTATACCCCTACATGGCTTCCGTGTTGAGTGCCCTTGAATGCCCCGCGGTGGAAGTTGGCGGGACGTCGGATCACATCCATCTCCTCTGCAGCCTTTCACGAATCCTGTCGGTCGCGGAGCTGGTGGAAAACGTGAAGAAGCCCGCATCAAAATGGTTAAAATCCAAAGGCACGGATTACGGAAAATTCCAGTGGCAATCCGGCTATGCTGCCTTCTCGGTGAGCCCATCGCTTTCCCCGCGGCTCGTGAAATACATCCGTGCGCAGGAGGCGCATCACCAGAAGGTCTCATTCAAGGACGAGTTTCGAAAGCTCCTCGAACGACACAGCATTTCGTACGACGAGAAGTACCTGTGGGATTAGAACGCAGCCTGCCTTCGGGGCTGCAAAAACGGGGGACCCCGCCATCGCGCCGGGGGCGGCGTGGCGGCCGTTCAGGACTTCGGCCGCAGCACTTCATAGCCATGTTTGGTCGCGGATTTGCCCTTCAACAGCACCGAACCGATGGGGCGGGCCTCAAACGAGTGTTCGACCCTCTCAAACGTGGCTTCGCCGACAACGACCTGCCCCGGCGCGGCCAGGGAACAGAACCGGCGCGCCACGTTGACGCTGTCGCCCACAACCGTGAATTCCATGCGATCCGGAGACCCGACGTACCCCGCGACGGCCTCCCCGGTATTGATGCCAATGCCGACTTCAAACACGGGCTGGCCCGCGTCTTCGCGGAGCGCATTGAGCTCTTCGTTCTTGGCCTGCATGGCCATCGCCGCACGAACGCAACGTTCCGCGTCATCCGGCGCGGCAAGAGGGGCGCCGAACACCGCCATCACCTCGTCGCCGATGAACTTGTCGAGCGTGCCCGCATGTTGAAAGATGATCTCCGTCATGGCGGTGAAATGCTGGTTCAACACCATCACCAACTCGATGGGCGCCATCTGTTCCGCGATGGCGGTGAACGAGCGGATGTCGCAGAACATCACCGTCACAACCCGCTTGTCTCCCCCAAGACGCAGGGCCGTATCGTGTTTCATGACCTGCTCAACGATGGCCGGCGACAGGAAACGTCCCAGATTGGCGCGGGACTTCTCCGCTTCCACCGCCTCACGGTACAGCCGGACGTTCTCGATGGCCATGGCCGACTGGGCGGCGAGCGAGGTGAACAATTCGAGGTCTTCGTTGGTAAACACCGCCCCCGGACGGCTGGTGTCGAGGTAGATGGACCCGAGCACGCGGCCCTCGGTCTTCAGCGGCGCGCACATGGCGCTCGTGATTGCCTGCTGGATGATGCTGGCGCGCCCCCCGAACTGGTCGTCCTGGTCGCGGTTGGCCATGAGCACGGGTTCCCCCTCCCGCGCCGCCTTTTCGGCAATGCCCATGCTGGGCGAGCCCGCTTCCAGTTCGTGGCCCATCTGGCGGGCCACCCGGACCGCCAGGCGGCCGGTCTGGTTGTCGTGCAACATGACGAAGCCCCGCTCGGCCTCCATGACTGCCATGACTTTGTCGAGCATGTCGGACAGGCGTTTGCCCAGGTCGAATTCGGAAGCCATCAGCTTGCTGGCCTCGTACAGCGCGGCCAGGCGGCGGTACGCGCGGCCGATGCCTACGATGTCCGTGCCGGCATCTTCTTCCACGGCGGGCGCGCGACCGGATGACCCCAGGCCGCGCTTGCCAATCAGGGTCATGCTGTTGCCGATCCGGTCCATTTCGGCGCGAATGACGTCCAGATCCTGTATGATCGACGAGGTCTCGCCGAGCGGTTCAAGCAGGCCCAACGTCGCGCGGCCATCCGGGTCGCGGTATAGGATATGGCACTTGCTGCCGAGCCAGATGTCGTCCTGGTCCGACAAGGCGCGCTCCACGATGCGCTGGCGGTTGACGTAGGTGCCGTTCAGGCTCTTGAGGTCGGTTAGAATGAGTTTGCCCGCGCGGTACTCGAGCCTGGCATGGTGGCGCGAGACTTCGTCGGCCTGCAGAACGACATCATTGTCATCGGCGCGGCCAAGGTGGATAGTCTGGCCTTCGAGAGGCACCGTAAAAGGTGTGAGGCCGGGTTGTTCGATGTACAATTCCGCCATGGCCCATGTCCCGTGGTTGGATTCGATCATAACAACCCCGTCGCAGGGGGTCAACGCGCGCGTCCGCTGCGACGCGGCAGCCGGGTCCGGGCCGGAACGCCCCGGGGAAGGAGTGGTGTGCATGCATCTGCAGGATCTGTGCAGCAGATACAATATCCGTTTCAAACGCCAACTGGGCCAGAACCTCCTGGTCGACGACAACATCAACCGCATCATGGTGGAGGCGGCGAACCTGACCCGCGACGACGACGTCATCGAGGTGGGAGCGGGCCTGGGCGCCCTCACCCGCTACCTGCACCCCGTCGCCCGGCGCGTGCTGGCCATCGAGATCGATTTCTCCTTCATGCCCTGCCTGGAAGACCGTTTTGGCACCACCGGCAACGTGGTGTTGTTTCGGGGCGATGTGCTGAACCACGGGGTAGACAAACTGGCCGCTGAGTTTCTGCCCGGCGGCGAACGTTTCCATATGCTCTCGAACCTGCCGTACTACATCACAACGCCGGTGCTCTTTCATTTCTGGGAATCGCCCCTGCCCATGCGCCAGATGGTGGTCATGGTTCAGGAGGAAGTGGCCCTGCGGCTGACCGCGACCGTCGATACGCCCGACTACGGCATGCTCGCCATGGCCGCCCGGTATTTCGGCGACGTGGACCTGATCCGCCGCGTCCCCCGCACATGCTTCCGGCCCATCCCCAAGGTCGACAGTTGCGTCGTCCGCTTGCGTACACGCGAAACCCCTCTGTATCCTGATGTGGAACGCGCTTTCCTGATGGCCCTGATGCGGGCCGCCTTCGGACAGCGCCGGAAGACGTTGCGCAATTCATTGACGAAATCGGGGAATTTTGGAGCGCCGCGCGAAACCGTGCTGGAAGCCATGGAAGCCGCGGCCATCGCGCCCGGCCGCAGGCCTCAGACGGTGACGCTGGATGAGTTTGCGCGCCTGGCAAAGGAAATCCGTCTGCGGATGAACCCGGAACGTTCAACCTGAAAACCACAGGAGTATGGCGCCCATGAAGAAGTCGACGCGCCCGCCGGCGGCAACAGCAGGAGGATCCGGACACCACGGGGAAGAGTATCATTCCCATGTCCTCGACGCGCTGGCCAGCGGAGTGTTGGCGCTCGACCTCGACGGCCGCATCGTCGCCGCAAACGAAGCGGCCTGCGCGCACCTCGGAATCGGACCTCACGCGCTGACGCCGGGCGCCTTGCTCGAGGAAGAACCCAGACTCGAAACCATGGCGCCGTTTTTTAAGCAGGTGTTGAAGTCCAGGGAACCGCTCGAACGCCAGGAACTGCTCCTCGATACCGGGGAGGAAGACCGCAAGGAGATCGGGCTTTCCGCCGCGCCGCTGATGATTGACGATGCTATCCGCGGTGTCGTGTTCCTGTTTACGGACATGACGGTGCGGCGCAAGTTCGAACGCGCGGCCGAGATCAACCGCCAGCTCGCGGCCTTGGGCGAGCTTACCGCGGGCGTCGTGCATGAACTCCGCAACCCCATGAGCGTCATCAGCGCCATGGCCGAGATTCTTATGCGCAAACTGGGCGAGACCGACGAGCGCTACACGGCCGCCGAAGCCATCTTCCGGGAAGCGGGCAGCGTCGAAAAGGCCATCTCGCAGTTTCTGGGGTTCGCGCGTCCCTACGACGTGCATCCCGTGCATTGCACCCCCGAAGAAATCGCGAGCCGGGCCACCCAGTTGTGTTCACGGCGCGCCGACAAACGCGGGGTCAACCTCCGGTACGAAATCCAGGAGGATCTCCCGGGGATGCAGGCCGACGTGGGACGGGCCGCCCAGGCCCTGGCCAACATCATCAACAACGGGATCGACGCCGCCAGCCCCGGCGGCGCCGTCTCCCTGACCGTGCGCCGCGAAGGAAGCGAGATCGTCTTCGAAATCACCGACACGGGACCCGGCATACAGCTTAAATCGGGCGAGGACGTGTTCAAACCGTTCTTCACCCTCAAGGAAGGGGGAACCGGCCTGGGCCTCGCCATCGTGCACCGCATTATCACCGCGCACAACGGCTCGGTTCGCCATTACAACCGGCCCGAGGGAGGCGCGTGCTTCGAGGTCCGGTTGCCCCTCGAGCGCGGAGCGCTCCGCTGAGCCTCGCCGCCGGGCGCTTCCGCGGGCGGCCCCGGCCGCACGACCGCACCTAACCCCTTGCATTTGCTTGGGTTCATCACTCCCGAGACGTTGCATTATCGCTCCGTCCGTGGTAAAGTACCGCTTTCTC
The DNA here is from genome assembly GCA_002348185.1 of Candidatus Hydrogenedentes bacterium UBA2224. Lineage (GTDB taxonomy): Bacteria > Hydrogenedentota > Hydrogenedentia > Hydrogenedentales > SLHB01 > UBA2224. The sequence continues at coordinate 2,841 of DDYW01000166.1, read as the reverse complement.
GCAGGGGTTCCGCTGCAGGCCTTCCAGGAATGGAACCTGCCTGGGCAGCCCTCGCGATGACCATACACACAGGAGTTTCGATACCCATGCCAACGTATACGTACGAATGCCAGAAGTGTCACCAGACCACGGATCTGTTTCACGCGATGTCGGAAACGCCGCGTGTAAAATGTCCCGCCTGTGGCAGTGTCCGGATGAAGCGGCTCCTGGGGACCGGCGCCGGAATCATCTTCAAGGGGTCCGGCTTCTACGAAACCGATTACAAGAACGGACGCAGCAAAGGCAAAGCCGCCGACAGTATGGCGGCCAAGAGCGAGAGTCCCGCAGCCGGCGACAGTCCCGCCAAGACCGACGGCGGCGGCAAGTCGGAATCCTCCGCCAAAAAGAAACCAGGGGGCGGAAAAGCCGCCTGATCGCCATTGAAAATCTGCATACGCGTTAGTAGTGCATACGGTCACTCACCGGCCGGCGGCGGCGGTGAGTCGGGAAAGTCCTCCACGCGCGAGCGGCGTGGGTGAATGCGCACCTCAGCGGGAGGGCTTTTCTGTTTTCGCCGCGGGCGCCGTCGAAACGGCAGCGAAGAGAGGTCGAACCTGTGAACACCCAAGAAATCAAAGCGTTGAACGACAAATACATCATCAATACCTACGGCGAGCGGAAACTCGCCTTCGTCCGGGGACTGGGCAGCCGCCTCTGGGACGCCGACGGCAAGGAGTACCTCGATTTCTTCGCGGGGATCGCCGTGGTGAGCCTGGGCCATTGCCATCCCGCGGTAACGGAGGCCATCTGCACTCAAGCGCGCACGCTGGTCCATACCTCCAACCTCTACTACATCGAGCCGCAGGTCCGGCTGGCGGAGCTGCTGGCGACACACGCATTCGCCGACCGCTGGTTCTTCGCGAACTGCGGCGCGACCGCCAATGAATCGGCCATCAAACTGGCACGGCGGTACTGGGCGCAGCAGGGAACGCCGAAACCGCATATCCTCGCCGCCGAAAACTCGTTTCACGGGCGGACGCTGGCGACCATCACCGCCACGGGCCAGAAAAAATACCAGGCCGGGTTCGAACCCATGATGCCGGGATTCAGCCACGTTCCCTACGACAACGTCGCCGCCCTGGAAGCCGCCATCACCCCCGAAACCGGCGCCATTCTGCTCGAGCCCATCCAGGGCGAGGGCGGCGTGCGCGTGCCCGATGAGCTGTACCTACCGGCCGTGCGGCGCCTCTGCGACACGCGCGGCGTGCTCTTGATTTTCGACGAGGTGCAGACCGGCATGGGACGCACCGGAAAACTGTTCTGTCACGAGCATGCCGGCATTGCGCCGGACATCGTGACCGTCGCCAAGGCACTGGGCAATGGCGTTCCCATCGGCGCCATGGGATGCACCGAAAAGGTGGCTTCTGGATTCGCGCCGGGAACCCACGCCACCACCTTCGGCGGAAATCCGCTCTGCTGCGCGGCCGCCCTCGCCACCCTGAACGTCCTGCTCGCCAACGGTTTTCTGGAGGCCGTGCGCGACACCGGCGCGTATTTCATGGAAGCCCTCGCCGGGCTGGCCGCCAGACACGCCGCCATCAAAGACGTGCGGGGCAAGGGCCTCATGGTCGGTGTCGAACTGGACAAGCCCGCCGGACCCATCGTCGGGAAAATGCTCGACGCGGGCATCGTGTGCGGACCCGCGGGACCCAATGTCCTGCGTTTCGCGCCCCCGCTTATCGTCACCCGGAATGATGTCGATCGTGTCGTTTCGACCCTGGATGCCGTACTGGGAGAAGCCTGATGTACACCGACTTCCTGTCTCTGGCCGACCTGACGACGGACGAGATTCTCGAGCTCCTCGAGCTGGCCGATTCGCTGAAAGCCGGCCTCAAAGCGGGAAAACGTGAGGCCCCGCTCGCGGGGCAGACCCTCGCCATGATCTTTGAGAAGCCCAGCCTCCGTACCCGCGTCACCTTTGAGACCGGCATGTACCAACTGGGCGGCCACGCCCTCCTGCTCGAAATGGTCACCCCCCGCCTGGGCGAACGGGAATCGATCCCGGACGTCGCGCGCAACCTCGCGCGCTGGGTCGACGGCATCATGGCGCGGACCTACAGCCACGATGCGGTTCTTCAGCTCGCCCGGCACGCGCAAGTCCCCGTCATCAACGCCCTGACCGACAGGCTCCACCCCTGCCAGATTCTGGCCGATGCCCAGGCCCTGCGCGAACACAAGGGCGATTTCCAGAATCTCAAGCTCGCCTTCGTGGGGGACGGCAACAACGTCTGCGCCTCCTGGTTCAATTTCGCCGCCCGGCTCCCCCTCAACGTCACCCTGGTGTGCCCCCCGGGCTACGAGCTCGAACCCGCCATCGCCGAATTCGCCCGGCGTGAAGCCCGGGGCGAGGTCAAGATCACCCACGACCTCGAGGAGGGCCTCGTTGGCGCGGATGCCGTATACACCGACGTCTGGGCAAGCATGGGACAGGAAAACGAAAGCGCCGACCGGGCAAAGGTCTTTGCGCCCTATCAGGTCAACGCGCGCATCATGCAGCTCGCGAAGCCCGGCGCCGTCTTCATGCATTGCCTGCCCGCCCATCGCGGGGGAGAGGTCACGGACGACGTCATGGACGGCCCCCAGTCCATCGTCCTCGACCAGGCCGAGAACCGCCTCCATGCGCAGAAAGCGGTTATGCTGACCCTCATGCGCAAGGACGCGTCCGGGCTCAATCGTAAACAGAAACTAGTCGCCTGCGGATGAGTTCCGCGGCGCGCGACAGCAAGGAGAACACGCCATGCCAGCGAAGGTAAACAAGATCGTGCTCGCGTATTCGGGCGGGCTCGATACCTCGGTCATCCT
>DDYW01000026.1 GCA_002348185.1 Candidatus Hydrogenedentes bacterium UBA2224 | reverse complement strand
GAGGATCAGGGCGAGACCCCCAACACGCAGGTCGCGACGCTGAAGTATCCCGACGGCACCATGACGGTGTTCGAGGTGCGCGGGCGGGCCACCAACGCAGAAGGCGACCAGAAAGTCGGCAACCTGTTCTACGGCTCCGGAGGCTACGCCGTCGGCACGAAGCTCTACGACACCGAAGGCAAAGAAATCCCGGACGAGGCCGTCGAAGCCAGGCCCGAATGGGGCACGGGCGACCATTTCCAGAATTTCGTCAATGCAGTGCGGAACCACGACGCGAACGCCGTGCACGGTAACCCTGCGGAAGCGCACACCGGCTGCGCCCACATCCATCTCTCGAACATCGCGTACCGCTTGAAGACCTCGCTGGATTTCGAGCCCGCCGCGCAGCGCTTTGTCGGGAACGATGAGGCGAATGCTCTGTTGACCCGAGACTACCGGGAAGGCTTTGAAGTGCCTCAGCCCGCCTGAGTTCACCCCTCATCACGAGCGACTACCGGCCGCGGCGTTCCCCCGGGAACCCGCGGCCGGTCTTTCATCGCGCGTCAATCCGGTGTGTCGGGTCCTGCGCCGTCCATTTGTTTTTTGCGTGTTTTCCGGCGGCGGCGGGCCTTCTGTTTACGCACTTTGGCCGCGCGCTTCGCTTCGGGGCTCTCCTCTCCCATTTCGCGGGCCTCGATGAGTTCACAAAGCCGGCGACGGGCATAGAAGCGGTTGAGGCCCTGCGACCGGGCTTTCTGCATCTTCACTTCCAGGCCGGTGGGGCCGTGCGTGAGTTGAACGCAGGTTGCCGACCGGTTGACGTGCTGGCCACCGGGACCGCTGGACGAAACGAACCGCTCATCGAGATCGGATTCACGCAGGCCGCAGGCATCCATGCGACGCGCGAGTTCCGCTTCCTTCTGTGGCGTAACGCCAAACTTGCCCATTCCATTCACCCCGCGGGCCGGGTCATCCGCCCGGACAGCCTATTCAGAACCCGTGGCGGCATGCAAGGCCGCCTGGATCTCGTCGTACAGCGTGCGCGTCGCTTCGTTGACCCGCCCGTCCTGCTCGTACTGAAAGTACCGCGACACGCCGTCGCTCTCGATTTGCACCCAGACCTGTTCCCCCTGCCGGTACGGCTCTTTGAGGTGAAGCGTGACCCGAGTGTCGCCGGGACGGTAGCGATACGGCTCCAGCCGGGTACTCTGGCCCAGGTCCCAGTAGAATACCCCCGATTCGGCGAACAGCAGCAGGCCCCGCGAATCATAGAGGTCGCGCTTGTGTCTGGCACGGAACGATTCCGAAGAAAGACAGTTCACCGGGACGCGGCGGGCGTGTTCCAGCAAGTCAGGATGGTACTTCCTGAGCAGGCGAAGACGGCGGAAGGCGTTTGCCGCTTCCTCCAGACGCTGCAACGATCTTGAGGAAACGCGCACGGGCAAGATCCGGAGCACGACATCCACCGCCATGACAAGCGCCCCGAGCGTATATTCGAAGAACGTGATCAATCCCTGGATCCCTCTGTCTCTGAATGCGCGATGAGGGGCGCTCACGTATGCCTGCCCTTTCGCCGCTCCAGCCCGGTGCTCCGGGCGCCGTGCTCACGCGATCACAGGATTCTCGAGCCGGCCCAGGCCTTCGATCTCGATCGCGATAGTGTCCCCGGGTTTGAGCACGACCTTGGGGTTGCGCGCCCAGCCGATGCCTTCGGGCGTCCCGGTCATGATCACAGTGCCGGGGAGCAGCGTGGTGTCTTGCGAGAGAAAGCTGATGAGCGTGGCCACGTCGAAAATCATGTCTTTTGTGTTCGAAGACTGCATGACCTCGCCGTTGAGGATGCTCGTGATCGCGAGCGTGTTGGGCTCGGGCATTTCATCGCGGGTGACCAGAACCGGGCCCAGAGGGGCAAACGTATCAAAACCTTTTCCCCGGCACCATTGGGAGCCGCCCAGTTTCGACTGCCAGATGCGCGCGGAGACATCGTTGCAGCACATGTATCCCAGGACATGGCTAAGGGCGTCTTCCTTTGAAACATTGTACGCCGGCTTCCCGATCACCACGGCCAGCTCGGCTTCGTAATCCACCTCCTCCTTACAGACCGCGGGAAGATTGATGGGTTCCCGGTGGCCCGTAGCGGCGGCGGGATTCTTCATGAAGAGGACCGGGTACTCAGGCACGGGGGCCCCTCCCTCCTCGGCGTGTTTCCGGTAGTTCAGCCCGATGCACAGGATGGCGGTCGGGTCGAGCGGCGGGAGCCAATGGCCGGGCTCGACGGCTTCGTCTGTAATACGGGACTCGCCGCCGGATATGTCGCCCTCGATTTTGAGCAAACGACCGTCCTCCTGTTCGTCCGCATACACCACTTGATCGTTCCTGTCCACAATTCGCGCCAGTCTCATGGTCTCGCCCTTCCTTCTATCCTGAGTTTTCCGCAGCATGACACAAACCGCCGGACCATGTCACGGGGAAGCCGCGGCCCGTTTGCCATGCCACCAGGCGATAGAGCCCAGCAGAGCCAGCACGAGCCCCACGCCGATCGAGTACAGACCGTCCCCGCGGTGGCCCGTAGCCGCGACCGCAACCGCCAGCAGCAGCCCGATCAGGCCCGTGCTGGCGCCGATGATGCTCATGGCCACGGCGGCGTCATGCGAGATGTCGCGGGGCGCCTCCCGCGGGCCTTCCCCGGCCCGCACGCCCGCGAGAAACTCTTCGACTTCCTTCCGTTTCGCGGGGCCGTCGGGCAACAGGGCGCTCAGGCCAAAGACCCCGAACAGGGTAGGCAACGCGGTGATCCAGGTGAGCCACGGCACGGTGTTGAGAAAGGCCAGGCCCGTGCCCTCGGGATACATAGCCAGGACCGCGCCCGGGAACAGGCGCAACACATGCGTTACGACACCGGAGTCCGCGGGCAGCAGGCTCAGCGCATACGCCGCCAGCCCGCATGCCGATCCCAGGATGAACCCGAGCAGCGCGCCCCGGTTCGATACCCGCCGGGTCAGGAACCCGAAGAAAATGGGAATCCCCACCGGCGGCAGCAGCAGGCTGAACACGCCCGCCATGATCTGCACCAGATCGCGCAGGTTTTCCATTCGGGAGAGCAGGACCGCGATGGCCACGGCGACCATCCCAATGCCCAACGTCGCCAATCTCCCTACGAGCACGAGGGACTTCTGGGAAGCGTGCGGCACGAACAGCCGCTTGTAGATATCGTTAGTGATAACGGCGGCCACCGCGTTGTAATCGCTCGAGAGCATCGACATGGTCGCGGAAAACATGCCGGCGATCACCATACCGAACAGCCCGGCCGGCAGAAGCTGCCTGCAGATCATGGGATACACCGTATTGGCATCGGCCACTCCGGGCATGAAGACCCGCGCGGCAAACGCTGGCAGAAACAGGATCGGCACGCCGACAAAGGTCAGGAATCCCACGGTGTAGCCCACTTTCCGGGCGTCCCGGTCCGTCTCAACGGCATAATACCGCTGCACGATGGGCCATTTTGTCGTGTAGACCAGAAACTGCATCAGCGTGAACGGCAGAAGCCACCAGAACGAGTAGTCGTCGCTGCTGAGGTTCCAGTACCCCGGAGGCGCATCCTGAAAAATCGGCAGGAGCCCCCCCACTTTCAGCAAAACCAGCGGGATCAAGACCAGCACCGCGACGCCCATGACGACAAACTGGACCGTGTCGGTAATCATGACCGCCCACAGCCCTCCCATGAGCGTGTAGCTCAGCATGATCGTGCCGCACACCCCGATGGCGACGGGCATAGCCCACTCGCGTTGCACGCCCAGGCTGACGGTCACCATGGTTCCGATCACAAACAGTTTCAGCGCGTCATCAATGACAATCAGCGGCACACCCGCCCACGAGAAGCATTGCCGCAACCAGGGGCCGAAACGGCGCTCGATGAACTCCACCGGGCTGGTGATGTTCAGGCGCCGCCATCGCGCGGCAAAGAACCGCGCGCTCAAAACCGCGCACGGCACGGTCAGCCACCAGATCGTGATACAGACCAGGCCCTGCCGGTAGGCCAGCGCCGAATACGAAACAAAGGCAAACGCGCTGAAGGTGGTCATGTACAGCGAGACGCCGGACACCCACCACGGCACCTGGTTGCCCCCACAAAAAAAATCCCTGAGATCCTTCATCTTGCCGGAGAAATACACCCCGATGCCCAGCATGATCACGAAGAACCCCCCGAGAATCAGGTAATCCGCCAGAACCAGCCCCTCGTGCACGAAAATGCCCTCCTCTCCGCGCCATTATAATTTCGGGGACACAATACTTAAATAGTCTCTTGACAAGTGCTGCTGCGCGTTCTCCGACTGCGGGAAAACCCGGCTCTTGACCGGAATAACACGATTGCGTCGCTGGCCCGTTCGGGCGGAGTCGCTACGGCGTCCTCTTCGCCGCCTGATCACCTCGGACCTTTTTGCAGACCCGCGGGTACCGTGTTAAGATCGCGCGCAACGTCCGGGGTGGGCATCTGCAGCTCCGGGGAATGGCAGACAGAGGAGTTCCGCATGGCACGCGCACTGCGCATCGGTATCATCGGTCGCGGCAAGATTGCCACGTGGACCACGTACCCCATTGCCTGCGTCTCAAGAACGTGGAAATTGTCTCGCTGCTGGACATCAAACGCAGTCAAATTGGCAAGCTGAAGCAGGCCATCGCCATGTACGACGCCATTACGAAGTCCGGCCGGACCGGAATCTGAATGCGTTCCCGAACGTAATTAACGAGACCGTGATACTGGGAGGTAAAGGATAAATCGCAATGAATCCGCTTCTTCGCACATGGCGTACCTGGGTGCACGGCCGGAAATTCGCCAAGAAAGGGCTGCATTGCCGGTTTCCGGCAAAATACCTTGAGGTCGACGGGCACGTGGAACTGGGCGATGACTGCCGATTCCGCAACAACGTCATCCTCCGCACCAAAGGCGAGGGGAAGATTCTCTTCGGCACACGGTCGGGGTGCAGTTATTTCTGTTTTCTCGAGGCGACCAAACTCATCAAGATCGGCGACTTCACGGGGCTGGCGGAGTTCTCGGTGGTTCGCGACACCAATCATCTGGTCCTGGGGACGTCCGCCCATTGGCGATTGACGCCGTACATCGCTGAACCCATCGTCATCGGAAATTGCGTGCTGATCACCAGCCGCGTATACATCGGCCCGGGGGTCGCGATCGGCGACGGCGCGGTGATCGCCCCGAACAGCGTGGTGACGAAAGACGTGGGCCCCCTCGAGGTCTGGGGCGGCAACCCCGCGCGAAAACTCGCTCACCGCACCGAGGGTCTGGTCGCCAAAATGATGCAGCGCAAATACGGCCAGCTGCTCGAAGAATTCGGACTCCACCGGGAACGTTACTTCGAAGACATGGAACGGGCAAGCGAACAGGCCACCGACGGCATCAACCGGGCCGCGCTCGAGCGCGATCGCTACAAAGCCGAGCTCGCCGCTTCAACTGCCGACCAGGACATTGAGGACTAGCGCCCGACGGCGACGGTGTGTACTATGGGATCTCCCGGCAGAAAGGGAGAACGACCGTGCCGCCGCACCAGGCTCACAGAGGCAAACACCCGAAGGACAGCCTGCTATTTGCACCGCGCTGGATTCCCTTGCTGCGCAACGCCGTGCGCGACCTGTCGTTTCTGCTGACGCAAGGATATGCGGAGTCCGCCGCCCTCAAGCTTGTTGGCGATCATTACCAATTGACGGCGCGCCATCGCCGGGCGGTCTTGGGTGCCTCGTGCTCCGATCAGTCGCTCGAACGCCGCCGCAAACACGAAGTCAGCGTTTCGGCACTGCACGCCGCGGCCCTGGTGATTGACGGCTACAACCTGCTCATCACCGCCGAGAGCATTCTATCCGAAGGCATTCTGCTTCGCGGACGCGACGGGTGCGTACGCGACATGGCCAGTGTCCACGGCTCGTACCGCAAGGTTGCGGAGACGGAAGCAGCCATCCGGCTGCTCGGCGAGACCCTGGAAACAAGCGGCGCGGCTCCGGTCTGCTGGTATTTCGACCGGCCGGTTTCCAACAGCGGCCGCCTCAAAGAGACCCTCGCCGGGATCGCGGAAGCATCGGGGTGGACGTGGGACATCCGCCTCATCAACCGCGTGGACGAAACGGTTGCCTCGGCCGGGGACGTCGCCGTTTCGTCTGACGGCTGGATTCTGGACCGCGCGGACCGCTGGTGCGACGTGACGCGCCTGCTGCTTGAACGGGCCGGGGCGGCCGGGCGCGTTATTGAACTCCGCCAGGAACCGTAGGGCGCGAACCACTGGCCAAGCGCCCGGGACGTGCACCATTGACAGACCCCTCCGCCACCCGCGACAATTGCACGGCACGTACGTAACTCAACGAGAGCATGCTATGGGCGCTGCCTCTATCGGGAAATGGATTGTCGTGTTGGGCCTCGGGCTGGTCGTGGCCGGGGGCGTGCTCTGGCTGCTGGCGAAAGCCGGCGTCCCTCTGGGACGGCTTCCCGGCGACATTCACGTGGAAGGCGAGCGCTCGTCGCTTCACCTGCCCCTTGTCACGTGCCTTATCTCCAGCGTCGTGCTCACGGTGCTCCTGAACCTCGCGCTGTGGCTGTTGCGCAAATAGAATGAAACGGGCGCGGCCTCCTCTGGAACCCGCGCCCGTCTTGTCCTGCACGTGCGATACGTTGTGGCCTCAGGCCTCCTCGACAACCTTCCACCCGGCCGCATCAGCGAGCGCGAAGACCGGTTCTCTGAGATCGCCATAGAAGGTGACCCGGTGCCAGCCCCACTTGTCCCACATCGTGAACAGTTTCTCGATGTCTCCGACGGGTTTCACGCCCAGCTTGGTGCGGCAGGCGCGGTCATCGGGATCGTTCTCGACCGCTTTCCCCTGGTGGAACAGGACTTCCTTGCGGTCGGAAGACAGTTCGAGGGTGGTGGTCATATATCCCAGCGGGAAAACCGAGCGCACAGACGCGCCCTGCCGGTCTTCGGAATGGGTCAGGATCTCGAACGGGTTGACCGGACCCTGCGGTCCGAAGGGCCGGTTCGACGCCACGCAATGGGCATAGATGATCTCGCCCTTCGCCGTGTCCATCACCGGGTCGGAAATGTAGCCGGGCCGCCCCTGAGACATGGCCGTGAACGTCACCATCGTGGCTGTTGATGGGACATCGCACTCGCAGGCGCCGATCAGACCTTCGTTGCACAGCTCATGAAACCCGAGGCACGGATACGCGTGGATGTGGCCTCCATAAAACCCGCCCAGGCAGTTGATGGTGATGGCGTTCGCGCCGTACTTGTTGAGCACCGCCTTCTGCCCCAGATACATGGCGGCCGAGGTCTCGAGCGTTTCGCGCGACACGCCCTCGATGACCGCGGCGTCCTTTTCCCAGCGATCGGCAATCGCGCGCGACTCGTCCTTGTCGGCATTGGCCCAGGCATCGTTCAGCTCGGCAAACGCCACCCGCGTGACCGGAATGCCCATGAATTCCCCGCCGTCCCCGGCTTCCTGGTCGCGCACGGCGAGGATTCTTGAGGCCTTCATCCGGGCCAGGCAATCCGTCGGCGACAGAACAGCAAAGGAATCACGCTTGCATGCCAGCCGGCCGGACCCGGGAGTGGATTTGACCCGCGCCTGCGCCGTCGCCGCGACGAAATCCGCCGGGGAACCGCCCTTGCGCACCACGTCAAAGCACCGCACCGCCGCGATATGGTCCTTCATATCCGAGGAGGCGACGAACCCGACATTGGGCACGCTGTTGCGCAGGAAGCCCGCGTTATACACCAAGAACCCGCCGCTGCCGGCATATTGGAAGTCCGCATACAGGACGGGCTTGCCGGAGCTGCCGATGGTCTGCACGACCTGGTTCCAGCAGTTCATCTGGTAAACAATGTAGCCGTCGACCTTGCCGGCGGCGTCCTCCTCGAGGATTTTCTGGGCCTGCTCCGGGCCGGTGGCCAGAGTGGGCAGGAATTCGTAGTTGGGAAATGTCGAAGCGAGCTCGCTGTTGATGCGCTCCATCGGCGGGCGGAAATCGAAGCCTACATTCGGCCAGTCCGGCCCGGGCTGCACCTCCGCATGAAGCGAGTACACGGTTCGGATACGCATTTTTTCGGCGGTCTTCGCTGCCTTGTGTTCGCCCTTCATCGACGCGCACCCGGCCGCGCCCAGGCACGCCGCGCAGCCCGACGCCAGGAAACCGCGGCGGCTCATGCCCATACATCCGGAGAGTTTCGGTAACGTTTTCATCGAGAGACTCCCATGTCCGTTGCGCGGAGAATGAGTCCGCAACTCCACCCTGACCAGCGAACCGTCCGTTCTGCGTCCCGTATACAGCCTTGGGATACCTATCACTCTATCCAAGGCCCCGGCGGATTTCCAGACTTTTCTTGCGGAGAACGCGGACGCTGGCGGGCGCTCTGTGACACGGGGGTCTTTCAGAACGTTACGGTCATCCGGCCGGACTCACTCCACCCCGGCGGTGTGAGCGGCCTGGGGCTCCTGCTGGATGGCGGCGGCGTCCATCCACACGAACTCCCAGACGTGCCCGTCGAGGTCCTGAATGCTGCGCTCGTACATAAACCCGTGGTCCATGGGCTCCCGGGCGTTCTTTCCGCCCGCGGCGAGGGCCTTTTCGGCCAGCTCGTCCACCTCGCCCCTGGAGTCGCAGCTCAGGCAGAGCAGGACCTCGTTCGATCTCCGGCTATCGCACACCTTCTGCGGTGCGAACTGACGGAACTTCTCGCGGGTCAGCAGCATGGCGTAGATCTCATCGCTGATGACCAGACAGGCGGCGGTGTCATCCGTGAACTGGCTGTTGAACGAGAATCCAAGGGCACGGAAGAAGGCTTTTGACGCATCAAGCTCCCTGACGGGCAGATTTACGAATATCTTTCGGGACATGGGGCATCCTCCTGATGTTGTGAGCATGGAGTCAACGTGCTATCACTTCAAAGGTATCCAGATCTCAATGCCGCCCTTTCCGGTGCGTGGATTGAACTGCTGGGAATACCGCTCGAAACAGGGGGCATCGGCAAGCTCCAGGCCGGATTCCGGCGCCCATTTCGTCCAGATCGCCTCCATGGTGGCGGGAATGGCTGAAACATGGTCGTGATGGGGGAAAATGGCATAGCGTTGCGCCGGCAACCGGATGCAGGTGAAGTCACCGGGCAGGCCGTCCGCGTCTGCCACCTCCACCCCGGTCAGGTAATCAAAGCCGGCGCCTGCGCGGTAGTTCCAGCAGACGCCATAGGAGGCGCTCTCGACCTGGCCTGGGATGTCGCTCAAACGGGGCACAAAACACTCCCACTGCAGGGGGATACTCGCGCGGGATTCCATGGTGTAGGCCGCATTCACCCCGCCGATGAGCCGTTCGGGAACCTCTTCGAAGCGCGGCGCGACAAGCCCGAACGCCCGTGCCCGGAGGGCCGCCTCTTGCTCACGGAGTTCGGGCGTTAACGCCTCCCCGAAATCGTCGGCCTCAAACACGGGACGAAGCTCGATTTCGCCCCCATCCACGTGGGGATTGGGGCATTTCCTGGCCCACTCGATCGCCTCATCCATCGAACTGACGTTCCACAGCCAGAACCCCGCGATCAATTCCTCCGTCTGTTTAAAGGGGCCGCGCGCCACCGCCCGCTCCTTCCCGGAAAACCGGATCCGCACCCCCGCCGAGCTTGGATGCAATCCCTCCCCGGCAAGCAAGACGCCGGCCTCCGCGAGCGACTCGTTAAACTTGCCCATCTCGGCGAGGAGTTCCTGCGTGGGCATGACCCCGGCCTCCGAAGCGGGACTCGCCTTGACCATGGCCATGACTCTCATCGTCTTCTCCTGTCCAATTGAATGTATTTCACCCCCGACACGGCGGACACCCGTCTCGCCGGGTTTACGGAAAAACAGTACGGTTCCCGCCCGAGCTTCCTTCCGCCAGACGGATCACTTGTGCGAAGCGCACATGGCTTCCATGCGCTTCTCGATCTCCTCGGGCGAGAGATTCTCTTTGGGGGTCGCGATGCACCACACGTGTCCGAATGGATCCTTCAGTTGCCCCGAACGGTCGCCATAGAACTGATCCCTGACCGGATGGAGCTCCGTGGCGCCGGCCGTCAGGGCGCGCTCAAAGACCGTGTCCACATCGTCGACATACACATACAACGTGACAGGCGACCCGTTGAGCGTCTGGGGAGACTTGCTTCCGTACTCCTGACATTCCTCGGAGAACATGATCTGCGAATCCCCCAGGACGATTTGCGCGTGGGCCAGGCGACCGTCAGGGAAAAGCAGCTTGTACTTTTCGATCGCTCCGAACGCCTTCTTGTCGAATTCGAGCGCATCGATGGCATTCTTCATTACCAGGTACGGCGTTACCGTGTGGAAACCGGGAGTGACGCCTCTCTCTTCGGCCATGGTTCTGTCCTCCTGTTCAATGCCCTGAAATACGTTGACCGGGTACTATGGGGAGAGCGGCGAGGCAGACATCGGATAGACGCACTTGGCACAAACGCGGTACGCCCGGGGATGCCCCACAGGCCAAATTCGCCGATCAGGCGCACGCTCATTGCGGCGGCACAACCCGATTCGGTACGGCGGAACGCGTTCACGTCTGCGCGTGTCGCGTGTGTTTCCCGCTTGTTCATCTGACGCCCACATCGAGGCCCGTTCCGGCGTGTACCTCGCTACCGCAAGCGGAGCTCGCTCTTCTGAAAAAGATCTCCCGGACCGCGCGCTGTTACGTACAGCGAGGCAGTCCATTCGTATATAACAATCCAAGGCGGGCATAATTTCTGAACGCGCAGATTCATCGCGGCCGACGCAGTCCGGCCCCGTTCGGGCAAACGGGTTGGGCCGTCACACTGCGCACGGGGGGCCCGACTGAAACCGATAGACACGACGGCTCCCGGGGATCCGCCCCGGCTCCGCAAACCATTCACCTTGCCTGCTTTGCACAGGCGGGGGAACGGAACGGCAACTCCCCCCCGTCCAGGTTACGGTTTGGCGTCCAGATCTCCGGGGCCGATGATGCCCACGCCGACGTGAACGCGATCGATGTCGCCCGCAAACGGTGTTACGAGGGCGATTTCATTGCCCACACGGACCAGCGGGTTGCCGGGCGAGTGCGGATAGCCCTTGAGTTCGAGTTGGTCGGTCAACGCCCCGTCAATGTAGTAGTCCACATTACCGCAATGGTGGAAATTGACCGCGACGTGGTGCCATTCGCCGTCGGGCGGAACAATGGAATGGGTTCCGGCCTGTTCGCCGATGCCGTACAGGGTGAACAGGGTTTCGCCTTTGTGGTTGAGTCCAAGCCGCCAGCCTCCGCCGATGCCGAAACTGAATATCGTCGCGCCATACTGCTGTTCCTGCTGGCCGTGGTGCCGGACCCAGGCCTCGACCACAAATGGCGCCGTGCGAAAATCCAGGACGCGGCCAGAGTCAGTCACCTCGCAGCGTGCGCCGTGCGGCAGCCTCAGGTAGCCCCCGCTCCCGCCCGGCCCGCCGGTTTCGAGCGATGCAGGCGGCTCCCCGGCCACCGGAGCGAGTTGCAGGCCGCTCCCCAGGGCGTCCTGCCACGCGGCCTCGCCCTCTCCGTCGAAATCGAAGGCGACACGTGGTCCCGGCAGGACCGGGGCGGGAAACCGCCCGGCCCGGATTTCGGCGGCGAGCGTTTTGAGTCCCTCGGTCGTCCCCGACCAGACGCGGCCGATGTGGTTCAGGTTGATTGGACGGTTCGTTGCCCGCCATGTCGCTTCGTAGTCTTCCCACAGGGCGGCATGCGTGCCGGCCAGGGATTCCAGCCCGGCAGCGGACGCTTCACGGTCGAATTCGGCCTGTTCCATCGAAGCGCCGATGCGATGGAATGTCAGGGCCATCTGCGCGGACGCATTCAGCATGCGCGCGGCCAGATCCACCGAGCGCGCATAGTCGGCGTTTTCCGCCGGACGCACGCCCGCGAGAGCTTCGTGAACAGCCCGGGTCTCCGCTTCGAGCCCAGTCCAGAACGCGAGCGTCTCCTCATTGGCGTCGGCCATGCCCCAAACCCCTTCGGCGGGTTCGCAATGGAACATGAAACGCGCCTGACAAGTGCGGCTCAGATCTTCACCCTGGCAGCGGGCCAGCCGAGTCAGCGCCGTGGCAAGGATCTCGTCGTGAATGCCATAAAACTGCGTGGCAAACGCGCTGGAGTACTCGGGCATGGCGATGGGTTCGGGCTTCCATGAGACCGCTCCGCAATACACCACGCCGTAGAAATTGAGTTCGCTCAGGTTGATGCCGGCCGCCCCCTTGTAGCCGTCGCCCCAACTGCTCACAAAATGGCCCATGGCGCCCTCGCGGGCCGCCTGAGCCGCCAGCGTTTCCATGTTGCGGAAGGAAGGCGGGCAGATGGGATAGAGATTGTTCCAGTCCCACAGGCCCGACAGCGCCGTAACGGTCAGCCCGCTCTCCTTGAGCGCCGTCAGCCCCGGATAGACGTCGCGCGGCGAGTAGTCCCAGAACATCGGCACGATGTCTCCGGGCAACAGCTCCAGAATGCCGGGATGGTTCAGGATGATGTCGGCGTACATCATCATGGTCTGGCCTTGCGATTTCACGAGGTCGTTCATATTCGTGTAGTAGTCGGCGAAGACGCGCTCGAGCCCCTTCTCCTTCACGGCCTCGGCGGAACGCCCCTTCCCGATCGCGTAGCTTTCGTCGAGGCCGCAATGGAAATACGTTCCCCCAAACGCGGGCGCGATCTCGCTGACCATTTTCCGGACGAGGTCGAAGGCCTCTTCCGACGTGGCACACAAATCGCCTCCGCCTTCGGGCATTTCCGCAAGGTGCCGGTATCGCGGTTCGCGCAGCGTCATCTCCATATGTCCCAGCAGTTCCACCGTCGGGATCACGTCGATGTAGTATTCCCTGGCGTAGGCCACGAGCTCCCGGATCTCTTCGAAGCGGAACCGGTCGTATTCCTGGCCCAGTTCCGGATCAAACGCGTAGACGAAATGGTCTGGTTCGATAAACCACAGATACGTGTCGATTTTGAAGCGCGCGAGCAAGCGAATCGCGCGCTTGTGCTCGTCCAGCGTGGGCAACTGATTGCGGCCGTAGTCCTCGCTGTATCCCCGCATCTGCAGAGCGGGCCAGTCGACGATGCGCAGGCAGGGCAGGGCAGTCAGCCCCCGCGCCTGCGCGCTGTGAAGCAACTGCTCCAGCGTCATCAACCCGTAGAACAGCCCTTTTTCCGAAGCCGCGCCGACGACCACGCCCGAGCGGGTGACGGTCAGCGAATACCCCTGGTCTCTTGCGGCAGCGGGCAGCACGGTGGCCGGAGCAAAGGGCGCCGGCACTCCTGAAAACGAAACGTACAGGAGATGAGTTTCACCCGGAGCCGTCGCGGGATTGCTGTTCAGACCCAGCCGGACCAGCGTTTCAGCAAGACGGTCCGTCAGGCGCGTGATCTGCTCCCCGGCAGGGGCCGTCAGCGTGATGTGAATGTCTCCCCCGTCAAGAGGGCATTGCCCGGGCAGGGTTTCGAGCTCTTGTGGCCGCGGGAGGAGATCACTGAGCATACCATCTTCGGCCGCCGCCCCCATCGAGACGGAAGCAAAAACAAGCGCCAGGACGAGCCGGGTCTTCATACGCAGTACCTCTGAGGTTCCATGCCTGTCAGTGAAAGAACACACGCCGTTCAGGATGCCGGCACACGCGCGCCAACCGAATTCGGAGCTATTCCAGAAAAGCCGGCTCGCCCTGAATCGATTCGGCAATGGCCAGCGCCTTTTCCACCTGTTCGCGGGTTCCGCGGCAGATGAGCCGGGAAGACCCCTCCGCCCCGCCAATCCCGCCGGCCGCCGCCTGAAACACCGACGCCCCCGTCAGGAGTTCCAGGGCTTCAATTTCGGTCAGGATATCCCCGGTCACCAGAAACATCGAAGGGATGGCGTTCAGGCTCTCGATCGGTTCACGCATCTTGTTCGCAATGTCGATCACCTCTCCCTGCACCTGTTTCTCCAGCCCGATCGGAATGACCAGATGCGCCTTCCGGGACACGACAACAGGATAGATCTTCCCGGTTGAGCCGGCGCTGCTGTTGGGGCCGCCGCCGATCAGCACGCCCGCGGTTTTGTGTTGCCGGTCCAGGGCATTGGCGCCCTTGATGACCACATCGCCCACCTTCAGCGCGTTCAAGGCATCGTCCATGCTCATACCGGGTTGCACCTGCCCGTTCACCAGCACGATGTCCTCGACGCGTTCGCCCGGTTCAGGCGCCTGGCCGCCCTTCGCGGGACCGGTCCATCCAATAACGTACGCGCCGTGCGCAATCTTCTGACCCGTCAGTTCCTCGGCCACATAGGTATTGGTCGTACCCCGGGCGATGATGACCATACCGTCCTGAAGGGCCTTCTTCACGACGGGCATCTCGGCCACGGCTTTCGCGATGAGGCGTTTCCCCTCGGAGACCGTCAGGATGATCTGCGCCTGCACGCTGTCCTTGGCCGCTGGCTCGGATTCGACGGCGCCGGCGCCTCCCACACCCCCGAGCGTCGCAAACACCACGAGAATCATCACGTTACGCATGAGCCCGTTGCCTCCCACGTGTTCCGCTGTTGTTTCCTTGCCTGATCCGCATCTCTTCTTTGTGGATGAACCCCCTGCCGCAAACGCCATTTATGATAGCATGACGCGTGGCGGGCCGCCCAAGCGGCTCACCTGACGTCCGCCCGTTTGCGAGCACACCGGCCGCTGACTTCATTTCGGGACTCCGTGGGACCCGTGCGGCGAGCCGACCCCGAGGTCCCGCAGCGTCCGCCCGATAGCATCCAGTCTGGCCGTCCCTTCCGTCAACGTCGGGCAGATCCATCCGCCTTCGTCGAACTCGTTCCAGGCGTAGATAAGCACGGTATGGGCCTTCGCGGAACCCGGACGCCTTCTGCACCAGGTGACGGCCTTCTCCAGGTGTTCGCCCAACTCTTCCGCTGTGGGCGCCTCGTAATACTCCTGGATATTCCCGCCCTTCACCCAGGGCACGGGCGTCTCCACCCGCGGCCGCATGTCCCAGCCCGCGCTCACAAGCGGCACAACGTCACAGCCCGTGGCCCGGAACGCGTCCCACCATCGTTCGGTGTGGAACGCGAGTTCCGCATAAGGCGCGCCCAGGCCTCCCGCGTTTGACGCATACGCGCCGATGGCGTCCAGGCCCAGCGTGTCCGCCTGCTCTTTTAAAGTCTCTGGCGACCATCCCTGCGCGACGATATACGGATCACCGGCGCCGGCGGCCTGTGCCCTCGCGCGGAGTTCATCAAACGCGGAACGCGCTTCCTCCCACGACGCGAACCGGCCCTCCCCCACCAGTCCATCCACGGAATAGAGGTAGACCAGGGGGCGCCGGCCCTGGACACACTGGTACGACGCTTCTTTGAAGTATTCGACATAGCGCCGGACCTTCGCCGGCCAGGCCTCCCGGCCACCGCCGCCTTCCCATCCTCCCTGCAGGTTCAGGCAGAAGTTGATCCGGTGCTTGTATTCGCTTGCCAGATAGAGCTTCAGGGCGAGACTCAGGGCGTTATCTTCCGGATAGATCACGAAGGCCCAGTAATCCAGCCCGGCCCGCTGCGCGAACGCGATCTCCTGGTCCATAATCTCCTGCGTATTGCCCCGAACCTCCACGGCATTCTCGCCGGTCACCCTGCCAAAAAACGGAAGCCGGTAATGCCAATGGGCCGGGGCGAGCGTCCGTTCGACGATAAGCCCGACCTCCGAAGCAGGACCGTGCCAGGCGTCCCACCGGATCGCGCCGACCAGGACGCGCTCGGGTTCGGGCGCCGCGGGCGCAACGCCCGCCGATGCCCACGCGGCCGTGGCGCATCCCAGCAGAAATGCCGCTGCGCCCCTCATGCGGGACTCGTTTCTTTCGCGCCGCGGTCCCGGTACATCTGCCAGAACAGAATCCACGGGTCCAGGTGTATCGTCTCGCCGTAATCATGGACTTTGAACACGAAATGGCTGTGGTCGACGCCGCCCGACAGCACACCCGCCCCCTTGGCGAATTGGACGCCCTTTCTGATCGCCGTGTGTTCCTCGACCATCAGCTCGGTCATGTGGTGGGCCTGGATAATCCATTCGGCGCCGTTGGGCCACCGGTGAATGCCCCGCCAGCGATTGTTGTTGTGGCCCATGTTCAGGCTGTTGAAATAGAACTGGTCGTCGATGTCGAACGGCGCCCACAGCGGCGTTCCCGGTGCGTGATTGATGTCCAGGCCCCCGTGCGCGGAAGCGCCGTTGTACGCGCCAAGCCAGCAGTCCTCCCCCCGGTAACAATCGCTGATCTTCAGCCCGCCCTCCGGTAACGGACACCAGGGATGAAGTGTTTCGGGACAGATGCCCAGCGCGGCATCCTGAAGCGCAAAACGGGCCTGCTTGCGCGGACGGCATTCCCCGTGTTCCTCCAGCAGAAACTCGAAGATGTCCTGAACGGCATCGAACCACAACCGCACGCCGTCGAACTCCCACGGCTCATAGAAGCTCCGTTGCGTGGACACCTCGCGTTCGAGCCGGTGTTCCCGGCCATTGACTTGCAGGACGCAGTCAAACGCGTAATCCGTGCGTCCCCGGTGTTCCTCGACCTTCAGTTCTTTCAGCGTTGTGCGCAGGATGCGCGCGCTGGTGGCTACCAGTTCGATGCGCACAAGATCCCCGGACCTCAGCTCAAACTCGACCGCCTCGCCACGATTCATCTCCAGCGCCGTCAGGGTATCCTTCGCTTTGAGCCGCAGCGCGGATTTCTCGTGAAGCGCGGGGCCGGCGCTTTGTTCGGACTTCGGCAACGCCTCCGGCGGAGCGTTCTGCCCCAGCGCTCTATCCGCGCCTGCCAGGGCGGTGATCGCCGGCAGCGTTTTCAGAAATGCTCGACGCTTCATAGTCTGCCGCTTTCTGTCTCCCATTAGCCCTTCATCGGCGCCTCAGGAACCGGACTTTTCGAGCACCAGCACTTCCTTCCCGTTCTTGAAAATGCGAACCGCGCCCGTTGACTGTGAAATGACAATGCTCAGGGCTTTCGTGTGCGCTGTGATCGACATCGCCGCCACATGCCGGGTGCCCAGACCGGACGCCAGGCTTGCGTTTTGCGGATCCGTGTGGAGGCAGGCGCCCGCCGCCACAATGACGCCGTCGCCGCGGATCAGAAACGCCCCGTCGATCGCGGCAAACTCCTTGATCGTCTCCTCGAGACTGGGATCCAGCACGTTGCGTTCGTCTTCGGCATACCCCTTGAACGGATTGATCACGATCTGGCTCGACCGTTGCGCGACGCCATCGGAATCCCCAAGCACGAAAATCGTGCCTACCGGCTTGCCCTCGCGGCCCTCGTCCGCCAGGCTGAGCGCGATGTTCAACACGTGGCTCAGCACCTGGTAGTCAATATCTTCTCCGGAGACCTCATTGCCCAGGTAGGGCGCATTGGCGAACGTCTTCCCCACATCCACCACCGACAGCGTGTCCAGGCCTCCGAGGCCCCCCGCCCCATAGACATTCACAACGATCCGATCGCGCTCGAGCAGCCCCTGCGAAATGGCCAGCATGATCGCCAGTTCGACGCGATACTTGGGGATCAGTCCCTTTGACGGCACCTGAAGGAGCGTGCGGAACGGCGACACGAATTCCCGGTATTTCCCCGTGTCGCGTGCCGAAAGGACGAGCGGCAAGTCTTCCGGGAAGACCTTCAGCCACTCCGGATTCAAGTCGCCATCGTCGTGGACCAGGACGCAGGACCGCGCAATGTCCTTTGCCAGCTCCGCCGCATGCGCCAGAAGTCCCCGGGGCACACGGTCTTTGCGGGTGACGCGTTCCTTGCGCACCACGGGTTCCGGCTCGCAGAACGCCTCATACAGCGCCCTTGGCGTCCGGGCTGCCAGCAGGGCCTTCAACCTGGCCTCGTTTTCGAGCAAGCGCGCGATCTCGGCCAGAAGGTGAATGTGCTGCCCCGGATCCCGCTCCGCGCCAAGCACCAGAACGATCAGGTTCGCCCGTTCCGGCGAAACGGACTGCCAGGGCAGGCCGCGTGTGTGCAACCCCACCGCCAGCACGGGTTCTTGAAGCTCCGGCAGCCGCGCATGCGGCAGGGCGATGCCCGGCGCAATCAAGGTGCTGATTTCGCGTTCACGGGCTTCAATGCGTTCGAGGACCTCGTCCGCCGAAAGCGCGGGAAGCTGCCGGCACACCGCGCTCACCAGGACCCGCAGCGCGGCCCGCTTGCTTCGTGAACGAAGCACCAGGCTCCGCTCCGGCGTCAGAACGTCCTCAACCAGCATCAGCCTCCTTCCCCGGACAAGCTGGCGTCCTGTCCGCCTGAGTTAACCAGAAGCCAACTACTCATTCAAACAAGCAGGTCCTCGAACGCCCGGCCCCCGTGCTTACAGACTGTATTGCGGCACCTTCATACGCTCGCCGTCTTTCAGGGCCGACTGATGCGCCACAATGCCCGGCACGGTGGTATTCAGCGCGGCGGCGATGTCCACCAGCGGTTTGCGGTCCTGAAGAATCGCGGTAACGAACTCCTCGCACAGGTACCCGTGCGAGCCCCCGTGCCCGCCCGCGTCTACGTTGGGAGGCAGCGGCGGTTTCGCCAGCGTGACGCTCGATATGTCCACAAGCCCGTCATAAGTCATGTCGAACATCGAACCCTTCTGGCCGCGCACGCGCCCCACCTCGCCGTGCGAGCCGGGAATGTCGCGGCTTTCCACCATGCGCGCCATACCGCCTTCGCTGGTCTGATACAGGGCGACCTCCGTGCCAAAGCGGTTGTTGTAGGCGTTGCTCCCGGGCTGGAACCGGTCGGCCGTGCTGGGCATGCCCAGGCAGGATACATCCGTGAAGGTGCCGCCGGTAACACAGGTGTAATAGGCGTTGGCGTGCGTGGGATACCACTGCGGCGGCGCTCCCAGACGCCAGTTCTTGTAGGAATCGATCGGCGTATCGGTATAGTGGAAATACTCGCCTTCCGTATAGATCATCTGCCCGAATCCGCCAGCGTGGTAGACCTGACGCATGGCATAGCAGTCGTTACGGAACGCCGACGTCTCGAACATCATGTATTTCAGGCCCGATTTCTTCACGGCCTCGAGAAGGCGGTCGGCGTCTTCCAGCGAACCGAACACCGCGGGCACGGCCGAGGCCACGTGTTTGCCGTGCTCCAGCACGGTGATGCAGTGCCGGGGATGGCTCGGCGCATCGGTTGCGACAAAAACGGCCTCAATGCTGTCATCCTTGACCAGTTCCTCGAGTGAGGGATACGTCTTCTCGCACCGGCAGACCTTGGCGAGTTCGCTGCACCGGTCCGGGAACAGGTCGCTGACTGCCGCCACTTCGACATTGGGATGATCCTGGAAACTGAACGCCGCCCCGAAACGGCAAACCCCGTATCCCACGATGCCCACCCGGATCTTCCGGTCCGACACCGGTTTCCACACGGCGTTTTCCTGCGTCGTCGTAGCCGTCTCGTCAAACCCCTGTATGGGCTCTTCCCCGGCGGCCGCCAGCCGGTTCAGCCCGGCGAAACCGGCACACGCCGCTGTGGCTTGCATAAACGCTCTGCGTGACTGTCGTTTCATGATTTCAAATCCTTCCGCTACGCTCACGATGTGTGGTATCCCCTGCGGAGCCACGTGAGTTCTGATTATAGAAGAGAAGTAGGCGTCATGCACGCGAAACTTGGGGATGTGGCTTCACGGGGTCCATTAAGCGAGGAAATGGCGGCGTTAACAGGCTAGTGTACTGCCCCACAATTAGGGCAACATGTTGTGTTTGGAAGGCATTCATCTCTTTCTCGAGGATGAATGCCATGAGACGTGCATGTGAAAGGGGCCCAGTGTGCATTCACCCCG
>DDYW01000163.1 GCA_002348185.1 Candidatus Hydrogenedentes bacterium UBA2224 | reverse complement strand
CCGCGCAGGGCGTGCATGCCGATCTGGTTGCGGGGCCGCGCGCCCACGAGACCTTCGCGGCCGTGGGTGACGTCGCGCGCGTAATCGAGTCCGAGCGCCTGAGCGGCGCGTTCTGCCAGGCGCACAGCCGTGCCGCTGGGGCTGTCTTTTTTCTGGTTATGATGCGTTTCGCAGATCTCGACGTTGTAGTCGAGCCCGAGGATGGCGGCCACTTCGCCCGTCAGCTTGAACATGAAGGTTGACGCCCACGCTCATGTTGGGCGCGTACACGATGGGCACGCGGGCCGCGCAGTCGTTCAAGAGAACGACCTGGGCCTCGCTCAATCCGGTCGTGCCCACCACGGACGGTTTACTGGCGTCCGCGGCCAGGCGGACGTTCCCGAGGCATGCTTCCGCTACGGTGAAATCGATCAGGCAGTCCGATTGGGCGAGTTCCGCGGCGGGATCGGCCGACACCAGCACCCGTTGCGGCCGGCCCGATTCGGCCCCGGCGATGAGTTCGGTTCCGGCGAAAGCTGCCACGTCAAATGCACCGCCGACCGCGAGGTCGTCCGTGGCCGCGGCCAATTCAAGGATGCGCCGGCCCATGCGGCCGCACGCGCCTGCCACGCAGATCTTCATGCTCTACCCTTTCCTGGGGGGACCCGGCCGTCAGATCGCGCCCACCTGTCCCAGAATCCGTTCCAGCTTTTCGAACAGTACCGGCTGCATCGGCACCAGGGGCAGCCGCAGGACGTTGTTGATCTTGCCCATGCGGTGCAGGGCCGCTTTTACGGGCATGGGATTGGTTTCGAGAAACAGGCCCTTGAACAGCGGAAGGAGGTCGTAGTGCAGCCGCTGCGCTTCAGCCACGTCGCCCCTGTCGAACGCAGCGCACATCGCCGCCACCTTCGCGGGCAGGACATTCGCGGCGACGGAGATCACGCCGGTCGCGCCCACGCTCATCATCGGCAGGGTCAGGCTGTCGTCGCCCGACAGCACCGTGATGTCGCTCAGGCTGCGGATTTCCGAGACCTGGTCCACGCTGCCGCAGGCTTCCTTCACCGCCACGATGTTCTCCGCGGCGCTGTGGATGTCGGCGATGGTAGCGGGCAGCATCCGGGTGCCCGTGCGCCCCGGCACGTTATAAAGCACGATGGGGATGTCGACCTGCCGTGCGATGGTCGTGTAGTGGGCCATCTGGCCGGCCGGGGTGGGCTTGTTGTAATACGGCGTGATGAGCAGGGCGGCGTCCGCGCCCAGTTCTTTCGCCTTCCGGGTCAGCGACAGGGCTTCCCGCGTGCTGTTCGAGCCCGTGCCCGCGAGCACCGGCACCCGCCCCGCGACGCGCTCGATGGTGTACTTGATGCACTGGATCTGCTCGTCGTGGGTCAAGGTTGCCGCTTCGCCCGTACAGCCGCACGGCACCAGCCCGTCGGTCCCGCTCTCCAGATGCCAGTCGATGAGACGGCCGTACGCTTCGAAATCGATGTCGAAATCTTCTTTGAACGGCGTCACAAGCGCTACGATTGAACCACGGAACATGTGGAGCCTCCTTCGTGAATCGTCACCCCTGCTGTGCCTGGATTGTCCGCGTCCCGCGATGAAGGGAGGTCCAGGTTGTCCGCCATTGTAAATCATTCCATACGACAGACGCCACAGAAACGCCACGCCGTGCACCAGGAAACATCTGGCTCCCCGTACACGATGAAACCAGGGTCCGGGTACCCCGGAACGGGGTCCAATTTGAGTAGCCATGGGCGCAGCTCATGCAGCCCTCCCTCTCCCAACGGGAACGCTGCACTATCCGTCCGGGGACCCCGGAACGGGGTCCAATTTGAGTAGCCATGGGCGCAGCCCATGGATCAGCCGTACCAAATGCCCCAACCCCGAAAGGGGTTGAACAAGAGTACCGGAATTGTTCAACCCCTGTTCAGGGGTTGATATGGGGGGAAGCGCCCGATCCACGGGTTTCACCCGNNATTCGACACCTTCGGTGTCGTTCAGAAAAAGCGACGATGCCGGGTTCATGGGCTGCGCCCGCGGTCTCGGGTGACGCCCCGCGTGGTGCCGCATCGGAGGAGGACAGATTCCCGAGGCTGTAGGGGCAACCCCCCGTGGTTGCCCTCCGGACAGGGCACGCACAGGGGCCTGCCCCTACAAATCCGACAACGGTGTCGGTCGGAGAGGGGACGACGCCGGGTTCATGGGCTGCGCCCGCGGCCTCGACCTCTGCGGCGTCGTTAAGGGCCGAATCGTCCATGCCGTCCATGCCGTCCATACCGTCCACCAGAAGACAAGAATGCAGGCGAGACGCCTGCGCTACAAGAGAAAACGCGCAGCGCCGGCCCCCGCGGCCCGGAATCTTCCCGGGTGCGGGCGTCGTTATATGCTGGGAGTGGGTGGCCGTGGCGACAGGCGCCGGGCGCGTTTGGTATGCTGTTGTTGGGCGTGCGAATCCCTGTGAGTGTTCAGGCTGCGGCCTTCCGCAAGGAGGATCCCGAGGTGAGAGCTGTTGTACGACTCCTGCCGGTGCTGCTGGTGTGCGCGGGATGCGCCCACGTGCCGGTCAACGAAAACCTTACGCTGTTTCAAGGCGATCCCGTCGAGAATGTGCGGGGCGTGACATTCGACGGCGAGGCCTTCCAGGTGCCCGGCGCGGGCGCGATTGCCCGCGACGACGTCACCCTGCTGCTGTTCCAGCCGGCCGGGGCCGAAGGCGGGGCGTCAGCGGCGGCAGAGGGGGTGGCGGGCCTTACAGAGCTGGCGCAGGAGATGCTGCCGAACGGTCAGGCGCTGGCGGAGCAGTTCCCGGGCACGGGCGGGGTGATTCTGGTTGACGATGGCCTGTTTGTGTACAACGACGACGGCACCCACCGGTACCGCTACCATTTCGCGGGGCTGGTGCTCAAGGAAGAGATGAAATCGTGGGCGCAGTTTGCGGCGGGGTTCACGGAAGGCCGGAGCCGGGTCCGGGTGCTGGAAGCAAAGTCGATCGCGCCCGACGGGACGGTCTACACCCTTCCGGCGGAGGCGCTGCGCGTGGGAAGCCCGTCGGAAGAGATGGAGTTCTTCAACCCCAGTCACAAGGTCGTCGGCGGAGTGATCCCGGGCGTCGAAATCGGCTCCATTGTCGAGTACATTTATGAATACGAGAATTACAACCCGGAAGACCGGCGCCTGTTTCTGCCGGGATACTATTTTCAGTCCACCGAGCCCCTGGCCTTAACGCGAGTGACCGTCGAGCTTCCCGACCGCCTGCCGTTCCACCATTACACGCGGCATTTCCCCGACCCGGCGCTGTCCGAACCGCAGGTAGAGCGCGAAGGCGGGCGGGTGCGGTACGTCTGGGCGCTGCGCGACATGCCGCCGCTGGTGCCGGAGCCCCAGATGCCGCCGCAGGCTGATCTGACGCCGCGGATGGAAGCGTCGATCTTCTCCTCGTTCGAGGAAGTGTATGCGCTGCAGCGCGACCTGCAGCGCTCCCGTATGAAACTCACGCCCCAAATCCAGGCCGAAGTGGCCAGGATCACAGAAGGGGCCGCAACCCTCGACGAAAGACTTGCCCGCATCTACCACTGGGTCCAGACCAATACCCGCTACATCTCGATCAAAGGCAGCCTCGGTTCCGGGCTGTCCGGCCACACGGCCATGGAGACGTTTGAGAACCGGTACGGCGACTGCACCGACAAGGCCATCCTGTTCGCCACGATGTGCGAGGCCATCGGCGTCACGAGCTACCCGATCATCCTCTCGACCAACGATAACGGCGTCGGGGTGACGGAAATCCCGACGATTGACGGCAACCACGCCATTTCCGAGGTCGAACTTCCCGATGGCCGGCGCTTCTACCTCGATTCGACGGCGCAGAATTTCCGCTATCCCTATTTCCGGGCCGATGACCACGGCTGCATCGCGGTGAATGCGATCCGGGGCGATTTCAACACGATTCCCGTTCCCCCGCCCGGGGACAACGCCCGCCACTCGGTGCTCGAGGCCGAACTGGCGGCCAGCGGCGACATGACCGTGCGCGCACGAAACGAGTATACCGGCACCATCGAAGCGGGCATCCGCGCGTTCTGGAAGACGGTACGCGACGACGAACGCGCGTACCGCATGACCGAGTACGTGAACTCATTGAGCCCGGGCGCGCTCCTCGACGACTTTACGTTGTCGGAGCTGGCGGAACTCAGCGAACCGGTGCGCATGGGCATCGACTATCGCCTGCCGGGCCACGCGATCCGCGCCGGCAAGCTGATGTATCTGCGGATGCCCTCGCTGGAACGGACGTTTCCCGAAGTGGCCCTGGAGTCGCGCCGGTTCCCCATCCAGTACATGACGACCGAGGAACGGACCCTCACCATCCACCTCACCCTGCCTGCCGGGTTCCGGCTGAAATGGGCGCCGCCGCCGTTGCGCATCCGCACGCCGTATCTCGAATACGAAGCGGTGTATGAGGAGACCGGCGCCGGCATAACGCTGAAGGAGGTGTTCCGGCGTCTGGACCGGATCATCCCGGTTGAGGCATACCCCGAATACCGCGACGCGCTGCGCGCCATTGCCGCGTTCACCGCCAAAGAAATTTTCGTGACGGAGGAGGGTTGAGCCCATGACACGCAAGCAATTCGCGATGGGATGTGTGCTGGCCGCGGTCGCGGCGGCCGTTTCCGCGGCCGATACCCTCTACCTGCGCGATGGCGAACAGCACCCCGGCACGCTGAAGAAGATGAGCGTCGACCGGGTCTGGTTTGAAACCCCCGAGGGCCTGCTCGAGTACCCCAAGACGGACGTGCTCAAGGTCCAGCTCCAGCGCGCGCGCCAGTACGACGCGGTGGAAACCGTCGCGCAGATCACCGATCCCGACCTGAAGGCCTGCCTCGAGGCGCTGCCGGGACGCGAGGCCTACCCCGCCGCGGGATACGTCACCCTGCTGCGCCGCCAGACCCTCGATCTGAGAACCGACGGCGTGGTGAAGGAGACGGTCCGGCACATCGCGCTGATCCTCCAGCAGCGCGGCGAGGACGTGGCCACCACGAACGTATGGTATTTCGAGGACACCGACGAGCCGCGGGTCGATTTTGCCCTGACGGTCACGCCCGAAGGCCGGGTGCTGCATCTCAGCGACGCCGCACTCAAATCGGAGAGCATCTACTCGCGCCTGCCCGAGTACCAGCGTCTTGCGCGGCTGCGGTTTGCCTGCAAGGAGCCCCGGCCCGGCAGCGTCATTGACGTGCAGTACACGGTCGAGCGCAAACGGGGCGGCCCCTTCGAGCCCGTCTATTTCACGGCGGTCTTTCACGGTCAGGAACCCGTCGAGCGCCAGGAGGTCGTCGTCCTTACGCCGGAGGACGGCGCCCGGACCATCGCCAGCGACCTGTACGCGCCGGAGGCCGTGGTGGCCGCGCCGGACGGGCAGGCCGGGACGTGGAAGCTCACCGAACCGCGGCACGGGCTTCCGACGGAACCGTTTATGCCTCCGCTGACGCACATCGGGCCGACCCTGACCCTCGCGGAGATGGCCTCGTGGGAGGACCTGGGCCAGGCCTATGGCCGCGCGCTGACGGAGTTGCCGCCGCTGTCCGGCGCGCTCACGGCGCGCGCGAAGGAACTGGCCGCGGCGGGCGGCGCCGAGGCCATCCGCAATTTCGTGGCGCGCACCGTGCAAACCGTGCCGGTTCCGCAGTGGCATTTCCGCATCGTTCCTCACGACCCGAACGCCACCGCGCAGCGCGGCGTCGCCAACGAACTCGACAAGAATGCCCTGTACTGGCGAATGCTCGAAGCGGCCGGGCTCGAGGCGCGGTTCGCCCTCGTGCGCAGCCGGGAAGCGGGGCCGTGGCCCGCGAACACGCCGTCCCTGGGCGTGTTCGACCGCTCGGCGGTATATCTGCCAGCCCAGGACGCATTCACCACGGCGGAGAGCGACCTGCTGCCCTTTGGCGTCCTGCCGGGTTCGGTGCAGGGCGCCCAGGCGATGGTGTTTCCCTACGGCACGGATTCGCTCCGCCTTACCCAACGGCCCGAGCCCGCCGCCGAACACGATGCCACGCGATTTGAGGCGGGGCTCAGCGACGACGGGACCCTCGCGCTCACCGTCACCTATACCGCCAGCGGAAACGGCCAGGCGGCGTATCGCAGCCTCAAAGACCTGGACGAACAGGCCCTCCGCAACCAGTTGACGCAACTCGCGGCCTACCTGCATCCCTCCGCGGTGCTGGAGAGCTACGAGGTGTCGGATCTTGCCGACGTCTCCGCGCCGCCCGTGCTCACGTTGCGGTGCCGGATCCCCGAATACGCCGTCAAGGCGGGCGACGAGCTCCTGATGTTCACCCTGCCCGCCGTGTCATACAGCGCCCACCTGGTGGGCCGGCCGGCGCGCGAGTTCGGGCTGTTCTGGGATCACGTGGCCACGGAAACCACCGAAGGCGCGATCACCCTGCCGGAGGGGTATGCGGTGTATTCGCTGCCCGGAAACGTCACGTTCGAGTCCGAGGTGGCGAACTACCGCGCGCAGCTAGCCGAGAAAAACGGCACGGTGACGTTCAACGACGTCTACACCCTGAACGTCGACCAGGCGCCGGCTTCGGCCTATCCCGAGTACAAGCAATGCGTCGAACGCCGCGCCGGTCTCGCCCGCCAGCGGATCATCCTGACCCGTACGAACTAGCCCGGGGGAGGCCCGGAGGCCGCGCGCTTGCGCGCGCGCTGCACCCCGGATACCATGGGCCGCGGGCCGGCAGGAGGAGGATCAACCATGGCCAGTGCGCGGGAATTCGGGGCGAAGGGCGACGGTATCACGGACGATACCCAGGCGTTGCAGCGGGCGATTGATGAGACCGGCGTGCTGGAACTCGAGAACGGGTCGTACCGGATCTTCGCCCCGCTCTTGCTCGACACGACCCGGCGCGGCTACGTGGGCGTGCGGGGCGCGCAGGGGACCTCGCGCATCGTGATGACCGGGCCGGGGCCGGCCTTGCGGATTGTGGGCGATCATCAGGGCACGGCGAATCCGGCCTCGTTTCAGGAGCATACCTGGGAGCGCGAACGGTTCCCGGTACTGGCGGGATTCGAGATTCTTGGACGCCATGCCGAAGCGGATGGCGTCGAACTGTTCCGCACCGTGCAGTGCACGATCCAGAACGTGCTGATACGCGAGTGCCGCTACGGCATCCATCTGGTCGACCGCAACCGCAACCCGATCATCGCCAATTCGCACATCTACCGGTGCCTGGACTCCGGGATCTTTTTCGACGCGGTCAATCTTCACCAGGCGATCATTGTCGGCAACCACATCAGCTACTGCGCCCGTGCGGGCATCCGGCAACTCAACGGCGACGTCCACAACGTCCAGATCACCGGCAACGACATCGAATACAACTCGGGGTACACGGAAGGCTCCAGCGGCGAGGTCGTGCTGGAAGTGCCCGACGACGGCCTCATCAGCGAATACATGCTCGCGGGCAATACGCTTCAGGCCACGCCCGATGCCGCCGGGGCGAACCTCATCATGACGGGCCGCGCCCTGCCCGACGATTCCTCGATTCGCGTCGTGAGCATCACCGGCAACGTCATCGGCGACCGCGACAAGTGCATTGTGATGCAGCACGCGCACCGCGCAATCGCCATCACGGGCAACACCATCTACAGCGGCACCAGCGCCAGCCTCGAACTCACCCACTGCGAACAGGTGGCCATCACCGGAAACACGGTCAACCATTCGCCATGGCAACGCGGTCAGAACGATGTCGGCGGCGTGGTGCTCGAAGACTGCCAGGACTGCGCCCTCACCGGGAACATCCTGACCGGTCTGGCCTGGGGCGACGGCGCGCGCGGCGGCGCGATCACCCTCACGCACTGTTCCGGGGTCGCCGTGTCCGACTGCCAGCTCGTGTCGCCGATCCACCGCGGCGTCTATGTCGAGTCCAGCACGCAGTGCCGCATTGCCAACAATACGATCCTCAACCGGCGCGCCGATGCCGCCATGAAATGCGGCGTCGAAATCGCCGGCGACAGCCGCAACAACCTCGTCCAGCACAACCTGATTCAGGCCGGTTCCGCGGGCGGGGTTATCTGCGACGAGGGCCACGGCATCGTGCTCAACAATACCATTACGGCCTAGGGGGCAGGGCCTCGGGTCTGCCGGGCGCCGCCCGGCATCGCGCGTCTCGGAACGGCGCGGCCTCCCCGCTTGCTTTGATCATCCTGCTATCCACTAGAATGAGGCCGGAACCGGAACCGGAAGGGAACGGAAGGCGCGCGGGACTCCGCTGTGGGAACCATTCTGAACATCATTGCGGCCGTCCACGAAGTGGGCAGCTGGATCATCCGCGTCGGCATGCTGTTGCTGATCACCCGGCGGCACCGTCCGCAGTCGGCGCTGGTGTGGCTGCTGGTGGTTTTCTTTTCGCCGTGGCTCGGGCTGGCGCTCTACGCGTTTCTCGGTTCGAACCGCCTGCCGCAAAAGCGAGTCGACCAGCACAAGCGATTTCTCAAACGCATCGATGCCCTCCGTGGACGGTTCAACGGAAACCCCGCCATTATACAGCCGCAGCTCGAGCCGGCCTTCGCCTCCGCGGGGCGCCTGGCCCAGCGGCTCGGCCACATGACCGTGCTCGGCGGCAATCACGCCGAGATCATCTGCCACAATGACGATTTCCTCGACCGCATCATCGCCGACATCGAGTGCGCCACGCATCATGTGCACGCGCTGTACTACATCTACGGAGACGATGCAGCCGGGCGGCGCTTCGCGGACGCGCTCATCCGCGCCGAGCGTCGCGGCGTCGCGTGCCGCCTCCTCGTCGACGCCGTGGGGTCCTGGCGGATGCTCAAACGCATGGCGCCGGAACTTGCCCGGGCGGGGGTGGAGGTTTTCGAGGCGCTGCCCGTGGGCTTCTTTCGCAGAGGCATGGCGCGCTGGGACCTGCGAAACCACCGCAAGCTCGTGGTGATCGACGGCCAGATCGCGTTCTCGGGGTCGCACAACATGATCGAGCCCAGCTACGGCACCCGCAGCCTGGAGTGGCACGACCTGTCGGTGCGGCTGACCGGCCCCGTGGTGTCGCAACTGCAGGCCGTGTTCGTCTCCGACTGGTATTTTGAAACCGACGACCTGCTCGAGGACCCCGCCTTTTTCCCGGAAAACCCGGTCCGGGGCGGCATCGCGGCCCAGGTGATCCCCAGCGGACCCAATTACCCCACCGAAAACTACCAGCGCCTGGTCGTTTCAGCGCTTCACGGCGCGCAAAAACACGTGACCATCACCACCCCGTACTTCGTGCCCGATGAAAGCCTGCTCAGCGCGCTCGAGACCGCGGCGCTTCGCGGGGTCGAGGTCAATCTCATCGTGCCCCGGGTGGCCGACCAGCTCGTCGTCGGTGCGGCCGCGCAGGCCTTCTACGAGGAGTTGCTGAATTGGGGCATCAATCTGTACCTGTACCAGCCGGCCCTCGTTCACGCCAAGACCATGGCCATTGACGATGCCGTGGCGTTCGTCGGGACCAGCAATTTCGATATCCGGTCGTTTTCCCTCAATTTCGAGATCAATATGGCGTTCTATTCGGCGGCCTTTGCCGGGGAATTGCGGAAACGGCACGAAGGCTACATCGAGAATTCCACGCGCCTCGAGTTGGACGCCTGGGAGGCCCGCCCCGCATCCCACCGGATCTTCCAGAACCTCGCCAAGCTGTTCAGTCCGCTCCTGTAGCGCCCGCGCCTGGAACAGGACGGGGGCAGGGTCCGGCACAGGAATCGCGCGCGCATTCCTGCCGCGCGCGTGCTATGATCCTTCCCGGACAGGCACACGACCGAGGGCGGGATCATGACAGACGCGGCTCATACGCCTCCTTCCCGGCGCGCTTTTCTGGGCAGTCAGCTTGCCGCCGCCGCGGCGATGACGCTCCGCGGAACGGCGCGCGCGCAAACCACGGCCGCGCGGAAACCCAACCTCCTCTTTCTGTGGACTGACGAGCAGCGACCCGACACCATGGCCGCATACGGCAACCCTGTCATCCACACGCCCCACATGAACCGGCTGGCCCCGGAATGCGTGGTCTTCCGGAACGCCTACGTCAGCCAGCCGGTCTGTACGCCTTCGCGTTCGACGGTGATGACAGGCCTGTGGCCCCACATGAACGGCTGCACGGAGAACAATATCGCCCTGCCGCACGACGTGGCCGCGTTTCCAGAACTCGTGGCGGACCCGGACTACGTCACGGGCTATTTCGGAAAGTGGCATCTCGGCGACGAGGTGTTCGCCCAGCACGGTTTCCAGGAATGGCGCAGCATCGAGGACGGCTACCGGCGGTATTACCGGGAGCAGCGCGAGGATGCGAGGAAAAGCGATTACTGGCATTTCCTGCGCGGATACGGTTACGAACCTCCCGGCGAACGGGGCGATTTCAGCCGTGGATTCGCGGCCAGCCTCCCCTACGAGCATTCAAAACCCCGGTTCCTCGAGCGCGAGACGTGCGATTTCCTCCGGCGGCATCGCGACGAGCCGTTCATGCTCTACGTCAACTTCCTCGAACCGCACATGCCGTTCACGGGACCGTTCAACGACGAACACGGGCTCGACGAGGTGTGCCTGCCCGCCAATTTCAACGATCCCCTCGAGGAGACCGAGCCCGCTTCCTACCGCGCGCTTCGCGACCGTTACCTCGCCAGCGGATGGAACGAAGACATGCCTCTGAAGACCGAGGCCCATTGGCGGCGTTTGATCGCGAATTATTGGGGACTCGTCCACGAGGTCGACACGGCGGTGGGGGGGATTCTGCGCACCCTCGAAGACCTGGGGCTCATGGAGAACACCATCCTCGTCTACACCAGCGACCACGGCGACATGATGGGGTCGCACCGGTTAATCGCCAAGTGTTTCAGTTACGAGGAGTCGGAACGCGTGCCCTGGCTCATGCGCATTCCGGGGGTGCCGGGACGGACGATCGAGGACCCGGCCAGCCACATCGATCTCGTGCCCACGCTGCTCGATCTCCTGGGCATCAGAACCGGCGCCGGGCTTCCCGGTAAGAGCCTCGTCCCCTGTATCCGCGACCGGCGCAGCCCTGGCCCCGTGTTCGTCGAGTGGAACCCCGGCGGCACCGTCGTCACCTCGGGCCCCAACCCCGCCGGCGCCCTGCGCAGCACGGATCCCCCCGAAGGCAACGCGTTCCGCACCGTCGTCATGCGCGACGGCTGGAAACTCACGCTGCATACCCGCGAACCCCATCAACTTTACAACCTCGCCCGCGACCCGGGCGAGACCGTCAATCTCTTCGGGCGGACCGAGCACGCGGGGCGGGTGCGCGCGATGACCGAGGTCCTTCGTGCCTGGCAGCGGGAAGTCAAGGACCCGGTCGAGCTGCAGTGTTGAGCCGGTGCGCCGAAAAGAAGGACGGACCCGAGCACGCGGGCTGCGTGCCACCGCACACCATGGCCTGAGGCTCGCCCCCTGCGCACGCGCTCAGGCGGGGAGGTCCACGCCGCCGCGCTACCTGAGCGCCTTCGCGATGGCCGTGAGCTGGCTGAAATGCGGGTCGTACACGATGCCGTTGGCGTCGATGGCGACTTCGATGCTGACCACACCGCCCTGGGCGTTGACCGTGCGGATGTAGTCGATCATGGCCTGGTCGGCGTGCTGCGGCCCGTCGGCCTTCGCCCACGTCGTGCCGAGATGGGCGAGGATGTGCCATACCATGCCCTCGGGCGCGGGATACTGTTCGGGCAGGACCGTAAACGAATTCTGCTCGCCCGCGGTGTAGTCCTGCTCCCGGGTGAGCCTCGAAAAGGCCTTGTCGAAGCGGGTGCCCGGGTTGAACGCGAGGACCGAATCCGGGTTGCCCGCCCGGCAGGCCGCGGCCCAGGTCGACCAGGCGTACGGCTTTTCGAGGTCATCCCACCCGGCGGTGTTGTAGGCGCCATCGAACCACCAGCCGTGCACGTGTTTTCCATACCGCAGCGACCACTCGCGGATGACCTCCGACCACTGCTTCGTGAACGCCTGCGGCGCGGGCTCTTGTTCGTTCACGTCGCCCAATCGCGCCATGGCGTTCTGATCGGTCTGCGGCGCCCGCGACGGCAGGTACAGCAGGAGACGAATCCGGTGTTTGCCGAGGGCGTGGATCAGGTCCAGGGGCAGGTCACGGTTCGAACAGCGGTCGCCGGGCGCATAACCGCAACAGGCGCTGTAGGCCGCGTTCGGCGAACAGTAATACCCGCTGTTCTGGCCCAGCGTGAGGATCACGTAAGCCGCGCCGGCTTCTTTCATCTGCTGCGCGAACGCGTCCACGTCAAACGCGTCGACCTGCTCGCTCCAGTCGTCGCCGCCGCCCAGGAAATGGATGAAGACCCCGTACTTCGCCTGCGGGAACCACGCCCCGCGGGTTTCCGCCGCCCCCGCCAGACCGCAGCATATCGCCAGACTCGCCGCCAGAATACCTGTTGTCCGCATGAATCGTCCCTCCCTGTGGAAAGTCGCCGCCCCGGTAGTATCGGCCTCGCGGCGTCACGAATCCATTTTCCCCCGGATCGCCGCATTGGGGCGACGCAAATGCGGTTGCCGCTGACGCGCGGCCAGAGGAACGAGCTGGGTGCCTGGCGGTCCAGCGCGGAGCTGCGAAGGCGATGGACGGAATGGACGGAATGGACGGGGACCCCTGGGCCAAAGAGTCCACCCCCGTCCACGCGGGCCCGCGTGGCCAACCCCGCCAGGACACGAGACCGGGACGCGTGGTCCTCCGGATTTTGAACCCCTTCACCATCGTTCAGGCAGGCACGTCAATAGGGTCCATAGCGTCCATAGGGTCCACGTGCTCCACCACGCGACCGCCAATTGTCTCCCTCTACAATCTTCTCGTCCGAACGGGGACACGTAGTCNNGGACGGCGCTTGGAACATGTCCCCGTTCTTCGTCTTCTTCTCCGGACCGTCTTTCGCGGAAACATTCTTGTCTTGTAGCGCCCCGTTCTTTTTCGGGGTGGGACTCCTCCGCTGCAGGACCGCCGGCCCCGGTGATTCTCCGGGTTTTAAACCCCTTCACCATCGTTCAGGCAGGCACGTCCATGTGGTCCATAGCGTCCATAGGGTTTAGGTGTCCCGAGACGCGCGCGCCTCCCGCGTCGGTGTCGCGGGAGGCGCGTCGGATGCTGGTGACGGCAATTCGCGGGCTAGTTTCCCGCGTCGGCGGCGCGGTAATACTTGGGGCACGTAGGCAGCTTATCGCGAACGATGCGGAACCCCAGGGTGGGGCTCTTCGCTTCGGGCGCGGCCTGAGACCGGTCGGCGAGGCGGCATTCGTCGGCCTTTGACTTCACGGAACCGCCGCGAACGACGCGGGCCACCCCCTCGGCGGGGGCTGCCGACGCATTGGCACCGCACTGCGCATACGCGTCTTCGGTGTACACGTCGCAGCACCATTCGCTGAGGTTGCCGTGGACATCGTACAGGCCCCAGCGGTTCGGGGCCTTTTGTCCCCCATACTGAACCGCTTTATCCGGCGCGTTTACAGCATACCAGTCGTAAATGTCAATCAGGAGCGGGTCGTTGCCGAAGTGGTACGTCCCGGCACTGCCCGCGCGGGCGGCGTACTCCCACTGCGCCTCGGTGGGCAGGCAGTAGGCCGCTCCGCTGTCCGCGGACAGTTTCGCGCAGAAGGCCATGGCGTCAAGCCAGCTCACGTTCGTGACCGGCATCTCCTCGCGCTGGACCGCCGAGGGGTTCTCGTTCATGACAAGCGCGTATTCTTTCTGACTGATTTCGCGGCGGCTGATCCAGAATCCCTGCTCGAAGGTCACCGCATGGGCCGGGCCTTCGTCGGCGCCGCGGCCGGGCTCGCCGTCCGAACTGCCCATCTCGAACGTGCCGGCCGGGATCCACACGAAGTCGATTCCATGGAATTTATGGGTTTTCACCTTGGTGTCCGGGGCCGTGGTCTTCGGGGTAAAGGTGCTACAGCCTGTCCCGATGGCGAGGACCAGGACGATGGCGAAAACGACGTACGGCTTTTTGGCGAGGCTCATATATCTCCCTCCTGACGTGTCGCTGACAAAGCACTCCACTACCGTTCACTGGGCTCCCCATACAGA
>DDYW01000014.1 GCA_002348185.1 Candidatus Hydrogenedentes bacterium UBA2224 | reverse complement strand
TGTCGTTCAGAAAAAGCGACGATGCAGGTGCTTTATGGGCCTCGCCCGCGGCTTAAACTCGACACCTTTGGTGTCGTTCGGAAAAGGGACGCCGCCGGGTTCATGGGCCTCGCGGCGGTCTCGACACCTCCGGAGTCGTTGGGGCAGAGTCGTCCACCTTGTCCATCCCGTCCATACCGTCCTCCCGTCCATACCGTCCATCGCGTCGCGTTCGACCGCCGGCCACGCAGCCAGTTCCTCGGGTTTGCCGTCCGGGGCAACCCCACTTGCGTCGTGCTTATCCGGCGACTTGGGGCGCGGCCGTGGTTGCGGGCGGGGCAAGGCTTTGTTTAGTATGGCGGCCGCGGAATTCATGGTGCGCCTGTGTCACGGCGTGAAACGGTTCTGGAGGCGTTGATGCGGAATTTCCGGGGCTTCGGTGCGCTCATCCCAGTGGGCGCGGCGTTTCTGATGGCACTCCCGTGCGCATTTCTCATGGGGGGCTGCAGCGGCCCGACCGGGCAGCCCGGTCAGGCGGCCGGCGCTCCGGCGGAAACCGGCGGCGAGCCGGCCTACGGGGACTGGCTCATCACGCGGATGTCGGCCGAGACCGAAAACCTCAATCCCTACACGAGTTCCGACGCCTACGCGTCCCGGATCAATGAGTTCATTTTCGAGAGTCTGCTGGATCGCGACAACGAAACCCTCGAGATGATCCCCCGGCTGGCCGAAACCTGGGAGATCTCCGACGACAAGCTGATGTACACTTTCACCCTCCACGAAGGGACCGCGTTTTCCGACGGTACGCCCCTGACGACCGAGGACGTCAAGTTCAGTTTTGACGTCATCAAGGATCCGAAGGTGGATGCGCCGCACCTGCGCAACTATTACCAGGACGTCACCGCGTGCGAGATCGTCGATGCACGGACCGTACGGTTCGTATGTTCGAAACCGTATTTCCGCCATATTGTGATGCTCGGCGACTTCGAGATCATTCCCAAACACATCTACGGCACGGGCGATTTCAACACCCACCCAAACAACCGGGAACCGGTCGGGTCGGGTCCGTACATTCTGGAGAAATGGGATCCCGGCCAGCAGATGGTGCTGGCGGAAAACCCCGTGTACTGGGGCAAACGGCCCTGGCTTGCCAAGCGCGTCTACCGGATCATTCTCTCCGACGGGCCCGCGCTGCAGGCGCTCACGGCGGGACAGCTCGACACGATGGGCCTCACGCCCGAACAGTGGGTGCGCCAGACTGATTCGCGGCGCTTCACGGAGCAGTTCAACAAGTTTTCGTTTTATGCGCCGTACTACAACTACGTGGGCTGGAACAGCCGCCGGCCCCAGTTCAGCGACAAGCGGGTCCGGCGCGCCCTCACCATGCTGCTCAACCGCGAGGACATCCGCGACAAGATTTTCCACGGTCTGGCGATTATCGTGACGGGCAACGCCTTCGTCGACAGCCCGGAGTACAACAAGAACATCCAACCATGGCCCTACGACCCCGAGCAGGCCAAGCAGCTCCTGACCGAGGCCGGCTGGGTCGATACCGACGGTGACGGCATCCGCGACAACGGCGGAACCGCGTTCCGCTTTGAGCTGATTATCAAGAACGACAGTCCTGAAGCGGAGCAGATGGCCACGATTTTTCAGAACGAGCTCAAACGGGCCGGCATCGACATGTCGTTGCGTCCCCTGGAATGGGCCACGTTTCTTCAACAGATCGATGCGCGGAAGTACGACGCCTGCATCCTGGGCTGGTCCATGCCTCCCGACTTCGACCCGTACCAAGTCTGGCATTCGAGCATGTCCGAGGGGACCGGGTCGAATTTTGTCGGGTTCAACAACGCCGAGGCGGACCAGATCATGGAGACGGCCCGGCAGACTTTCGACCGGGACGAGCGCATCAGACTCTACCACCGGTTCCATGAGATCCTTCACGAGGAACAGCCCTACACGTTTCTGTTCTGCAGCAAATCGCTTCTGGCCGTGGACAAACGGTTCCACGGCATCGTGATGTATCCGTTTGGTCCCGACTCGCGGGAGTGGTGGGTTCCCGGGAAACTGCAGCGGTATCCGTAACCCGATGGGTAGTCCGTGAAAGCCTATCTCATACGACGATTGCTCCTGGTGATTCCGACGTTTCTCGGGATCAGCATGATCTCGTTCGCGGTCATTCAACTGGCCCCGGGAAGCCCGATCTACATGAAATTGCGCACCGCCGAGCAGGGCATTTCCACGGACGCCAACACCCAGGAAATCCTCCGGCAAACGAAGGAGCTCTACGGCCTGGACCAGCCCATTCCGATCCAGTACCTCAAGTGGCTGGGCCGCCTCGTGACCCTCGATTTCGGCGAATCATTCAAAGACCACCGTCCCGTGCGCGACAAGATCCTCGAAGCCCTGCCGATCACGCTCCAGCTCAACATCATTTCGATCTTCCTGGTCTACCTCATCTCAATCCCGATCGGGGTGTATTCCTCGACCCATCAGCGCACGTGGTCCGACACCTTCATCACGATCGGGCTGTTCGTACTGTACAGCATGCCGAGTTTCTGGGTGGCGATGCTGCTGCTGTACTTTTTCGGCGGCGGCGAATGGTTCAACTGGTTCCCGGTCTCCGGCATGAATTCCATCGGCGCCGAAAACTTTTCGTGGGTTCAGTGGCTGGTGGATCGCGCCTGGCACCTGGTGCTGCCGGTGTTCTGCCTGACCTACGGCGGGCTGGCGGGGTTGTCGCGCTACGCCCGGTCGGGCATGATCGAGGTCATCCGGCAGGACTACATCCGCACCGCCCGCGCCTACGGGTTCTCCGAGAAGACCGTGGTCTTCAAATACGCCATGCGCAATTCATTGATCCCCATCATCACTCTGCTCGGCACGCTGCTTCCCGCGCTGCTGGGCGGCAGTGTGATCATCGAGAGCATTTTTTCGATACCCGGGATGGGCTTTCGGGGCTTCGACGCGCTCTTGTCCCGGGATTACCCGATGATTATGGGCCTGCTGGCGGTATCGGCGCTGCTCACCCTGATCGGGCTGCTGTTGTCCGATCTCCTGTATGCCATCGCGGACCCGCGCATCAAATTCGAGCAACCGGACTGACGGGGCGGCATGAACGGCGCAGCGAAAACGAGACAAAGCTACTGGCGGCTGGTCTGGCGGCAGTTCCGAAAGAACGGATTCGCCATGGCCGGACTGGCGGTCATCCTGTGTCTCTTCGCGGTGGCCTTGCTGGCGCCGTTTCTGGCCCATTCACGCCCCATCCATCTCGTGAAAGACGGCCGGACCTACTGGTTCGCCAATCTGATCGACTATCCCGAGCTGATTGAGGTCGATTTCGTGACCTGGACCCCCGGCGCCGGCGAGCGCGTCCTGCGCCCGCCCGTGCCGTTCGGCCCGCTCGACGACAACGTGCTTCACCGCCTCGAACCGCCCGCGTGGGCCCGCGGCGCCCTGGAAGAAGGGGCGGGACAAGAAAATGGGCCGTTACGGCATTGGCTGGGCACCGACGACCGCGGACGCGACGTGCTCAGCCGCCTCATCTGGGGCACGCGCATCTCGATGAGCATTGGGTTTGTGGCCGTGGGCATTTCGGCGCTCATCGGGGTCATCTTCGGCGCGCTGGCGGGGTATTACGGCGGCAAGGTCGACATGGTCATCCTGCGGCTCATCGAGATCGTGATGTGTTTTCCGAGCTTCTTTCTGATCCTCACCCTGATGGCCTTCCTGCCGCCGAGCATCTGGAACATCATGGTGGCGATCGGGCTGCTGGGCTGGACGGGGATCGCCCGGCTCGTGCGCGGCGAGTTCCTCCGCTTGCGCGAGAGCGATTTCGCGACCGCCGCGCGGGCCACGGGGCTCCACGACGGGTGGATCATCTTCCGTCACCTGCTGCCGAACGCGCTCGCGCCCGTCTGGGTCTCCGCCACGTTCGGCGTCGCGGGCGCCATCCTGACCGAATCGGGCCTCAGTTTCCTGGGGTTTGGCGTGCCGCCGCCCGCGGCCAGTTGGGGCGAAGTGCTGAAACAGTCGCAGACGTACATCACCTACGCGTGGTGGCTGGTGACTTTTCCGGGCGCGGCCATCTTTATTACCGTGACGGCGTTCAATCTGGTGGGCGAGGGGCTGCGCGACGCCATGGACCCGCGGCTCCGGCAATAACGAAATGAAGGAGAGTGCGATGCGCATCGAACACCTGGCTTTGAATGTAGCCAATCCGGCCGAACTGACGCGATGGCTGTGCGATAACCTCGGCATGGGCATTCTGCGCCAGTTCGGCGACCCGCCGAACGCGTTTTTTGTTGCCGACTCGGGAGAGCACACCGTGCTCGAAATTTACAGTAACCCGGACGGTCCCATTCCGGATTACGCGACCATGAACCCGCTCACGCTGCATCTCGCGTTTGTGGTTGACGACGTGGCGGGCGTCCGCGAACGCCTGCTGGCTGCGGGGGCGAGCTCCGTAAGTGAAGCACTCCGGACCCCGGGAGGCGATGAACTGGCCATGGTGCGCGCGCCGGGCGGCTTGGCCATCCAGCTCATGAAACGCGCTACCCCGTTCGTTTAGGACGCCATGGACACCGCGCTCAGCATCCGCAACCTGAAAACCTGGTTCTTCACCGACGCCGGCGTCGCGAAGGCGGTCGACGGCGTGTCTCTTGACATTCCGAAGGGCAAGACCGTGGCGCTGGTGGGGGAGAGCGGCTGCGGCAAGAGCGTCACCGCCCTGTCGGTCTTGCGGCTCGTGCCCGCGCCGCCCGGCCGCATCGTGGAAGGCGAGATTCATTTCGGCGGCCGCAACCTCGTCGCGCTGACCGAGCGCGAGATGCGCGGCATTCGCGGCAACGGCATTTCGATGATCTTTCAGGAGCCGATGACGGCGCTGAATCCGGTGTTTCGTGTCGGAAGCCAGATTGCCGCGGCGATCCGGGTCCATCGCGCCGTGTCGAAGAAGGACGCGATGGACCAGGCCGTCGATCTGCTCGGCCAGGTCGGCATACCCGACCCGGCGCAGCGCGTCCGGGAATATCCGCACCAGATGTCGGGCGGCATGCGCCAGCGGGCCATGATCGCCATGGCCCTCGCGTGCAATCCGGAACTGCTCATCGCCGACGAACCCACCACCGCCCTCGACGTGACCATTCAGGCGCAAATCCTCGATCTCCTCCGTCAACTCCAGGCGGAACGGCACATGGCCATTTTGCTCATCACGCACGACCTCGGCATCGTCGCCGAGACCGCCGACGAAGTGGCGATCATGTATGCGGGCAAGATCGTCGAGCAGGCATCGGTCGCCGATCTGTTCGAGAATCCGCGGCATCCGTACACGCTGGGGCTGTTCAAGAGCCTGCCCCGTCTCGACGAGCCCCGGGGCCGCCTGCGCACCATCGAGGGACGCGTGCCCGCCGCCACGCATTTCCCGCCGGGCTGCCGGTTCCATCCGCGCTGCGACTATGCGATGGCGGTGTGCCGCGAGCGGGAACCCTCGCTCGCAATCGGCGCGCCCGGGCACGGTGTGGCCTGCTGGCTTCACGACGAACGCGTCATGCGCGAACAGGGCCGCCCCGTGGGCATCCCCCGGAACGAGGAGGCCGTGCCATGACCGATTCCACCGGACCGCGGCCGCTGCTTGAAGTGGAGGGCCTGGTCAAACATTTCGCCGTGCGGGGCGGGGTGTTTTCGAGGGTGCTGGGAGCGGTACGCGCGGTCGACGGCGTGAGCTTCTCGATCCCGAAAGGCGAGACCCTGAGCCTCGTGGGCGAGAGCGGCAGCGGCAAGACCACCGCCGGCCGGAGCATCCTGCGGCTCATCGAACCGTCCGCGGGACGCGTGCTGTTTAACGGCGTCGATCTCACGAAGATCGACCGGCGCGAGATGCGCCGGTACCGCAAGGCCATGCAGATCATCTTTCAGGACCCCT
>DDYW01000061.1 GCA_002348185.1 Candidatus Hydrogenedentes bacterium UBA2224 | reverse complement strand
CTGACCCGCCGCAAGGGCGCGCTCGACAGCAGCTCCCTGCCCGGAAAACTCGCGGACTGTTCCGAGAAGGACCCCGCGTTGTGCGAACTCTTCATCGTGGAGGGCGACAGCGCCGGCGGGTCGGCCAAACAGGGCCGCGACCGCCNNAGGCCATCCTGCCCCTGCGCGGCAAAATCCTGAACGTGGAGAAGGCGCGCGTCGATCGAATGCTCAACAACGCGGAAATCCGGGCGCTGATTACCGCGATCGGCGTGGGGTTCGGCAAGGACGAGTTCAAGGTCGAAAGTCTGCGTTATCACAAGGTCATCATGACGGACGCGGACGTCGACGGGGCGCACATTCGCACGCTCCTGCTCACGTTCTTCTTCCGCCAGATGCCCGAACTGATCAAACGCGGCCACCTCTTCATCGCGCAGCCGCCTCTGTATCAGGTCAAACGCGGCAAAAAGGTCCAATACATCAACACCGAGGACCAGATGGAACTGTTCCTGCTGGAGAACGTCCTCGACGAAGTGAACGTCCTGGCGTCGAACGGCAGCCCCCGTTCAAGCAAGGTGACCCTGAAGGCGCTGCGCAAGGCGCTGCGCGCGGCATCCGAGCGCGAGAACCTGTTTTCGCGTTTGCAGCGCGTTTACGGCGCCAGCCGCGAAGCCGTCGAGAAGGCGCTGCAGCTTCCCCGGGAGAAATGGATGGATCCGGCGACCCTTTCCCTGACGGAAAAATTCGACCTGTTTGGCGACCAGGAAATCATCGATACCGGCCAGATCCAGGGCGAGTTGCCCCAGAATGGCGATGAAAACGGCCAGGCGAAGGTGAAACGCCAGAAGGGTCAGGTCGATATTGCGTTCTTGCGCAGCCACGAGTTCTCCGCACTTCTGTCGGGGATGGAGCCGCTGAACGCGATTGGCAGTCCCCCGTTCCGGGTCGAACCGGCCAAAGAGGGAGAGCCGTTCGAGACCGATAACCTGTTGAGTCTCCGCGAGCACCTGCTCGAACTCGCCAAGAAAGGCCTGACGATCCAGCGCTATAAGGGTCTCGGTGAAATGAACCCCGACCAGCTCATGGATACCACCATGAATCCCGACAGCCGGACTGTCCTTCGGGTTGAAGCCGAAGATGAAGCCGCTGCCGACGACATGTTCGTCACGCTGATGGGCGACCTGGTCGAGCCGCGCAAGGCGTTCATCGAGAAATACGCGGCGGAAGTGCGCAACGTAGATACGTAATCACCCGCGCCCGGCGCCGCCCGCCGCCGGGCGTCTCCGGCGGGGGAGTCTGACGTTCCTGGCGGATAGTTGAGGAAAACGATGTATACACGCAACGAAAAAATCGTCCCGATCGCGATCGAAAACGAGATGAAAAACTCGTTCATGGACTATTCCATGAGCGTCATCGTAAGCCGTGCCCTGCCCGATGTACGCGATGGCTTGAAACCGGTCCACCGCCGCATTCTGTTCACCATGCACGAGCTGGGGCTGGTGCACAACCGGGGCTTCCGGAAATGCGCGGCGGTGGTCGGCGACACGATGGGTAAATACCATCCCCATGGCGACTCCGCCATCTACGATACCCTCGTGCGTCTCGCGCAACCCTGGAACATGCGCTACCCGCTGGTCCAGGGCCAAGGCAATTTCGGTTCCGTCGACGGC
Organism: Candidatus Hydrogenedentes bacterium UBA2224; assembly: GCA_002348185.1. Lineage (GTDB taxonomy): Bacteria > Hydrogenedentota > Hydrogenedentia > Hydrogenedentales > SLHB01 > UBA2224. Next base: position 1,964 of record DDYW01000061.1, on the reverse strand, counting down.
GACAGCCCGGCGGCCATGCGGTATACCGAGGCGCGTATGGCGGCCCTTTCCGCCGAAATGCTGGGCGACATCGAGAAACAGACCGTCGATATGACGGCCAACTACGACGGGCGTCTCCAGGAACCGATGGTTTTGCCCTCGGCGATACCGAACCTCCTGGTGAACGGCTCCTACGGCATCGCGGTGGGCATGGCCACGAGCTGCCCTCCCCACAACCTCACCGAGGTGTGCGACGCCGTGGTGCACTTGATTGACCATCCCGAGGCCACCACGAAAGACCTGCTCAAATTCGTGAAAGGGCCGGATTTTCCCACCGGCGGCATTATCTGCGGCCGCGCGGGCATCGAAAACGCCTATCGCACCGGCCACGGCCAGGTGCGCGTCCGGGCGCGCGCCAGCGTCGAGACCAACGAAAAGACCGGGAAGCAAAGCCTCATCGTCACGGAGATTCCCTACCAGGTCAATAAGGCGCGCCTCATTGAGAACATCGCCGATCTCGTGCGTTCCAAGAAGGTCGAAGGCATTTCCGACCTGCGCGACGAGTCCGACAAGGACGGTATGCGCGTAGTTATCGAGATCCGGAAGGGTGACGAGCCGCAGGTGATTCTCAATCAACTGTTCCAGTTCACCCAGCTCCAGGATACCGCCAGCATCCATCTGCTGGCGCTCGTGAACAGTTCCCCGCGCGTGCTTTCTCTGCGCGAAATGGTGCATTACTACATCGAGCACCGCGCCGAAATCGTCGAGCGGCGCACGCGCTTTGACCTGGCCGAGGCCGAAAAACGCGCGCACATTCTTGAAGGGCTCTTGAAAGCCATAGACCACATCGACGAGGTCATTGCGATCATCCGGGCGTCGGCCGACGCCGAAAGCGCGTGCCGGGCCCTGATTGAACGGTTCGAATTCAGCGAAGTCCAGGCAAACGCCATCCTCGCCATGCGCCTGCGCCGTCTCACGGGCCTCGAACGCGAAGAACTCGAGAAGGAATACGCCGATCTCCTCAAAGAGATCGAGCGCCTCAGAAATATCCTCTCGAGCGAGCGGACCATCAAGGCCGAGGTCCGCAAGGAAATCCTTCAGGTCAAAGAGAAGTACGGCGATGCGCGGCGCACCGAGATCCTCGGCGAAGTTGGCGAGTTCGACATCGAAGACTTGATCGCCGACGAGACCATGGTCGTGACGGTTTCGAACGCGGGCTACATCAAACGCCTGCCCGTGAGCACATACCGTAAACAGCGGCGCGGCGGGAAGGGCGTTACCGGGATGGATACGAAAGAAGAGGATTTCGTCCGGGATCTGTTCATCGCCACGACGCACCAGTACATGCTCTTTTTCAGCAACGCCGGCCGCGTCTATTGGCGGAAGGTGCACGAATTGCCGAAAGCCGGCCGCACTGCGCGCGGGCGCGCCATCGTGAACCTCCTCAATCTCTCCGGCGGAGAAGTCATCACCGCGTGCCTGCCCGTGCGCGACCTCAAGGAAGAAGGCAAGAATGTCTTCATGGTCACCCGAAACGGCACGGTGAAGAAGACATTCCTGAAAGCGTTCAGCAACCCGCGGTCTGCCGGCATCATCGCGATCGACATCGATCCGGGCGACCAGTTGATCGACGTCCAGATCACGACCGGCGAAGACAATATCCTGCTCGCCACCGCCCAGGGGAAGGCCATCCGGTTTCCCGAAAAGGACGTTCGCTCCATGGGGCGGAATGCCCGCGGCGTCGTCGGAATCCGCCTCGAAGAAGGCGATGCCGTGATCGGGACATCGCTCGCAGCGGACGACAGCACCGTGCTTACGGTCACCGAAAACGGCTACGGCAAACGCACCCAAGTCGGTGAATACCGCCTGCAACACCGCGGGGGCCAGGGCATCATCAACATCAAGACCTCCGAGCGAAACGGCCTGGTGGTCGGCATGTTGACCGTCGACGATGATGATGAGATCGTCCTCGTGAGCACCGACGG
>DDYW01000194.1 GCA_002348185.1 Candidatus Hydrogenedentes bacterium UBA2224 | reverse complement strand
TGGCCGAACAGTTCGCTCTCGAGCAAACCCGCGGACAGGGCGGCGCAGTTGACTTTGATGAACGGCATGTCGCGGCGCGAACTTTTGTAGTGGAGGGCCCGCGCCACGAGTTCTTTGCCGGTGCCGCTCTCGCCCCGGATCAACACGGTAGCGCGGCTGTCGGCCACGCGGCGGATGTTTTCGTAGACGCAGGAGATGGCGGGGCTCTCCCCGACCATCCGGTCGAAGTCGTACCGTTCCGTCACTTCAGCGCGGAGGTAGCGGTTTTCGCGCGCCAGTTGTTCGCGCTGCAGGACCCGTGCTACGGCGAGTTCGAGTGCGTCGGGTGTGCATGGTTTCATAACGTAGTCGACGGCGCCCTCCTTGAGCGCGGCGATCGCCGTCTCGACGGTGGCGTACGCGGTCATGATGATGCAGTGGGTTCCGGGGCTTTCTTTTCGAGCCCGCTGGAGCACCTGGATGCCGTCCATCGGTTCCATACGAAGGTCGGTGACGAGCACATCGTAGGAGTTCTTCTGCATCAGTTCGAGTCCGGTGGCCCCGCTGGTGCACACGTCGACGTCGTGACCGGCGCGGACCAGGGCCTCCTGAACGTAATCGCCCATGAGGGGTTCGTCGTCAATAACCAGAATCTGCGATCGTGCCATGCCATGCGCTCCCAGAACCGGCCCGCCGTGGAACGGTGGTCCGTGTTGAGACCAGCGCGCGGGCGCTCAGGGCCCGTCGACGCGCGTCAGCCGAATATGGAACCGGGAGCCGTGTCCTTCCCGGCTTTCGGCCCAGATTTTCCCGCCGTGCGCCTCGACAATCTTGGCGGCCACGGCCAATCCCAATCCCGTGCCCTTCTCGCGGGTGGTGTAGAAGGGCGAGAAGACCTTTTCCAACAAGTCGGGCTTGATGCCGCGCCCCGTGTCCCGGATGGTGAAGACTGTCGAGGAGGCGTCCTGCTCCGAGGTAATGGTGACCTCGCCAGCGCCATCGATGCTCTGGATGGCGTTCTGGAGAATGTTGAGAAGCGTCTGGCGGAGTTTCATGCCGTCCGCGAGCACGCGATGCGCGTTGCAGACGTGGTTGAGTACCCGTATGTCCGGGGGGATCTCGCCGAGATACCGGAGGGCGGCGTCGACCGTTTCGGCGCAGGGGGTGTCTTCGAGCCGGAGCTGGACCGGCCGCGTGTACTCGAGGAGGTCAGAGACCACCAGTTCCAACTGGTTCGCGCCATCGATGATTTTGGACACCAGCCGGGCGCGCGGGTCTTCGGGGGCGAGGTCGCGCGCGAGGAGGGCGGCATATCCTTTAAGCCCGCCCAGGGGATTCCGGATTTCGTGCGCGACGGTCGCGGCCATTTCGCCCAAAGCGGCCAGACGGTCTTTCTGGCGGACGCGCTGGCGCAGGGTTTCGAGCTCGGACAGGTCCTCGAATACCTTGACGGTGCCGATCCGCTGATTGTTGCGATCGGCGATGGGGGCATCGCGTTCACTTACAGGGACGGTGCGGCCGTTCCGGGTCCGGAGTTCCATGGGATGACGGCCGCCGGGAGGCGCGGCGAATTCGCGCCCGAACACTTCGTGAAACGGTTTTCCGACGACGTCGCCGGCAGCATAGCCGAGCACTTCGGACGCGGCGCGATTGAAGCGGGTGATGCCGCCCGCGGTGTCAACGGCAATCACCCCGTCGGACATGCTCTCGAGAATGTAGTTCAGGTAATCGTTGGCGAACGCGAGCTGGCGGTTCTTGTCTTCCAGTTCCCTGTCCAGCTCATCCACGCGCGCCTGCAGCGAGCGGTACCATTCCCCCATGGCGGCCGTGGTTCGGGTAAACTCGGTGAAGGCGGACTCGAGCGCCCTCATTCTGTCGACGTCGTTCGGGTCGTTCATGCCTTCCTGTCGATGAAACCGGCGTCGCCCGGTTCGCCCGCGCGGAGCTTACGCAGGATGCGTTTGCCACGTTGCAGCGTGGCCCATTGTTCCCTGGCTTCCCGCATCATGTCAGCGACCTGAGCCGCGTTCGCGGCGTTTGCGCGCGCGAGTTCGCCGGTCATGTGGCGGGCTGATTCGGCGAGTTCACGCATCTGGCTGCGCGCATTGGGCTCGATGTCAGGCGTATGATCCCATTCCCGTTTGAGGAGTTGGAATTCCTGCTCGAGCGCCGCCAGATCGCGCGAAAACTGGGTTTGAAGGCGCAGGATCTCCGTCCACTCGGGCGCCTCGGGGTCGCGGGGCAGCGCGGCGTGCGCCTCGATCATGTGGTTGAACAGCTCGAGTTGACGGCGGAAGCAGTCGGCGAGGCGCGCGGCAATCGAATGGTCCGTCATGGCGCCTGGTCTCCGGACGGATCCGGGGTATCGGAAGTTCCGTCCATGCGGGCGCGCAAGCCCAGATACCCGAGTTTCAGTTGGGCTTCGGCGGCCCACGGCGACGTGGATGCGGCAATGGCGTCGAGGAGAGGCCGGGCTTCCTCGAGCTTGCCGAGAGCATGCAGCGCGCTGGCGAGCTGGAATCGGGCCCACTGTGCGTTCCGGGTATCCCGATCATTCACCTCGAGGACCTTCGTATAGCAGGTGGCGGCCTGGGCGTAATCCTGGCGCTGCATGGCGTAGTCGCCACAGGCAATGAGGAGTTCACGGTAGTCTTCGGCGTTCGCGGAATCGACCGTTGCGGAGAGTTCTTCCGCGATCGCCAGGGCCCGGTCGAAACGGTCCAGAGCGAGGCCGGTCTCGACAAGCCGCTGGACCTGGCTCATGGTCCGCTCCCCGGGATACTCGGCATGGGCCTGTTCCATGAGTTGCAGCGCTTTGCTCGAATCGGCGAGCCGCATGGCATGGCCGTATTCCATCAGAAAGGCATAGGCCGTGGAAGGGGTCAGTGTTGCGACCTCGACCCGGCGGGCGACTTCATTTCCCTCGGACCATGCCCCGGCCCTGTACAGCGCCCGGGCGGCCTGGGCAAGGATTTCCGGTTCGGACGCCCGGGCGGCGATCCCGCGGTACGTCTCGGCGGCCTGGTCGAGCAACCCAAGTTCCTGGTACATCTCGCCCAGGGCCAGCATGACCTCGATTTCCTGCGGCGTGTTCTGGGCCAGGTGGGCCATGTCCAGCATGAGCGCCATGGCGCGGCCGGATTCATTGCGCTTAAACGCAAGCTTCGCCAAAGCAACATTGGCGGCGATTGACTGCGGCGTGCCGGGGAATGCCGCGAGCAGTTGATGGAACGTTTTCTCCGCGTCGTCCGAATATCCTGCCTTGAGAAACTGGTTGCCGGCGGTCAACAGTATCTGGGGATCGGATGCGCCGGCCTGTTCGGCCGAGAGGAGTGCCTGGGCGGCGCCGCGGGCATCGCCGTCAAGCTCGCGCAAGTGCGCGTAACGCAGCAGGATCTCAGGATTGCCGGGATGTCTGTGAGCAGCCTCGGACGCGATGCGCAGGGCGTCATCGCGCCTGCCCGCCAAATCCAGCATGTGGGTCAGCTCGAGATACGCCTGTGGCGCGGAGGCGCTTTCGGGAAAGAACCGGATGATATCGCGCAAGGCATCCTGGGCTTCCTGCGTCTGATTCGCGGCCCGGCAGGCCTTTGCAAGCATGAGGAGGACTTCGTCATTGCCGTCACTGGTGGTTCCCGACTGGAGACGCGTCTTGAGCAGCGAGATTGCGGCCGGGTAGTCCCCGCGGTCCAGGGCCATACGCCCCAGCGCGGTGCAGGCGTCGGCCCCCAGACGGCTGTGGGCATTCGCCTGGGCGACCCGCGTGAGGAGCGCCTCGCCTTCGGCCTGCCTGCCGAGGTGGACCATGGCCTCCCCGAGGAGCAGCGTGCCGTGTGCGGCCTGCGGCGCTCCGGGGAACGTTTTGACCAGGCGCTCGAGCTGGCCGGCGGCATCGGTGTAGCGCCCGGTATCGAGGGCCAGACGGCCTGCGCGAAGAAGCAGTTCCGGCCTGTTGGGCAGGTCGGGGTAGGCGGTGAGAAGCTGGTTGTAGACGTCGTAGGCCGCAAACAGGACATCGGCGCGCTCATAGAGGGTTGCCTTCCATTGCAGGATTTCCGGCGTCCTCGGATGCGACGAAGCCTGTGCCAGGAACGTGTCGATATAACTGTTGACGATTTCAATCTCGAACTTGGCGGCCTGGGGCGGCAGGGCCCGGTAGGCGGCTTCGAGTCTCAGCAATTCGGCTTTGGTCCGTAACGGGCTGGGCGGGGCGGCGCGCAACGGCGCCTCGAGCAGGCGCGCCGCGGCGGCGTGGTCGCCGGCGGCGATGGCCGTTCTCGCCTGCTCCATCACCGGTTCGAGGTCCTGGGTTCTGGCAACATCGGGGACATCGAGCTCGGGCACGCGCGAGGTGTAATTTGACAGAAGCACGTACGCGGCCAGTCCGAAGAGCAGGCCCGCGGCCAGTGAGGCCCCCGCTTTGGCAAGGAGTGGAAGGGGCAGGCGGAGCAGCATCGGCGACCGGGTGTGTTTCGGTTCGTCGGAAGGGGAAGCCTTGGCCACTTCACTGGCCGCTTGAGGTGAAATCGGGGCCGAACCCCGGGGCGCCTGCGGCGCCGCCGGTTTTGCGGAGGCGGCGGGCGCCTTTTTCAGGAGGTCGTGAATCGCCTCCCGTGCGGTTTCGTCGGTATCCTTGCGTTCCTGGACCGTCCCGGCGGCTGCGAGGTTTTCCGAGCCGACATCCTCGCCAGCGCCCGGCGCGTCTCCAGTAAGTGCGGCAATGATGGCGTCCATGTCGTCGGCGTCCGGAGGCGCCGGTTCGGCCAGGGACGGAACGGGTTTCGCCGGCTCAGGACTCTGCGGCTGAACGGGCGCTTCGGCAAGCGCTGCGGGGGGCTCCCCGGAAAGGGCTTGCCGCAGGGCATCCATGGCGGGGACAGCGGCCTCGCCAGCCTCCGAAATGAACGCATCCAAGGCACTTGCGTCGATTGAGGGTCTGCTCTCGTCCCCGGGCACTCGGGGGGCACGAGGCGCGTCACCTGGTTGGGAGGAGACGTCCGGTGCTTCAGGGCAAGCAGCATCGCGGGATTGCAGAGGGGTGTCCGCATGCGGTTCCGCGTCCTCTCGCCCGTTGCTCAAGCTGTCATCGACCTGCGCAAGAAGGGTATCCAGGGCAGCAAAGTCCGCAACGGGAGCATCCTGACCGCTCACGGCGAGATCCTGCCCCGGGTTGGCTTCGGAGGTGAATTCGTCGAGCGGCGGGACGATGGGCGCCGTTGCCCGGGGTGCGCCCGTGGCCACTTCAATGCTTCGCTCGTCCTGATCACCTGCGAGGGAGGCGATGATCTCGTCCATGTCGGCAGGATCCGGGAGATGAAGAGCGGGGTCAACCTCGGAAGGGACATGGATGGTAGCGCCCTCTCCCACGGCACTTGAATCAGGGCTCTGCAGACTCTGGATCAAGGCATCAAGATCCGGCGGGTTCACCGCCGCGGCATCGTGGGGCCCGCCGGAATCCGGCAGCGCCCCCGAGGGCCGCACGGCCTCTTCTGAAGGGTCCGTGGGACGTTGATTGGAGTTGTCTGGAGGCCCGCCTGGCACTGGTCTTCCTCTTGGTACCGAACTCCCCGAAGTACAGGCCCGTCTGCTCGAGCCGCACGGCTATTCCGCACAGGACATCTGCGCATCCTGAGTGAATGTCAACTAACTAACGGCTAGTGTATCATGGACGCAGTCGCGTGGCAATACGATCAGGAAATTTTTGCCGACTCGGGGCCGTACGTCCGGGGAAGGTATCGGTTAGGCCGCGGTCATCACGGGTGCGAACGTGCGCTTCGGGTTGGGACAGACGCGGAACGGCATCCGGGACGCTCCGGGGCGGTTTACAGTGTAACCTGTTGGCAATAGTAGCGTTCGCGACAAAATCCTACGCTGATTCGGAGAATACGGCGCGCCGGGTTTGATCATATTCGGAGCTTACAGCATAATTAACAGAGGCGTGGGTTCCGGGTTGAGAGGAGAGGTCTGTCATGAAGGCGCGTTCGAAATCGGAATGGAAGATGGCGGTCCGGGAAGAAGCCAAGCGCACGGTGAAGGGGCCCCGAAGCGATGTGCATACCAGCGGCAACTATTCCAGGCAAATTGAAGCGGGGTTAAAAGAACTTCGAACGAAGATGAGCGAAAGCGGGGATGGGAAAGCCAAACGGATCAAGAGCGAATTGACCTACCTGCTTAACAACTATGCCCCCCAATACGATATGCGCATTGAACATCTCATTGACGAGTGGCGGAGAAGCGGCGATCCGGAGTATGACCCGGGAATCCGCATCAAGCACCGGAACGCGAGCCGGAAGCACATGCGAGACAGCGGGCGGCTCTAGACTCCCGGCGGACACAGGCGCCGGGCCAGGGGCTCGCGCTCGCCCATCCCCTCTGTGTGTACGCATGAAACCTCGGACCGGCCTGGGGGGTCAAACCATCGTGGATTCAGGCCGCAGGCAGGAAAACCGCATGTGCGCGGTTGAACTTCCCATGCGAGACCCTTTACCATGCGCCGATTTGTGAACGGAGCGCATTATCTGGAGCGAGATTCCCGTCCTGCGTGGAGGAACGATGCAGAGATATTCGAGAATCCTGGGATTGGCGGCAGCATTAGCGGTAGTGTTCGGGTGCGGCGGTACCACGGGCGGGAAGACCAACTCCAATGCCGCGCAGGCGGCGCCGGAATTCACCATCGAGGAGATCGTCATCCCGGTGGAGGTCGGCAGCCCGGCGCGGGGCGATATTTCGGCGTATTTTGAGACCACCACGCGTATCGAGGCGGAAAACCGTGTAGATGTGACGTCGGAAGGCGTCGGGACCTGCGTGGCCGTTTTTGCGGACGAGGGGGACACGGTCAAGGAAGGCCAGGTGCTGGCGGAGCTGGACAAGGCGGAGGCGGAGGCCTCGTTACGCCAGGCGCTGGTGGCGGAAAGCGAACGGAAGACGGCGCACGAACGGGCACGGCAGGCGTTTGACGCGGGAATCCTGGCGGAACAGGATCGGGACGCGGCCCAGTTTGCGTTCGAAAACGCGGTGGCGACGCGCCGGATTCAGGAAGTTCGGCTGGCCAACCTGACCATTCGGGCGCCGATCACCGGGGTGGTGACCCACCGGCACATCCAGGTGGGGATGCTTGTTTCGACAGGCACGCCGGCGTTTTCGGTCGTGGATCCGTCGTCGTACCAGCTTGTGATCAGCCCCCCCGAGAAGAACCTGATGCAGCTCCGCGAAGGCCAGGCCGCAAAATTCACGGTAGACGCGATTGCCGGCGAGGAATTCGAGGCGCGCATCACCCGCATCAATCCGAGCGTTGATCCCACGAGCGGCACGATCAAAGTGGTCATGAGCCTGGACCGGGCGACGCAGGAACGGCTGCGGGAATCGGCGTTTGCGCGGGTTCGCCTGGTGATGGAGACGCACGAGAACGTGCTCCTGGTACCCAAGGATGCGGTGATCGAGGAGAATGCCCGCACGTACGTCTTTGTGGCGCGCCGCGCGGATGCGGAAACAGAGGCGTCTGGAGACGAGCAGTCGGAGATGCAGGCGGAGGAAGGCGCCGAAACCGCGACGGACGCCCCCGCGGCGGAGGACAGTGCGGCAGCGCCGGCCGATGCGAATGAAACGGACCCGTGGGTTGCGGAACGCGTCGAGGTGGAGGTGGGCCTCGAGGACAGCGATGAATCGGAGATTGTTGCGGGATTGAATGAGCGCGATCTGGTGGTGACCCTGGGGCAGCAGACCCTCAAACCCGGAACGCGGATCAGCATCACGACGGCAGAGAAAGAACTGGCCAAGAGCGCGGGATTGAGCGCAGAGGAAGCGCTGAAGGCGGCGGAAGAAGCCAAGAAGAAGAGAGAGACCCCCCAAGCGTCTAATCAGCCGCACCACCGGTTGCCGTAGCCATCTCATGATCCGTGTGTTGAGCCTGGCTGACGGGGTATTTCATATGCGCATCAGAACGCGCGATGATCGCAGGAAGTGTCAAACATACGTATGAGCGAAGCCCAGTCCCCCCCCACAGAGTACCGCCTGGCCATCCGCCGCCCCGTCACGACCGCGATGGTGTTTTTGACACTGGTGGTGTTCGGCTGGAAATCGTATGAAGGCCTTTCCATCAACCTCATGCCGGACATCTCCTACCCCACGCTCACCGTGCGCACGGAGTACGAGGGGGCGGCCCCGGAGGACGTGGAAAAGCTGCTGACGCGTCCGCTGGAAGAAACGCTGGCCATCGTGCCGGGCATGGTGCAGATCAGCAGTGTGTCCTCGCCGGGCCTGTCTGAGATCGTGCTGGAATTCACGTGGGACACGGACATGAACACGGCCCAGCAGGATGTGCGCGACCGTCTGGACCTGTTTGAGCCGCCGGAGGAAGTAACGCAGAATCCGGTCATCCTGCGCTACGACCCGACGCTCGACCCGATCATGCGGGTAGCCATTGTGGACACGTCCGAGGACGTTGCCCGGCAGCAGGAGCGCCTGACCCAGATTCGCGAGTCGGCGGAACGCCATATCAAAAGCGACCTGGAAGGGGAGCTGGGCATTGCGCAGGTACTGGTGAAGGGCGGACGCGAGGAAGAAATCCAGGTCCTGGTTGACGCGCAAAAACTGAAAAACCTCGGCCTGAACCTGGACAGCATCAGCAACTCGCTCGCGCAGCAGAACATCAACCTGTCGGGCGGGCGGCTCAAAGAAGGGAAGACGGAATACCTGGTTCGGACGGTGAACGAATATAAATCGGTGTCGGAAATCGGCGAAACGCTCATAGTGACGCCGACGGGCATTCCGATTGCATTGTCTCAGGTCGCGGAGGTCATCCTGGGGGAAAAGGACCGCGACACGGTGGTTCGCCTGAACGGCGGCGAGGCGGTGGAACTCGAGATCTACAAGTGGGGCGACGCCAACACGGTTCAAGTGTGCAACAAGGTCAAGGACCTGTTTGGATTTGATCGGAAACTCAGTTTCTGGGAATTGGCGGCGGAGCGTGTGGAGCGGCTGCGGAATGCCGGAGAAGAAGACGAAGAAGAGCGCCGGAGCCAGGATCTCCGCAGGACGTTGCTCTCGCGCCTTCCGGACCCGGACCACAGCGAATTCGTGCTGGTCAGCGATCAGTCGCGGTTTATCGTGGCGTCGATCGAAGAAGTCCAGAATACCGCCATCCAGGGCGGTCTGCTGGCGTTGATCATCCTGGCCTTCTTCCTGAAGCAACTGAGAAGCACCCTGATCATCGGGATTTCGATCCCAATTTCGATCATTGCGACGTTTGTGCCGATGTTCATGCGGGAGGTCTCGCTGAACATCATGTCCCTGGGCGGCCTGGCGCTGGGCGTAGGCATGCTTGTGGACAACTCGATCGTGGTGCTGGAGAGTATTTTCCGCTGCACGGAGGAGGGGGACGGCACGACCGAATCCGCGAACCGGGGCACCAACGAAGTGGGCGGCGCGGTGACTGCGTCCACCCTGACGACGGTCGCCGTGTTCCTGCCTCTGGCGTTCGTGGAGGGCATCGCGGGCCAGTTGTTCGGCGATCTGGCCCTGACGGTGACGTTTTCGCTGCTGGCGTCGTTGCTGGTCGCGCTCTATCTGATTCCAATGGTGGCTTCGCGGCCGGCGCTCAGGCTGCTGGCGGACCGCGACGTCGTTTGGATGTTGCGGGCGTACCACGACGGCCGGGGGGCCGGCAAGGGCCGCCTGGCCTCGCTGGCCGGCCTGGCGCCGCGCGGGGGGAAGTATGCGGCGGCGTGGCTGGGAAAGGCCGCGCGCCACGATTTCCGGCCGCTGACGGCTGTCTGGAGCGAACGCGCCCAGCGAGGCGCTCTGGGGAATCTCGCAGCGCTCCTGAAGGGCGTGGTGCTGGCGCCGTGCCTGCTGATCCTGTTCGTCGTGCGAGTATTCCTGATGTCGCTCATGGCTCTGCTTGTTTCGATCGCGTTCCCGGTCTCGCTGTTGCTGGTCGCAGTCTACTGGATGATAAGCCAGACCGTCCGGCTGCTTGTATGGGTCCCGTTCTGGCTTTTCGAGAGGGTCTTTAACGGGTTCCGTAAGAGCTACGAACTGCTTCTGAGGTTCAGCCTGAGCTTCAGCGCCCTGGTGTTGCTTGGGGTGCTTGGCCTGTCGGTGCATGCGGGATGGCTGATACCCAGGCTGGGCACGGAACTGATACCGCCGCTGAAACAGGGAGAATTCGGCATCCGCATGGAAGCGCCCCCGGGTACACGGATCGAGCAGACGGAGCAGCGGGCCATCCAGGTAGAGAAGATCGTCCGGAGCTTCCCCCTGGTCGATACCGTCAGCGTGGAAGTGGGTTCGGAAAAGTCGAAAGCGGAAAGCGAGCGCGGCGAAAACGTGGCCGAGTTCACGGTCACCCTGAAGGACCCGGACGAAAACGCGCAGTACCAGGACGCGATCATCGAGCAGATACGGCGCGAGATCATTGCCCGCACCGGCGACGAGATCACGTTTACGCTTCCGGCGCTGTTCAGTTTCAAGTTCGCCGTCGAGCTTCAGATTCAGGGCGACGATATTGACGCCCTGCGCACGGTGGGGCAGGAAATCCTGACGAGCATCGAAGGCACTCCGGGGCTGAAAGACGCGGAACTGAATATGAAACGGGGCTACCCGGAAGTGATTATCGGGCTGGACCGTGAGTTGCTGGCCGCGAAGGGCCTGACCCCCGATCAGGTGGCTCTGCGGTTGCGGAATGAAGTGCAGGGCGAGGCGCCGACCGAGTTCAACCGTGCCGGCGAAAAAGTGGACATTCGGGTGCGGACGGACCGGGCGGGCCTGAACAGCCTCCGGGACCTGCGCCAGGTGTCCGTGATCGAGGGAACACCGCCGATCCCGCTGGAGACCGTAGCCACCATCGACGTGAAAGAGGGGCCCAGCGAGATCCGGCGCATCGATCAGCGCCGTGTGGCCCTGGTCACGGCGAATGTGGAAGGGCGCGACCTGGGCGCTGTGTCGCGGGATATCGAGGCGCGGGTGTCGCAAATCCGCATGCCGGAAGATTTTGACTGGAGCCTCGGAGGGCAGAACCGCGAATTGGCCACCTCGTATCAAAGCCTTCAGTTTGCGTTGCTGCTGGCCATCTTCCTGGTGTACGTGGTGATGGCGTGCCAGTTTGAGTCGATCCTGCACCCGGCGCTGGTACTGTTTTCGGTGCCGCTGGCATTTATCGGTGTGGTGTACGTTCTGTATCTTTTCAAGATGAACCTGAACATCATGGTGTTTATCGGCGGGATCATTCTGGCCGGGATCGTCGTCAATAACGCCATTGTGCTCGTGGATTACGTGAACCAGTTGCGGGCGCGGGGCATGCCCAAGCGGGAAGCCGTCGTGCAGGCGGGTCTGGTCCGACTGCGCCCGATCCTGATGACGACTCTGACGACGGTTCTGGGCCTGATTCCGATGGCGTTATCGTCCGGAGAAGGCGCGGAGATCCGGCGTCCGATGGCCGTCACGGTGATGGCGGGGCTGTCGTCGGCCACCCTGCTCACGCTGGTGATTATCCCGATGGCCTATTATCTGTTTGGCGGCCGGGACAAGACATGAAGTTCGGCCTGACGGAAATTGCACTCAAGCGGCCGATCACCGTCACGATGCTGGTGCTCACGGTGATGGGACTGGGGGTCATTGCGTGGCACAAGATCCCCCTGGAGTTCATCCACCGGATGGACTTCCCGATGATGAGCTGTACCATTCCCTACCCCAACGCCACGCCGGAACAGGTGGAGGCGGAGATCGCGATTCCGGCGGAGGGCGAATTCCGCACGGTATCGAGCCTCAAACGCATTACGACCACCTCCGACAGCGACGGGTGCAACATTCGCCTCTTGTTTGATTCGGACACCGAGATGTCGCTCGCGACCTCGGAAGTACGGGACCGTATGGAGCGGCTGCGCCTTAAGCTGCCGTCGGGCGTGGACGACATCTATCTGTTTCGGTTCAGTTCCCAGTCGCTGCCGATCCTGCTGATCGGGCTGGGCCGCGCGGTGGATGAAGAGGAACTGGCGCACCGCGTCCGGACCGTGCTTCAGCCGAAGCTGCTTCGTGTGAACGGCGTGGCGGAAGTCCAGGTGTTCACCAAGCCGGAGCAGGAGGTGCTGATTGAATTCGATCAGGATGCGCTTCGGGCACACCATGTGGCCATGTACGAGGTGGTAGCCCAGCTCCAACGCAGCAGCCTGAACATCACGGTGGGCGAGATGAAGGACGGGCCGACGAAATTCTACGTGCGGGCCCTGGGCGAGTTTACGCATCCGGACGAGATTTCGAACCTGACGATTGGCCGGAACGGCCTTCGGGTACGGGACGTGGCGAATGTGGGGTTTGAGGCGCGGGAGTATCAGCGCGAATTCATGGTGGACGGCAAGGGCGGGGCGTTCATTCTGGTCCGGAAAGAGGCGGAGGCCAATGCGATTGCGACCTGCGAGCGGGTCCACGAGGCCCTGGAAAAGGCACGCCAGGAACCGGATTTCAAGGATTTGGATATCTACGTGTTTTTCGACCAGGGGCAACTGATCCGCCAGTCTCTGGACAGCCTGATCGGGGCGGGGAAATCGGGCGGTTTGCTTGCAGTCGTGGTTCTTTTCCTGTTTCTGCTGCGAATTCGTCCGACGCTGGTGGTTGCGCTGGCCATTCCGGCGTCGGTGGTGGTCAGCCTGGTGGTGATGTATTTCATCGGGATGACCTTGAATATCGTGACGATGTGCGCGCTGATCATCGCGCTCGGGATGCTGGTAGACAACGCGATTGTGGTTATCGAGAACATCTACCGGTACCGGCAGCTCGGGCTGGATGCGTTCGAGAGCGCGCGGCGGGGGGCCTCGGAAGTCGGGATGGCGATCACGGCGTCGACGCTCACAACGATCGTCGTGTTTGTGTCGTTGTTGTTCATGCAGAGCGGCGAGATGGGGCAGCATATGCGGCAGTTTTCCCTGCCGATTACCGTCTCCCTGGTGGCCAGTCTGGTGATCGCGCTGACGGTGATTCCATTGGCGAGCAGCCGCATGAAGGAGTTGTCCAATCTGTCGGAGCATCCGCTTCTGCACCGGATAGTCGCATGCGCGGAACGGGTGTTCGGGCGGTGGTTTATCCGGCTGGTTCGCCTGATCAGCCGTGTCCATCCTTTGCACGGCATAATCAATGGTTATGTTGGGGTCCTTCACTGGGTAATGCGCTGGCGGCTGGCGTCGGTATTGCTGTTACTTCTGTTCGGAGTGATCACCGCAATAGGTCCGTTCCGGCACGTGGGCATGCAGGGCATGCCCGAGATTGACACGCGGGAAGTGCGCATTGCGGTCGACTTTGACCAGAATTTTGATATGGACATGGCCAAGGCGGTCATGGACCAGTTGCTGAATTCGCTCAACGCGCAGCGGGATGAACTGGGGATCGAAAATGTATTCGTGAACTATGGCCCCGAGGGCGGAGAGATCAGTTGCTTCCTCTACGACGCGGATCAGTACCCGGGGGGCAAGGTACCACCGTTTTCCACGGAACAAGTAATGGACATCCTGTGGCAGCGGTTCTCATCGCGCGACACGGGCACGCGCCTTCCCGGAACCGAACTGGGATTCACAATCGCTCAGTCGGAGGGGGCGACCCGGACCATCCGGGTGCGGATGCGGGGAGACAATGCGGCGATTCTCGCGGAAAAGGCGCAGCATTTCAGCGGACTCATGGCGCAGATTCCAAATATGAGCGAGGTGCAAACGGACGCGGAGCGCGACCGGCAGGAAGTGCAGATCAGCATCGACGAAGCGCTGGCGAAACGGTTTGGGATCAATCCGCTGATTGTGGCGAGGACGGTGGATTTTGCGTTGCGCGGCACCCGGCTCCCCTACATGAAGCGGGAAGGCCGCGAGATCGCGGTCTGGGCGCAGTTCCGGGAGGAAGATCGCAAACGCAAGACCAGCCTTGACAATGTCTCCCTGCTGACTCCGGGAGGGGAACTGGTGCCGCTGAACCGCATTGTCCGCTTCGAGAAGGCGTACAGTTCGAAGCAGATCACACGGGTTAACTCCAAGAACGTGACGACGATAACGGCAAACGTGAGCGGCGAGGATCTGGTCACGATCAAGAAACATCTGGAAGACCTGGCCGCCAGTTTTCCGCTTCCGCGCGGATATACGATCGAGCTCGGCGATGAACTGATCGAACTCGCGCAGGACCGGGCGAATTTCATCACGGGGATCGTGCTGGCGATTGTGATGATCTACCTCGTAATGGGCGCGCTGTTCGAGTCCTTTATTCTGCCGCTGTCGATCCTGACGACGATACCAGTGGCCTTCATGGGGGTCTGGTGGACGATGTTCTTGACAAGGACGTCGATGGATACGATCGCGTATATCGGGATGTTTCTGATGGTGGGGGTGATTGTGAACAACGGCATTGTCATCGTGGATCACATCAACCAGTTGCGCATAGGCGGCGCGGAACGCATGCGGGCAACCCTGCAGGCCGGCCGGGATCGGTTCCGCCCGGTGATGATGACGGCGCTGACGACCATCCTGGGCTGCGTGCCGCTCGCCATGGGCGGCGGGGTCGGGGGCGAGATAGCGTTTCACAGCCTCGGCAAGGCCCTGATTGGCGGTCTGACGACAGGCACGATTCTGACGTTGTTCGTGGTTCCGCTGTTTTACTCACTCATTGATGATTTTCGCGGCTGGATGATGAGCTATTTTTCGGGTCTGGCGGCACTGGGCAGCCATCGAAGCGCCCGCGCAGCCCACCTGGGCGAGGCAAAGTAGGCCGGTCGGTTCTGGGTTCACGGCGCGCGGCCGGGAGAATCGCGTTGGCCGCGGGCATTTGCCTCATGGCAAGGCGTTGTGGTAGGCTTGTGAGCTGATTCTGAGAATTGCGGAAACCGCTGATTCGCGGGCCTGAAAATGGAAGGGGATCTCGTGAGAAAACCACTGGTCGCGGGTAATTGGAAAATGAACAAGCTGGTGGGCGAATCGTTGGCACTGGTCAATGCGCTGAAACCGCTTGTGAAGGACGTTGACGGGGTCGATATCGTTGTGTGCCCGGTATTTACGGCCCTTCAGGCGGTTGCGGATGCGCTGAAGGGCTCGAACATCCAGGTCGGCGCGCAGAACTGTTTCACCAAGGAGAGCGGCGCTTATACGGGTGAAGTTTCGCCGCAGATGCTGAAAGACGCGGGATGCACCTGGACAATCATCGGACACAGCGAACGGCGCCAGTATTTCAACGAATCTGACGAGTTTCTGAATGAGAAGCTCCGGTTCGCGCTGGCCAGCGGGTTGAACGTCATGTTCTGCATTGGCGAGACCCTGGAAGAGCGCGAAAGCGGCCGGATGAACGATGTGCTGGTGCGCCAGGTCACCAACGGCCTGATGGGGCTGTCGGAAGCCGATTTTGACAACACCTCGCTCGCGTACGAACCCGTATGGGCCATTGGCACGGGCGTCACGGCCACCCCGGAACAGGCCGAAGAGGCGCACGCGTTTGTGCGCGGTCTGGTGCGGGACCAATTTGGCGAGGCGGTTGCCGATAAGGTTCGGATACAGTACGGCGGCAGCGTGAAGCCGGATAATGTGGCCTCGTTGATGGCGAAGCCGAATGTGGATGGCTCGCTGGTGGGCGGGGCCTCGTTGAAGGCCGACGGTTTTGCAGAGCTGGTGAGGAAGTCGCTCTAGTCCGGCAAAGCATGACAAAGGGACGGTCCCGAGTAGTCCTGGCCCGGACGGGCGGGGCGAAACCGGACGGCCCGAGAGGAAATCTACGCGGATGTTTGATTCGGTTCACAACTGGCTGTGGTGGGTTTGCGTAATCCTGTACGTTCCCGCGTGTCTGGGCTTGATAGCCGTGGTCTTGCTTCAGAAAGGCAAAGGCGTCGGATTCGCGGGCGCCTTCGGCCTGGGCGGCGGCGGGGCGGACACGGTATTCGGCCCGCGGATGAGCAAGAGCCTTCCGGTGAAGATTACGTACGTGATGGCGGGTATGTTCCTGGTGCTGGCCCTGGCGATGTCTCTCCTTGCGGGGAGGATCACGAAAGGGCAGGCCCCGGAACTCGTCGAGACCGAGACGATTGACATGAGTGGGTACGAGGAGGGCGGCATCGGAGCGGCGCCGGATGCGCCCGCCGCGGCACCCGGGGCTCCGGAGGCAGGAACGGCCGGCGCGGAAGCCGGCGTCCCCGCCACGGCGCCGGCAGCGGCGACGGCGGCCGATGAAAGCGCTCCGGTGGAACCTCCGGCGGCCGTTGTGGATGAATCTACAGCAGAGACGCCCGCAGGCGACGCCGGGGAGGCATCGCCCCCGCCCAATCAATAGGCTGAGTTGGGGCAACGTATTCCGGCCCAGAGCCTCCCACGGCTTTGGGCCTGTGTTTTTTACCGGGGCCAGCGGCGGGTTAACGGAGCACAGCACACGCATGGACAGGATCCTGATTCGCGGCGGCCGCCCGCTTCACGGCACGGTCTACGTGCGGGGGGCCAAGAATGCGGCGCTGCCGCTGATGGCGGCGGCCTTGCTCTCCGGGGAGCCGTGCGTGCTCCACAACGTGCCGTGCCTTCACGACGTGTTCACAATGGACAAGATCCTGTCCGGGATGGGCATGCGGATCGATTTCACGGGGCGCTCGATGACTCTGGACGCCTCGGGCGTGGGGTCGCAGGAGGCGCCCTACGACCTGGTGCGGAAGATGCGTGCCTCGTTTTTCGTGCTGGGCCCCCTGCTGGGGCGCTTCGGAAAGGCGCGGGTGTCGCTGCCGGGGGGGTGCGCCATCGGGACACGTCCGGTGGATATCCATCTGAAAGGGCTCGAAGCCCTCGGGGCCTGCATAACGATTGAAGAAGGGTACGTGGTGGCGGAAGGACGGCTGAAAGGGGCCGACATCGCGTTGGATTTTCCCAGCGTGGGGGCGACGGAAAATCTCCTCATGGCGGCGTGCCGCGCGAAAGGCGTGACGCGTCTGACGAACGCCGCGCGAGAACCCGAGATCGTTGATCTGGCCGAGTTTTTGAACGAGCTGGGCGCGCAGATCTCCGGCGCCGGGACGGATCTCATCACGGTCGTGGGAGTGGACGCCCTCGGGGGCGCGGAACATGCCGTTATCCCGGACCGCATCGAAACGGGGACGTTTCTGCTGGCGGGAGTCGCGACGCACGGCGATGTGACGGTCCAGAACGCCTCCGCGGAGCATCTGACGAGCTTTCTGCAGAAGCTGCATGAGACGGGTGTGGAAATCGAGATCGCGGGACAGCGGATTCGCGCCCGGGCGACGAACGGGTTCAAGAGCGTGGACATCACGACCCAGCCCTTCCCGGGCTTTCCGACGGACCTGCAGGCGCAGACCATGGCCATGCTGTGCGTAGCCGAGGGCGCGAGCGTGATCCGGGAGACGGTGTTCGAGAACCGCTTCATGCAGGTGGCGGAACTGGCGCGGATGGGCGCGGACATCGACCTGGACGGCAACGCGGCGATTGTGCGGGGCGTCAAGAGCCTGAGCGGCGCGCCGGTAATGGCGTCGGATTTGCGGGCAAGCGCCGCGCTGGTGCTTGCGGGGCTGGTCGCCGAAAAAGGGGAAACGGCGGTGGCGCGCGTGTATCATATTGACCGGGGCTATGAGCGCATCGAGGAACGCCTGAGCGCGCTCGGAGCGGACATCCAGCGCGTGCGGCACTAGCCCCCGGTTCCTTCCGAACAGATCAGGCTCCGACCGGCCGGTAGCGGGTGGGTGTGCATAAAGCGCATGTTCTACGGGCCCGGTGTTCCCAAAGGGAGAAAGATATGCGAACACTGACCATAGCGAACAGTACTCAATTGGAAAACGTGATCCGGACCATTGAACGAGGGGAAGAAGCGGCCGCGGGCGGCGAAGCACACCTCGAACAACAGCTTGCCAGCACCCGGGCGATTGTGGATGCCGTGCGGGTCCGCGGGGACGCCGCTGTAGCGGAGTTTACGCAGAAATTCGACGGCGTGGCCCTGGACCCCGGCGAATTCGAGGTCGAGCGGGAGGAAATAGACGCGGCGTTCGGGAAGGTTGACCGCAACCTGGTGGGCGCGCTGGAACGCGCCCTCGAGAACATCCGGGTGTTTCATGCGCGCGAACTGCGGCAATCGTGGGAGGAGACCTCGGCCGACGGCACGATCCTGGGCCGGCGGATCACGCCGCTGGAGCGCGTGGGCGTCTACGTGCCGGGCGCGACGGCGTTCTATCCGTCATCGGTCTTGATGAACATCGTGCCGGCGTCGGTGGCGGGGGTCGAGGAGATCATCATGGTCTCTCCCCCATCCTTTAACGGCATGATCCACCCGCTGGTGCTGGCAGCGGCGAAGATCGCGGGCGCGACGCGGGTGTTCCGGGTCGGCGGGGCGCAATCGATCGCCGCGATGGCCTATGGCACGGGGACCATTCCGGCCGTGCCGAAAATCACGGGGCCGGGAAACATCTACGTGACCTTGGCCAAGCGTCTCGTGTCGTCGGTCTGCGCGATCGACATGGAAGCGGGGCCATCGGAAGTGGTGGTGCTGGCGGACGCAAAGGCGAACCCGCGCGAGGTCGCGGCGGAGATGCTGGCCCAGGCCGAACACAATCCCGACTCGGTGGCGATCTTGGTGACGCCGTCCGCGGAACTGCCGGTCGAGGTCGAGGCGGTTATCGAGGAAGAACTCCGGCTGCTGGAACGGGCGGAGACGATCCGGGAGTCGCTGGCGAGTTTCGGGACGGTGTACGTGGTTCCCGGGCTGGACGATGCCATCCGCCTGACGAATGTGCTGGCGCCGGAACACCTGTCGATTCAGGTCGAGGACCCGATGGCGGTATTTGAACAGATCCGCAACGCGGGCGCGGTGATGCTTGGCGGGGGAACACCGGTCGCGGTGACAGACTACTATGCGGGGCCGAACCATATCCTGCCGACGGGACGGCGGGCACGGTTTTCGTCGCCGCTGTCGGCGGAGGATTTCCGGAAAGTGATCAATTACGTTTCGTATTCGAAGGAACGGCTGCAGCGGGATGCCGACGACATCATGCGGCTGGCGACTTCCGAGAAGCTGACGGCGCACGCCCGGGCCGTGGAGATACGGAAATGAAGTATGGACGCGCATTGCTGAACGACGTGGAAGGATACGTGCCGGGCGAACAGCCGAAGGACCCGGATGTCATCAAGCTCAATACCAACGAGAACCCCTATCCCCCCTCCCCCATGGCGTTGGAAGCGTTGAGGCACGTGAGTGCCGATGCGCTGCGAAAATATCCCGATCCGCTGTCGATGCGGCTGCGGGCCCGGTGGGCCGAGCTTCAGGGGTACGCGGGACCGGAATGGGTCATCGCCGGCAACGGCATGGATGAACTGCTGGCCATGGCGGTCCGCACGTTTGTGGATCCCGGAGACGGCATCTTGACGACCTGGCCAACCTATACCCTGTACGAGACCCTGGCGCGGCTGCACGGCGCGCGCGTGGAAGCGGTGGAACTGGACGACGCGTTCCAGCTTCCGGAGACGTTTTACGGGCACGGCGGGCGTCTGTGTTTTCTGCCGCGGCCGAATGCCCCCACGGGCGTCTGCGCGCCACGGCAGGACGTTGAACGCTTCTGCAGCGGTTTTCCGGGACTGGTGGTGATTGATGAAGCGTACGTGGATTTCGCGGACGACGACTGCATGGATTTGGCGAAACGCCACGAGAACGTGATTGTGATGCGGACGTTCTCGAAATCATTCAGTCTGGCGGGCCTGCGGCTGGGCCTGGCGGTGGCGCAACCTGGCATCATCGCGGAGTTTCTCAAGACGAAGGACTCCTATAACCTGAACGCGGTGACGCAGGCGGTGGGCCTGGCGGCGTTAAACGACTACGAGTATATGAAGCGCAATGCCGCCCGGGTGGTGGCCACCCGGAAACGCGTCACGGCGGCCCTGGAAGGGCTTGGTTTTGTGGTGACGCCATCGCAATCGAATTTTGTGCTGGCCCGGTGGGGCGGAAAGCCGGAGGCCCGGACCGTGTTCGAGCGTCTGAAGGAACGCCGCATCTTCGTGCGGTATTTTGACGTTCCCCGGCTGCGGGACGCGCTGCGGATCAGCATCGGAACGGAGCAGGAAATGGACGCCCTGATTGCGGCGTTGCGGGATATTGTGCAGTAGCGTAGGATAGAGTGCGCAATGCGAGTGCAAGTCAATCGAAAGGAGTGGCGATGCGCAAGGTATCGGTGCTGCTTATGCTGTGCGTTCTCGCAACGGCGGGGTGCATGACCCTGGAAGGCCAGCCTATCCAGATCAATATTCTCTCCACGCAACAGGAAGTTGAGCTGGGCAATCAGCTCTCGACCGAGATCGAAAAGCAGGAGAAGATCTCCACAGACGCGGCGCTGCAGGCCTACGTTTCGGAGATTGGCGCCCGGCTCGGCACGGTGGCCACGCGCCAGGATGTGCAGTACAGCTTTACGGTGATCGACAACCCGGACACCGTGAATGCATTTGCCTTGCCCGGGGGGCACATGTACCTCTATACGGGGCTGCTGAAAGTCTGTGAAAACGAGGCGGAACTCGCCGGCGTGATGGCCCATGAGATCGCGCACGTCTCGGCACACCATCACGGGGAAGCCATGACCAAGCAGTACGGGTATGAACTACTGACCCAGCTTCTCCTCGGCGAACAACCCAGCACACTGGCCAAGATCGCGTCGGGCGTCTTCGGGCAGGGGATGATGAGCTACTACAGTCGCGACAATGAACGCGAAGCCGACGCCCTGGCGATGGAATTCCTGTATCGCGCGGGTTACCGGCCCGACGGCATGGTGTCGTTCATGCAGAAGTTGATCGCCGAAGAGCAGCGTGCCGGCGGCGGCCATCCACTTCCCATCTTCTCGTCGCATCCCCCGACCCAGGAACGCCTCGCGCGTCTGCAGGGTCTGCTGCAGAAATATCCCGAGATCGAACGGCAGCAGATCTCTCTCAATGAAGAGCGGTATCGCGAGAAGGTACTCAAACGGCTCAAGTAACCCGCACCGGCGCCTGCCGGCGCGGGACAGGGTTCAGCAGCGACAAGCCCGGAGTCTTCGGAATGAGCAGAACGGTTGAAGCGGCGCCGCGAACGAGCCGGCTGGCCCTTCTGCATCCCTGGTCCGGCGGCCTCATTCTGGGACTGGACTGGCTCCTGTTCTCGGGGAACGTATTGACCATGGGCGCCTCGACCGTGCTGATGGTTCTGGCGGGCTTCCTGGGAGCGGGAATCGGCGTGACGCTCTGCCAACGGTATGCGGCGAAC
>DDYW01000084.1 GCA_002348185.1 Candidatus Hydrogenedentes bacterium UBA2224 | reverse complement strand
GGACATTTCTAATGTGGCTTGACAAGAATGCATTTTTTTCTTGACAAGGGTCCCGTTGTTTGTTTAAATTTGCCCGCTTTGGACGCGAAGCGTAGTTGAATTGAGGATTAGCCGTCCCCAAGCTCAGGCCTCCCTTGAGCAAGGAGTAGTGCGTAAGGCGGCGCGACGCATCTACACATGCGACAAGGAGGGTTTATGAGTTGTATAAGGGAAGACATCTATTAGTTGATTGCCGCAATGTGGCACGTGAAGTGTGCCTTAACGACAAGCTGGTCCTGAATGCCATGGCACGCGCCGCGGAACGTGCGGGCGCGACCGTCGTCTCCCAAGTCCGGTACAAATTTGGCCAGGACTCCCCCCCCGGATTCGCCGCAGTGGTCATGCTGGATGAGAGCCATTGCTCTGCCCATTCCTATGCGGACCTGGGATTGATTGCCATGGATATGTTCACCTGCGGAACGACCGATCCGCGCGACGTCCTGTTCTTTCTCCGGGAGGAGGTTGATCTGGGCGATGTCGAAGTGCGGGAATTCGGCCGCTTCGCGGTGGACCAAGACGCCGAACAAGGCGCCATGTTACCGTCTTTGGATCGAGAGGGAATCGGTGTCCTCACGCGATCTGCATGATGGCAGGCAAGACGGTCTAAGCCCGCTCGAAAGCCTGCGACTCGATTCGGTCGGGTCGTTCTCCGGCTTGGTGCGGGGCATGGGCAGAACGGCGTTCGGAGGACGACAGCTCGGTCTTGCCTTCGATACCCTTCTGACGATGGCCCGGGATGCGGAGTGCCGTGTCGTCCTGACGCTGTCCGGCGCCATGACGGTCGCCAAACAGGGTTCCATCATCTGCGAGATGGTGGACCGTGGTCTGGTGGACGTCATTGTGGCGACCGGCGCGCTCATGGCCCACGGGCTCACTGAGTCCATTGGCCTGACTCACTACGCTGTTAGCCCGGACGCGAACGACCTTGAGTTGTTCGAAAAAGGGTACAACCGCATTTACGACACCTTGGAGATGGAAACGAACCTCAACTCGGTGGCCGAGTTGGTGGCGGATGTACTGGCGACGGAGGACCCGCCCGACGGGGTGTGGTCCTCCGCCTCGTTTTGCCAGGCCATTGGCCGCCGCCTCGACCAGCAGGATGAGGGCCCCGGCATTTTGCGCAGCGCCTACCAGCGCGGCGTGCCGGTATTCATCCCCGCGTTTACGGACAGTGAACTGGGCTTGGATTTTGCCACGTGGGCCATGAAGGCCGCCATGAAACGCCAGGGCATTCGCGAGGGCGCCCCGGCCGATCCGCAGGCGGTGTTCACGGCCCTGCCGCCGTTCAATCCGTTCATCGACCTGCAGCACTACGCCCGGTTCGCGGGCAGCGCCAAACGCCTGGGCATCTTCACCATCGGCGGCGGCGTGCCCCGCAATTGGTCGCAGCAGGTGGCCCCGTTCTACGACATCACCTCCGACCGCTTGAACATCCGCCTTCCCGAGGTGCGCTTCCAGTACGGCGTGCGCATCTGTCCCGAACCGGTCCACTGGGGCGGGCTCTCGGGATGCACCTATTCGGAAGGGGTGAGCTGGGGCAAGTTCGTGGCCCCCGAAGACGGCGGCATGTACGCGGAGGTCCCCGCCGATGCCACCCTCGTGTGGCCGTTGCTGATGAAGGCCGTGTTTGAGGAACTGGATCGCGGTTCAGCATAAAAGCCATGCGGCGCGCACTACCTACCTCTAAGAATTTTCTCGCACTGGAGCGCAGCCAGTCCGCGTTGCGCACCTCGTCGGTGGTGGTTCAGCAGGCGCCGTTCGAGCGCACGACCTCCTATGGCAAGGGCGCCGCGAAAGGGCCGCAGGCCATTCTCAACGCGTCGCATCAGGTGGAATTGTTCGACGCCGCCCTCGGAATAGAACTGGTCTCAGCCATTCCGGGCATCGCCACCCTGCCGCCGGTCGCGCCCGCCAAACGGGACGGGCGCCAGTATACCCAGGCGCTGCGCGACGAAACCGCCCACTGGATCAAGCAGGGGAAGTTCGTCGTCACCCTGGGCGGCGAACACACCGCGATTGTCGGCGCCATTCAGGCCCACTGCGAAGCCTGGGAGGACCTGACCGTACTCCAACTCGATGCCCACAGCGATCTCCGCGACGAATACGACGGCTCGCCCTGGAACCACGCCTGCGCAATGGCCCGCGTGATGGATTTCCACAGCCACATCGTCCAGATGGGCATCCGCAGCCAGTGCCGCGAAGAACGCGAAAAAACCGATGCCCTGCGTACGCCCGTGATCTACGCGCAACAGATCCTAGCAACCCCGTCCGGAGAGGAGTCCTGGATCAAACGCGTGATCGGCGCCTGCCGGAAACACGTCTACGTGACCCTCGATTGCGATGTATTTGACCCGGCGGTGATGCCTGCAACGGGCACTCCGGAGCCGGGCGGATTGAACTGGCAGCACGTGGACGGCCTGTTCCGGCGCCTGTGCAACGTGCGCGACGTGGTGGGCCTGGACATGTCGGAGCTGGCCCCCATCCCCGGCATCCATCACCCGCAGTTCACCCTTGCAAAGCTCCTCTACCGGTTTCTGGGAATTCGCTTCCAGGACGCCCGCGGATGATTGATTTGTGGCCCGCCTGAAGTACAATTAATACGAATGCGTGACTCTGGGTAAAAGGAGAAGGGAAATGCCCCCCGCCGACGACTTCTCGGATGATTACGGTTGGAACGATGAGCTCATTCAGCGCCGTGAACGCCGGCGCAAGGCAAAAGGCAAAGAACGCCTCGACCGGCTCGACAAGGCGGGCGACTCGGAAAAAAACCGAAAAGGCCTTGAACGCCGCTCTCGCCCGAACCGGGACTGGGACGACGAGTACGCGGACGAGGATTGAACGCGATCGACAGCGTCGGTCCGGCGAATTCGGGGACGGCCCTCGCGGCAGGCACGCTGGAGTAGTATCGGGAAACGTCTACGCCCGCGAAATCATCCGGGAAACCTCGCCCCGGGACAGACCGGTGTCCCCCTGTGCAAGCAACTCTCCCTCGGGCGAAACGATGAAGAAGATATTGCACCCATGAATCTGGGCCTGAAGCATCGCCGTCGACAGTTGACAGCTCCGCCACGATGCACCATTGCGCTTGGTGGGGTTCAGTTCCCACACTTTCGCCGCGTCCGGCGACAATCGCACCGTGTACGCCCCCATGACGCCTCTCCCTCTCGACACGCAACTGCTCCGTGCCTCAGCCAGAATCTTGCCGGATTCGCTACCGCAGCCTCGCTAGGCTTAAAATGCTAACACAATCACATCCCTATTACAAGGCTTTTTTGTGAGAAGATTTCCGGGGCAAAGCCCACAAACTCCCTCTCCGCTTGAGGTTCGGCTTCCCCTGACAAGCCCCGCATGGGTACCCGTCACCGCACACTTCGAGAAATCTCTATCCCGCAACGGCATGGAACGCTTCAACGGAATGCGGGAACGGCAGGGGAGACCTGCAGCCCGGTTCTGCGGCGTAATGCGGTTGCCATTCACTCGCGTAAGGCCGCCCCTGACCGCGGCGAAGGGAACAGGAGGACGGACGTTCTTCCCGCCCCGCAAAGTACCGCGCCCTCTGCAACACGGCTCAGAATCGGCTCCTTCGGCGTCTTTCGTGCGAGCGAATCCTCAAGATCCGGCACAGATTTGCCTTGGCGTCAACCCGGGCCTTGTGCTATCCTGTGCCGGTTGCCGGTGGCGGGAGGAGGCCATGATGCCTCAGCGACAGAGGCAGTAAGGCGCGTGGCATGGCCGTACAGTTGAGTCTCGGAAGCAATCTGGGGGTACGTCGAGGAAACCTTGAAGCTGCCCTGGCCCGGCTGGGGCAGCTTCCCGAGACCACCCTGACGCGGCGTTCCCGCGTCTACGAGACCGAACCGTATGGGATGACCGGGCAGCCAGGCTTCCTCAACATGGCCGCGGAAATCGAGACGGAACTGCAGCCGCTTGAACTTCTCGACGCCATCAAGACCATCGAACGACGGCTGGGCAGACGGCATACGGAACGATGGGGCCCCCGCATCATCGATATCGACATCGTCTTGTGGGACAACCTGGTTCTCGAAACCGACACCCTCACCGTCCCCCATCCGGATTTCCGGAAGCGGGCGTTCGTGTTGATCCCTCTGGCGGAGATTGCGCCCCAGGCGATCGACCCCATCACCGGCATGACGGTTGCCCAGCTCGCTGCGCAGCCCGACCTGCATGGCCGGATCCTTCGCCTGGAGTCCGGCGACTAGGCCACGAACCGCTCCGCTTGGAGCCCTGAAGGGACCGGGACGGCGACGTCACGGTTCGGAGGATCTAGGATGCCACGCATCCGCACCACAACCTTTCGAAAACGCAAGGAGGCGGGGGAGAAGATCACCGTCCTCACCGCGTACGATTATCCCTCCGCGAAACTGCTCGACGAATGCGGCATCGATGCCGTTCTCGTGGGCGATTCCCTCGGCACGGCCGTCCAGGGCAGAAACGACACCCTCGGCGTGACCATGGACCAGATGCTCTACCACACGTCCATGGTATCCCGCGCCGTCGAAAACGCCATGGTCATCGGCGACATGCCCTTCCTGTCGTACCAGCTCGGCGCCGAGGAGGCCGTCCGCAATGCCGGACGTTTCATCACCGAAGGCGGCGCCCAGGCCGTCAAACTCGAGGGGCCCGTCGACAAATTCGGCCACAGTATCGCCGCAATCGTCCAGACCGGCATCCCCGTCATGGCCCACATCGGGTTTACCCCCCAGTCGATTCACCAGCTCGGCGGATACAAGGTCCAGGGGCGCGGCGATCAGGCCCGGCAACAGCTCAAGGAAGAAGCGCTCGGACTCCAGCAGGCCGGCTGTTTCGCCATCGTGCTCGAACTGGTCCAGCAGGATACCGCCGCCGAAATCACTGAGATGCTCACCATCCCCACGATCGGAATCGGCGCCGGACCGCACTGCGACGGGCAGGTTCTCGTCATGCACGACATCCTCGGATTCGGCCCCCAGCGCACCTTTTTCAAAGTCTTCGGCGATGCGCGCGGCGCCATGGAAACGGCGTTCTGCAACTACATCCGCGAAGTCCGGGAAGGCTCGTTTCCCACGGAGGAACAGGGCCACCGATGAACGTCTTTCACACAGCAGACCCCATGCGCGCCTGGTCGGAAGCACAGCGCGCCGCCGGAAAGACCATCGGGTTTACTCCCACCATGGGCGCCCTGCACGCCGGCCACGAAAGCCTCATGCGCGCCGCCGCCGCCCAAAACGACGTGTCGGTCCTCAGCATCTACGTCAATCCCACCCAGTTCGCCCCCCACGAGGATTTCAACCAATACCCCCGGACGCTCGACGCGGATTCCGCCCTGGCCGCCCGCGTCGGCGTCAACGCCATCTACGCCCCCGCCGACGCCGCAATGTATCCCCCGGGGTACGCCACCTACGTCGACGTCGAGCGCATCACCCAACGGCTCTGCGGCGGGTCGCGGCCCCATTTCTTCCGCGGCGTCGCCACCGTCGTCGCCAAACTGTTCAACGCCGTCCGGCCCCACCGCGCCTATTTCGGCCAGAAAGACGCCCAGCAGGCCGCCGTCATCCGCCGCATGACCCGCGACCTCGACCTGGGCATCGAAATCGTCGAAATGCCCATCGTGCGCGAGCCCGACGGCCTCGCCATGAGTTCGCGCAACAAATACCTCAGCCCCGGGGAGCGTCAGCGCGCCCTCTGCCTGTCGCGCGGCCTCGCGCTCGCCAGGGACCTGCTCAACGCCGGCGAGCGCGACCCCCAGACCATCATCGACACCGTCCGAAACGCCATGAACGGCGTCGACATCGACTACATCGAACTCGTCGACGCCGAAGCGATCGTCCCCCTCGATCGCGTCCGCGGCACGGTCCTGCTTGCCGTCGCCGCGCGCGTGGGGGAGACCCGGCTCATCGACAACATCAAATTCACCGCACCCGACGACGAGGAATAGACCCATGATGCTGCATATGTTGAAAAGCAAGATCCACCGGGCAACCATCACCCAGGCCGAACTCCATTACGCCGGAAGCATCACGCTCGACCCCGACCTCATGGAACAGGCCGGCATCCTGCCCTTCGAACAGGTCCAGGTGCTCAACGTCAACACCGGCGCCCGCTTCGAAACCTACGCCATCGAAGGCAAACGCGGCAGCCGCGTCGTCTGCCTCAACGGACCTGCCGCCCGCCTCGGACAAGTCGGCGACATCGTCATCATCCTCACCTACGCGCTGATGGACGCCGAAGACGCCCTGGCCCACACCGCAAAAACCGTCCACGTCGACGCCAACAACACCATCACCACCATCGACCACGACCACGCCCCCAACTGAGGCGAGCGCCAACGCCGGCCCATCACGACACGGACCGTCACACACACGCCCCCGAGCCACCTGGAAAACCGCTCCGGCCTGTGCTATACTTCCGTCCGCGTCACCATGCGCGCCCCGCGCGCCCGTAGCTCAGGGGATAGAGCGCTTGCCTCCGGAGCAAGAAGTCGTGCGTTCGAATCGCACCGGGCGCGCCATTTCTTTAACCTCACGCGTCTTCACCTCTCCTCGGGATTGCCGCCGTCCCGCCTGGCGGGCCCCCGCCACGCCCACCCCTGCGCTTGACTCTGAATTTCTAGACGACTAATGTTGTAGCAGGTAGGGGGACGTCCCCCAACTGCCGAAACAGACCTCGGTTTTGCCGCCTGGAAAAGGGGGATCATGCCGCGCGGAAAATCCACCGGGACCGGCTCGGGAAAGACAGAAAAGTCGAAACAGAATAATGGCACCCATCTGGGGTTCGAGGACAGGCTCTGCCTGGCCGCCGACAAGCTCCGCGGCCACTTGGACGCCGCGGACTACAAGCACGTCGTCCTCGACAATCCTCCCTTCAACATGAGCGACTGGGGCGGCGAACGCCTCCGCGAAGACGTCCGCTGGAGATTCGGCGCGCCCCCCGTCGGCAACGCCAACTACGCCTGGCGGGGCGATGTAGGGGCGGCCCCCCGTGGGCGCCCTCCGGAAAGGGCAGGCACAGGGGCCTGCCCCTACGAATACGACGACATTTGCCACCACAACTACGGCCCTGCCCCTGATTTCCGCATCCGCGCCGCCTTGCGCGACACGCTGCTGCCCAAACTCCTGTCCGGCGAACTGCGGGTGAACGACGCGGAGAAATTCGTGGAGGCCGCGGTATGATCTGGGATTCGGCACCCTGGAAGAACGAAATCGTGCGGGTCGTGAGGGCTTTGTATCGGCGCAAGAGCCAGAAGCGTTGGAATGAGGCGTCATTTGCGAAATTGGAGAAAGAGATCTTCTATTCAGCCTTTGCCGTGAGGAAGCTCCTGGAGGCGAAGAAACTCTCTGATGAGATGGAAAGCCAGAGCGTCGAGGCGATCGGGTTTCCACCAACAGCCCGCCCGGCAGACATCATAAACTGGCATCGCCTGGACGAACTATACGACTTGACCCGCCCTTCACCTTGCCGAATCTCACTCAAGGAATTCTGCAACCAGTTTATCCATAGCTTCGTATTCCAGGCTGTCTTGCTGGGGGAAGAGCGTGGCCTCGCCGGCCTCCATGTTTCCTCAGACCACAAGAAGGCAGAGAACCTCTATTACTTTGATATAGACCAAATCATCGATTTGCTGTACGCCGTGGCCTCCGACGACATAGTCACGTTGAAGATGCACCGAAAAGGCGTCGGCCAACCAATGGAGGTGCTTGTCAAGTCCTCCAAAATGGATGATGAAGCATTTCACTCTTTTGACCACAAGGTTCTTCTGAAAGGGGGATATATGCAGGGGAACAATGCCATGAGCCAAGACAAACCCAAGAAACGGACGCAGCACACCGCCAGGACCGGTTTGTCCCAGCGCCAGAAGATGCAAATGGAATTTTGGGCCGGTTTCAGGGACTACCTCGCAAGCCATTCCTCGACGGTGAAGGCAACGGCGCCCCAGCCTGCTTCTTTTACCAACTTGTCGCCGGGATGGCCCGACATACATCTCGTGGCAGTCGCTTCCTCCGTAAACAGGCTGCACAATGCTAGCAAACCCGGTGAGATACGCGCGGAAGTGGCCATGCATGGCGATAATGGCGACATCTACTTTCAGGCGCTCCAAACGCAGAAGGCGGCCATCGAGCAGGAATGCGGCGAGAACCTGAACTGGTATAACAAGACGCCGAAAAAGCGCCGCATCTTCGTGCGCCGAGACGCGGATTTGGACGACCGCANNTCGCACCGGGCGCGCCATTTCTTTATCCTTGCCAAGCTTTGACAATCGTTGAAAACCCTTGTAAACAGGGCCTCTTTCCGCAGCCACGCCTTGCCCGCCCCAGACCGTGTCGCCGACCTCCGTTTTGCCAGGAAATGACCCCTGTGTGCACCTGTTGCCAGAATTTGGTGCAAGCACTGGTGCAAGCGTTCGCGCACCCCGACCCGCCCCGATCTTCCGCGCTTCGGCATGCTCGTCCGCCGATTCCTCGAGGTCGAGTTCCGGAAGCTGGTTGAGTGCGCCGGCCACGTCCAGGAGTTTCGGGTCCGTGTACACGTTGGCGGTAAGCCGTGGATCAGAATGCCGCATCGCCGCCTGGGCCGTTCTCAACGGCACTCCTGCCTTCGACAGATGCGTTCCGAACGTGTGGCGCAACGCGTGGACATCGATAGTGCGTCCCCGCTCGTCGCGCTTGGGTATCTCGGCCGCCACCAGATCCCTGTCCAAGATGCGTACAAGGCCCGCAGGGACGTTGAAAAGCTTCAGACCACCCGGAAGCCTATCGGGAACCGGTTCGCCCTTTCTGAGGGCTTCCTCGCGCTTTGTGCGCAGCTTTTCGGCTAACCACTCGCTGATATCCGCGGCCAGGTCCGCACGCAAGGGGATGTGCGAGCCCTGGCGGTTCTTCTCATCGGCCGCATCGAGTTGAAGGTACGGAGCGTTTCCGTCAAAACACACCTGGCCAACTGTTATCGACGCCAATTCGCCCTTTCGAAGCCCCGTAAGCACGAGCGTCTTGTAGATGAGCGCCCGCTCCCAGCCTACGCGCTCCAATCTTGCCCTGGTCTTGTCAGAGACATTCGCACGCGCTTTACCCGCATTCTTCCCGCGCCGAATGGTGAGGCATTCCTGCAGTGGCCGGCGCCTTGCCGTCTGGAGAAGACGTTGGAGTTCTTCCTCGGTCAATGCCCGGCGCTTACGGCGCGGATCGGCCTTCTCGTTGGCCTTGCACAGCCCCGTAAAGGGATTCGACGCGAGGCGCCGGTTGAACACACACCAGTTGCCGAAACCGACCGCTGCGGCCCGATAGGCATTGTGTGTCCGGGCAGACACACCCTTGTCCGCTTCGGAGGCCAGCCAGCGCTCCAGGGCGCTGCGGTCCAGGTCACGCAATCTCTGGAACCCGCACTTCTCGGCAATCTTGTCGAGGTAGAATTTGCGGGCTTCACAGTGTCCGGCGCTCGAACGTTTCGCACGAAGGTGCGCGACATAGTCAGCGATGTGACGGCTCAACGGCACTTCCTGGTGGTCCAGAATGGCGTTCTCAGCACTCGAAATGATGTTGGCCTTCACCTTCTCGGCGCGTTCCATCAGTTCCCCGAGAACCGCCTTGGCCGCATCCTTCGAACGACATCCCGTCGCAACCTCCACGACTTTCCCCGAAGCATCTCGGTATTTCGCCGTATAGGTGCCTGCCTCAATGACCAGGCGAAGGGTGCCGTCGCTGCCCTCGGTGAGAGGGGCCGTACGCGATTTGCCGTGACGGTCACGCCACCTGGCGAACCGTTCACCTTTCCGCATAAAGGTCTCGGCGCCTTCCGGCAAAGCCTTGGTGTACTTTTTCTTGTAAACCGACCCCACGGCTACCGCTCCTTCTTCTCACAGACTATACCAAAGTACTCCGCCACACGGTCGGCCATGTCGAGCCGGAGAGACTGCTCCTGACGCATGAATTTCGCCAGGGACTGCCGCTTAACTCCCGTGGCGCGCTCCACAGCGCGCAGGGAAGGGGCCGCTTCCAATGCCTCCCGCAGCATCTCGGACATGTTTCCTGGTCTGTCTTGCCTTCTCATGGTAATAATTGTTACCATATCCTTTGCCTCTTGTCAAGGGGCGAGCGGCCGGACCACCCCAGAGGCCGCTCGCTGGTCCCTTCTGGGATATGTATCACTATTGCGATACCGGTTTCTGCACTCGGCTTATACATGGTCATGTATCACGCCTTATACATGCCTCGGAAATCTGACCGAACAGGCGGTAGCTAGACATGCCTCGACCCAGACCACCTTGGCGGACAACTTGCAGCAGGCCGCACTTTTTCAGCCGCTTGATGGCGCGCGTGACAGTCACACGACTCACGCCTGCTCGCCGGGCAATGTCTTCTTGGGACGTCCTGGCAACCCCTTCCCTGGAGTCCCGGAAAAGGATCATCCAGACCCTCACTTCCGACCAGTTAAGATGGCGCATACTGAAATCCACGAATGTATTGAGCAGCTGGAACCGCTCGGACACATTCCGCTTGCTCTTGGTTTTCTCGGGCGTAGCGGGCCGCCTCTCTTCGACATACTCTTCCTCCAGGGCGGGCAGCACACCGCATCCGCTGAGTTGGCTTATATCACTCAATTGGCTCCTCCTCCTTTAGCAGCGGTATTCCAAAGTTCCTGGGCTTGCTTCAATATCGATTTCTGCGCGGCAAGCTGTGAGTCCACGGCCGCGGTTTCGTCAAGTGGCAGGAAGCGCTGTATCTTTTTCTGGAAATGCATCGTGATACTTCGCGTTTCCCCATGGCGGTTTTTGACGCCCTTCAGCAGCACTTGGTCGCCGAGGTCATCAGACGGTACCAGGACATATGCCGAATCCGCGCCATACTCCAATTCCGAGGATTCTCGAAAACTGGCAAGGCCCGTTGCGTCAGGGTCGTAGGAGCTGCCGCCATTAGCGCCTTTGCTCCTGGACACAGCCGAAACGGCGAGGATCGCCAATCTTGCGAGAGCAGATTTCCGCAGGTAGGACATCGCCGCGTCAACCTGTCCACGTGACCCGTATTCCTCGCCCTTCACACCGATTCGCTGCATATAGTCAACAACCAGCAGGTCCGCCTCGAAGTCTTCCGCCGCCGTCAAGACGTTCCCTATTTCGAATGGCGGTCGAACGAAGATCAATCGAGGCCCCACGGACTTCATCACCTCGAAGCCAGTGTTAACGTGCTCCTGCGCTTTCTCACTCTTGATCTGCCGGTCCCGGATGCACGTTAGCGGCACACCCGAGAGGTAGGTAAGAGCCCGCTCCAGAAGAGACTCCGGCGACATCTCCACATTGCAGACCGCCACCCGCAAGTCCTCCTGTAGCCTCAGCGCGTTGATCACGCACTGCATGGTGAAAGCGGTCTTGCCAACGCCGGGAGGACCGCCCAGGAGCGTGATGCAACCAGGGGCAAGCTCAAACAGATTGAGCGCCCCATCGTGGACTCGATATCGCACGGGCGGCTCACCAGACAGAATGTCCTTGTACCAAGCGTCGAGAAGGTCGCTGGCAACGGAGTATTTCGCATCAGCCACGGCGCCCCCTCTCTAATCCGCAGTCGATTTGCCGGCGGACTTCACTGGGGCAAAGGCCTGAGTCCAACGCAGGCTCGGTCAGGATCGCGTGCGCCAGTCGGTCTGAACACTCAAATTCCGCCAGGTTCGCCGCAGCTTGAAAGAGCCGCTTCGCCCGCTCACCCTCGGCTGCGCCCTGGCGGATGAACTCCAGGGTCCAACGGCTGAGCCGCTCAGGCAGTTCGTCGCCGCGCCCGGAGCCCTTTGCCTTACTGACCCTGACCTTCCTGGTCTCTTCCTCGGCCACGCGCCACGCGTAGCCAAGATTCCAGTCACATAGGGTCCTGTCGAGAGGGGGAATCTCGAAAGGCTCTGGGTTTTGCGCCAATTTCAGGATCGCGTCGATGCTCATGTACATGCACCCATCGAATCCGATGTGGCGTTTGTACAGTCCCGTCTTGGGATGCCGGGTATTCGGAGCTCGAAACGGCCGCACCTTGTCATAGATTGCGGAATCGATGACGATGCCTGCCTTTTCGGCCACGGTCTCGCAGAACCGCCGCGTGATGCGATTGAAATCTTCGGAAGGTTCCGGCTCCCAGGCAGCTGTAGGTATCCCCACGTGAAAGCCTTTCGCGCCGCTGAAGAAGACAAGCATCGCTGATTCGTCGAAAGAGAATAGATCGTTTAACGTCATGGCAAGGCGTCGGACACGGTCCAAGGCTTCAGCCAGATCGTCGGCCGCGTCGATGTCCCAATAAATCCACTCGGCCCAGCACGACCCCGCGAATCCCTTCACGGACCGCGTTCGATTCAAGTGTGCCCGAAAGGCACCGTCAAACTGAAAGTGGGAGAGATAAGCTTCCTGGGACAAGTCCAGGCGCTCGGCACACTCGGCGTAAGCCGTGAAGGCGGCGGCGGTGACAATGCACCGCCGCACGCCTGAACACGGACCTACGATCCGAAAACCGTAGGTATGGTCTTTCATGGCGACTCCTCCTCTTCCTGCGATTCCATGAACAAGGGATCGTCCATGCCGCCCTCGGAATCGACGTTATCGTGGAGATCATCTTCGTTGGATGCCTCGATTGCACCCCACTCATCGCTCCCCGCTTTCTTGTCGTCTTCATCAGTAGCGTCGGTGCCCAGCAACTCGAAGGCCGCTATTTCATTGAAGCTGCGACCGTCGTCATGGTTTCGCCTTCTGACCGAAACGCGACAGCGGAGCCCTTTGGGAGTCGGTCCATCCACTTGCTCCATGCTGGTCATGCCAAGTTTTGCCAAGTCGCGCTTCGCGTAGCGAAGGGCCTTTGGCGACAGGTAAATGGTGTGGCGCAAAGACCTGCCCGCATAGTCACCCTCCAAGATGCGAAATTCCATATTCACGCAGGGAGTGCCATGACCCGATACACCACTGTGCATCTTCACGAGCCGCACGTCGTAATTCCCCGCGGGAACCGGCGCGTAATCGGGAGCGGCCTCGGTTTCGTCCCACAATTTCCGGACTTCGTCCCAGAGAGCTCTATCGTTTTTCGATTCGTATTTGCTCATTGTTCAATCTCCTTGTGCAGGTTGACGACAGGTCGTCGCAGGCCGAACGGGCACAGGAGGCACGGGCATACCGTGCCGGGACCATGTTGAATCGCTGCGTGCAATGCCGGGCACTCGACTGAATGCACGCCATTCCGAGCAGTGACCTTGGTCTTGCGAGACCGTCGCTCGTTTCGTTTGAACCAGAAACCAGACATCTCATACAAAGCACTCATCACACTCATAGTCATCCTCCTTTCATCGGACCGGCCGGCAGCCGCCCTCGACCCAGGCATCGATCTCGGCTCGACGCCAGCGGACCAAGGCCCCCAGCTTTAGAGGCTTCGGCATCCGGCCGCCATCAGCAAGCCGGTACACATGCCGAGGCGAGCAATCCAGCAGCTTCGCCACATCATTGACTCCTAGCAATGTGCAGCCACCACATGCGCCCTTACATTCGTGATTCTTCGTGTCCTTCATTCTCGGAACTCCTTTTCAACTCGCGAGCACTGTGCCCGCGACCTGTGAGAAGTCTCGCATCATGGGAGTACGTACAAATTGAGGTGCAGAAAACAGCCGGTATTTGTACGTTCTAGGAATTCGGATGACTCGCCATTGACAGGGCTGTCGGAGGATGTCAGGGAGGACGTAATTTTAACGAAGGGAATTGACAAGCCTTTTTAGGACTTGCGGTACTTGCGGACTCTATGCCGGGTCAGGGCTAGACGGACTTGGCGCGCGCTCATGTTCTGGTTCTCTGCAAATTCCGGAAGGCACCGGTTCCTGGGTTTTCCCAAAGCAGTCGATCCGTCCCAATTCTCCCAGGCTCTCGCGATTCTCGCATCTTCCTTGGGGTCATACTCCTGCTTACGTCCCGGACATCTTTTAGCGGCTTTGCTGGCACGGCCGGTGAGGTCCTCGCGCACATAATCCGGGAGCCACTTGCCCAAGCCTTCCTTGTCCGCCCAATGAACGAGGTTCAAGGGCTCGACGTAAAGCCGCCCACTCAATTCCGTGGCGGAAAGACCCTTTCGGTCCTTAGTTGATATATGTTGGGCAACGGCCGACTTCGCGTGCTCGTAAACCCCGTGTTCTTGAAGCTCACTGTCCTCTCCTGCCAGGTCCCATGGGTCCAAAAGCAGGCGACAGGCAAACTCAAGATCCCACAGGGGATGGCCGCGCAACTTCTTCTTATACAGCGCCTTCCGAGCCTGCCTTTCGAAAAGCGGGTTCTTGGGGTTCATGACAAAGACCTGGAGCAAATCCTCCACGCTCAGTGCCAGCAATTCCGGGTCGTCTGGCGCAGAAAACAGTTCCGGCGCGAGTTCGTGAGGCAGTGCATCTTCGATGCGCCATTCCCTTTTCGGCTCTGCGGCCTTCGACACCTTGCGCGTGGTGGTCTTCTTTTTCGGTGGAGTCTTCTTCGGCATAGGTGTACTTTCTCTTAGTTTTGCTCCAAATTCGGGCAGAATCCTCTCACGTTTGGCAGCATTTGTCTACCCCCGCCACAGATACCCCTCGCTTGACTCTGAATGCCTAGACGACTAATGTTGTAGCAGGTAGGGGGAATGTCCCCCGAACTGTCGAAACAGACCTCGGTTTTGCCGTCTGGAAAAGGGGGATTATGCCGCGCAGAAAATCCACCGAGACCGGCTCGGGAAAGACAGAAAAGTCGAAACAGGACAACGGCGCCCATCTGGGGTTCGAGGACAAGCTCTGGCTGGCCGCCGACAAGCTCCGCGGCCACATGGACGCCGCGGAGTACAAGCACGTCGTCCTCGGCCTCATCTTCCTCAAGTACATCTCTGACGCCTTCGAGGAGAAGCGCCGCGACCTCGAACGCCTCGCCTCCGACCCCGCCAGCGACTACTACGCCAAGGAAGAGCAGGACCGCTACGGCGTCATCGAGGACCGCGACGAATACCTCGCCGACAACATCTTCTGGGTCCCCAAGAAAGCCCGCTGGCCCCACCTTCAGAACAACGCCAAACAGCCCGAGATCGGCGTCCACATCGACGACGCCATGGAGGCCATCGAGAAAGAAAACCCTGTCCTCAAGGGCATCCTGCCAAAGGATTACGCTCGCCCGGCCCTCGACAAGCAGCGCCTGGGCGAACTCATCGACCTCATCGGCACCATCGGCCTCGGCGACAAAGAGAACCGCTCCAAAGACATTCTCGGCCGCGTCTACGAATACTTCCTTGACAAATTTGCGAGCGCTGAAGGGAAGAAAGGCGGCCAGTTCTACACCCCCCGCTGCGTGGTGGGGGTCCTCGTCGAGATGCTCGCGCCCTACAAAGGCCGCGTGTTCGACCCCTGCTGCGGTTCCGGCGGCATGTTCGTCCAGTCCGAGTTCTTCGTTGAGGCCCACGACGGCCGGCGCGACGACATCAGCGTCTACGGCCAGGAATCCAACCCCACCACCTGGCGCCTGGCCAAAATGAACCTCGCCATCCGCGGCATCGAAGCCAACCTCGGCACCGAACCTGCCGACAGTTTCCATCGCGACCTCCACAAGTCCCTCAAGGCCGACTACGTCCTCGCCAATCCCCCCTTCAACATGAGCGACTGGGGCGGCGACCGCCTCCGCGACGATGTCCGTTGGAAGTTCGGCGCGCCCCCCGTCGGCAATGCCAACTACGCCTGGGTGCAGCACT
>DDYW01000132.1 GCA_002348185.1 Candidatus Hydrogenedentes bacterium UBA2224 | reverse complement strand
GGACGGCGCTTGGAACATGTCCCCGTTCTTCGTCTTC
Organism: Candidatus Hydrogenedentes bacterium UBA2224; assembly: GCA_002348185.1. Taxonomy (GTDB): domain Bacteria; phylum Hydrogenedentota; class Hydrogenedentia; order Hydrogenedentales; family SLHB01; genus UBA2224. Next base: position 14,422 of record DDYW01000132.1, on the reverse strand, counting down.
TTCTCCGGACCGTCTTTCGCGGGGACATTCGTGTCTTGTAGCGCAGGCGTCTCGCCTGCATTTTTGATCTTCCGGGGGCGAGCCGGATGCAGGCGAGACGCCTGCGCTACAAGACCCCTGTTCGAATGATCACGTGGCCCCGTGTGATACAGCAAACCACGCTCTTGTCCGACCCTTCACCATCGTTCAGGCAGCCACGTCCATACCGTCCATAGCGTCCCTGCCGTCCACTGGGTCCACCACCCCCCGTCCGAGGCGCTCCGGGCGCAGGGTGTCGCGGCTGCGAGACCGCTGGCGGAGTCTGTGGTATGCTCAGCCTGGTGCGCGCAGGGGGATGTTAAGATGCTGAACAAGAGCGACGTTACCGTGATTCGGGAGCTGGCGGGCCGGGTGGCCGGGATCGCCGCGCTGCCGGTGCAGGAAGAGAAACGTGTTTTGTGGCGCAGGTTGAACGCGCTCAAGCCGGTCCGGCCCATGGTGATGGTGGACCAGGTGGCCTGGAACGAAATCCAGTGCGACGCGTTGGCCCTGCGTTGCGCCGACCCCGAATGCCGCGCCTACGAGACCGTGTTGCGCCGCACGCTGTATCAGTGGGACCATTTCCGCGTCGACCGGGTCGTGGAACCGTTCATTTGCGTGCCCAAAGCGGTGGAGAATACCGGATTCGGCATCGTGGTGCGGGAGGACACCGTGGCCACCGATCCCGCGAACGACGTCGTGGGCCACCGGTACATCAATCAGTTCCAGACCGAGGCCGATCTCGAGAAGATCCGGACACCCCGGCTTGCGCACGATGTGGACGAGACCGCGCGCCGCCTGGATGTGGCCCACGCGCTGTTTGACGGCCTGCTCGAGGTGCGTCCCTGGGGCGTCGACCCGTATCTCTCCTACTGGGACCCGATCAGCACGTGGATGGGCGTCCAGAACGCCCTGTTCGCGCTGGTGGAGCGGCCGGCGTTCATGCACCGTCTGGTCCGCCGCATGATGGAAGGGTACCTGGCCATGCTCGACCAGCTGGAAGCGCAGGGTCTGCTGTGCGAACCGCAGAGCCTGATCCACTGCACCGGCGCATACACGGATGAACTGCCCGCGCCCGGATACAATCCCGAAAGACCGCGCACGAAAGACCTGTGGATGTTCGGCCTCGCGCAGATGTTCTCGACCGTGTCTCCCCAAACCTTCAAGGAATTTGAGGTGGATTACCTGGCGCCCGTCTGCGCGCGGTTCGGCCTGGTCTATTACGGATGCTGCGACCCGCTCGACGGCAAGATGAACGAGGTGCGGTTGCTTCCCAACGTCCGCAAAGTGTCAATGAGCCCCTGGGTCGACGAGGAGCGCGGCGCGGAAGCGCTCGGGGGCGCGTTCGTCTATTCGCGCAAACCCAATCCCGCGCTGCTGGCCGACAGCACGTTTGATCCGGCCCTGGTGCGCGCGCATCTCACCGCGACCCGCAGCGTCTGCGAAAAGCACGGCTGCCCGCTCGAGTTCATACTCAAAGACATCAGCACGATCCGGTACGAGCCCGAACGCCTCGCCGCGTGGGCGGAGATCGCCATGGACGTCGCCGGCGGCTGACCGGAAACGCGCGATTCCGGATTGTGCCGATCCTGCTACGGTGAGAATCCCGGCGGCCTTCTGGTATCCTGCGCGCCATTGGAACCGGAACCCGCATCACGGAGACCTGACCGCATGCGCAAAGAATCACTCGCGTTTTTGAAGAGCCTCGTGACCACGCCCAGCCCGTCGGGCTTTGAGGAACAGATCCAGGCCGTCTGCAAGGAGTATGTGAAACCGTACGTGGACGACGTCTACAAGGACGTGCACGGCAATCAGTACGCGGTGCGGAACCCGAAGGGCAAGCTGCGGGTGATGCTGGCGGGCCATGTCGACGAGATCGGCCTGATGGTCAACGACATCGACGAGAACGGGTTTCTGGGGTTTGTGGCCATCGGGGGCATTGACCCGTCGGTGCTGGACGGGCAGCGGATCGTGGTGCACGGGGCGGCGGGGCCCGTGCCGGGGGTGGTCGGGCGGACCGCCATCCATCTCATCGAGCGGGAAGAGCGCGGGAAGCCTCTGAAACTCCACCAGCTCTGGGCCGACATCGGCGCGAAAGACCAGAAAGACGCACAGAGCGTCGCGGCCATCGGCGATCCCATCACCATCGATGCGGGATTCGTGGCGCTGCGCGACAACAAGGTGGTGGCCCGGGCGTTTGACGACCGGATCGGCGCGTTCGTGGTGCTCGAGGCAATGCGGCTCATTGCCAAACGCGAACTCCAGTGCGCGGTGTATGGCGTCACGACCGTGCAGGAGGAGATTGGCCTGCGCGGCGCCACCACCAGCACCTACGGGTGCGAACCCCATGCCGGCATCGCGGTCGACGTGGACCACGCCACGGACTATCCGTTTGTTGATGCGCGCCGCTTCGGCAGACAGAAGATCAACGCCGGGCCGGTCATCTCGCGCGGGCCGAACATCAATCCCATCGTCAACCGCCAACTTCTGGCCGTGGCAAAACGGCACAAGATTCCCTACCAGGTGTCCGCGGCGCCGCGCGCCACGGGCACCGACGCCAACGCCATGCAGCTCAGCCGGCAGGGGGTGGCCACGGGACTGGTGGGCATCCCCAACCGGTACATGCATTCCCCGGTGGAACTGCTGTCGCTGACGGATGCCGAACACGCGGCGCAGCTCATCGCCGAATGGGTCTGTTCGCTCACGCCGAAAACGTCGTTCATCCCCTGACGATGCGGCAAGCGCGGGCGGCGGCTATTTCCGGGCGTTCGCGCGGATCTCGAGCAGCCGTTTCATCACGTGATGGAGGTTGCCCGATCCGGTGCGCGTGCCGAGGGCGTCGTGCAGGTCCTTGTACAGGGGATAGAGCTCTTGATACACGCGCCGCGCCCTGGGTTCCGGCGTGTACTTCTTCGCTTTGATCCCTGTCATGGCCTTTTGCGCGGCGGCCACGCTACTGTAGCCGCCGGCCTTCTTTCCGGCGACCACGGCGCCCGCGATGGCGGCGCCCAGCGCGCAGGTCTGCGCGGAGCGCGAGATTTCCATCGTGCGCCCCATGATGTCGGCATAGATCTGCATCACGAGCGGGTTCTTCTCGGCGATGCCGCCGCAATTGATCACGCGCCGGATCGGGACGCCGTATTCTTCGAAGCGGTTGATGATCGTCAGGGCGCCGAATCCGGTGGCCTCGATGAGCGCGCGGTAGATCTCCGCGGGGGTGGTGTAGAGGGTTTGCCCGAGAAGAAGGCCCGTGAGACGCTGGTCCACGAGGATCGTGCGGTTGCCGTTGTTCCAGTCAAGCGCCAGCAGGCCCGACGCGCCCGGCGCCAGTTTCGCGGCCTCTTTCGTGAGCGCCTCGTGCGAGCCGGCCTTCGGCCCGCCCGGCTGGAGGTAATTGACGAACCAGTTGAAGATGTCGCCCACGGCGGACTGGCCCGCCTCAAGCCCGATCGCGCCGGGCAGGATGCTGCCGGGCACGATGCCGCACAGCCCCGGGATGTCCGCGGGCGGATTGGCCATCGAAGCGACAGCCATATCGCAGGTGCTCGTGCCGACGATGCGGGCGAAGATGCCCGGCCGGATGCCCGCGCCGACCGCGCCCAGATGCGCGTCGAACGCGCCCGCCGCCACCGGAATTCCCGCCGGCAGGCCCGTCTTCTTCGCCCAGGCGCTGGAAAGGCCGCCGACCCGCGTGTCGATCGCGTACGCCTGGTCGTTCAGCCGTGTGCGGAGCGCCCCGAGCGCGGGATCGAGTTTGGACAGGAATTCCGCGTCGGGGTATCCGCCCCAGGCGTCGTTGTACATGGCCTTGTGGCCGGCTGCGCAGACGCAGGTCACGTAGCGGCCGGGCGCCTCGGTATCGGTCAGCATGGCGGGAATCCAGTCGGCGCACTCGACCCACGTGTACGCGGCATCGAACACCTTTGGATGGGTCCGCCGGCAATGCAGGATCTTGCTGAAGAACCATTCGCTGCTGTAAGTGCCGCCGCACTTGGCCAGGAACTGGGGCCGGTCGTTGCGCGCCAGGGCGGTGATTTCCTCGGCTTCCTCGATGCTGGTGTGGTCTTTCCACAGCCAGGCCATCGCGGCGGGCTCGTTCGCGAACCGTTTCTGGAAGGCCAGGGGCCGGCCCGTCTCATCGACCGGCAACGGCGTGCTGCCCGTCGTGTCGACCCCCATCCCGATCACCTGGTCCGGACGGAATCCCTTGACCGATTTCTTCGCGGCCGCCAGGGCCTGGGTAATGGCGATTTCGGCGCCTTTAACGTAGTCCGCCGGATGCTGGCGCGCGAGGTTCGGGTCGCTGCTCAGGATCACGCCCTCGCGTCCGTGGGTGTAATTCCAGACCGCCGTGCCGATCTCGGCGCCGTTGGCAACATTGACGACCAGCGCGCGCACGGAGTTCGTTCCGTAATCCAGACCAATGGTGTACTTGGGCATGGGTCGCTCCTTTTCGCTCGTATCCCCTGCAGGCGTATGCGCCAGCGCGCTTCAGTCTACTGTCCGCGCGATGGTTCCGCAAGCTGCGCGGAGTCTCCTGGGAGGTATGGGAGGAATGGGAATTGTGGGAAGCATGGGAGGTATGGGAGGACGGCCCTTTCCTGAACGGCACCGGAGGCCTCGAACTTGAGAGCATCACGCGGACCTCCGGAGCGCCAACGGCGCGACACGACCCGGCGATCATGGGAGCCGCATCTACATCACGCCCCGATCCGGAGCGCCAACGGCGCGGTAACATACCAGCCCGGGGTAAAGCCCCGGGAAACCGGAGGCCCCAAGAAGGGGAAGGGCTGAAAGCCCGCGACATTGGCGCGTGACACTGACGAATGGATTTGGTTCATGTGCCGGTCCTTCAGACCGGAAGATCTGTGGGAACGGCTGAACCCAGCCCTGCGGGCTGGGCGGAATGTTACCGCGCCGTTGGCGCTCCGGACGCCGGGGCCGTCCGTTGACAAGCAGCGCCGGGGAGGTGTTTCGCCCGAGAAACGCCGCGATCAGTCTTTGCCCCGCACGCGCAGGTCGACCTGAGGCAACTGGCGTTCGAGCTCCTGTTCGTAGGCCTTTTCGACCATGGTCTTGTAGAGGGCGTCGCGCTGGTTTTCGGCTTCCTTTCCGGCCAGATTCGCCGTATCGACGCTGCTGCCGGCGCCGCTCAGTGCGGAGGCGCTTTCCTGCAGGCCGGTGCGCAGTTCGCGCAGGCGCGAGGTGACGTTATTGATGCCGGCCTGGGCGGCCCGTTTCTCCACGACGAATTCGTTCGTCACGCCGCGGTACAGGTCGAGGGCCTGGCGCAATTGCACGATGGCCTCCGCGTACCGCTTGGTCGAGGCCTGCACCTCGGCGTTTTCTTCCAGCTCGCGCGCCTTGGTGATGGCGTCGCGGGCCTGGGCCAGGCGGGCATCGCGCTCCCGGATCAGCTTCTCGGCGGTCAGGCGTTTTGACTCCGCGAACGGATGCAGGGGATCGACCTCGAGCGCGCGCGCGTAGTAATCCCGCGCCGTTTCGAGCCGGTCCTTTTCCAGTTCCTCGTCGGCCAGGTCGATGTAGTAGTCCGCAATCCGCCGGACGACGTCTTTGCGTTCCGGCTCCTTCTTGAGCACCGCCAGGTACTCTTCGACGGCACGCTCCCGCATACCGGCCTCGTACATCATGTCGCCGATTTCTTTCAAGACATCGCCGGTGTACACATCAAGCGCTTCGAGACGCGTGTGCGCGGCGTTGATCTCGCCCACGCTGGCGCGATCGACGTAAAAGGCCATGGCGCGCAGGACGTAATTGCGTTTCTGGTCCTGCGACACCCCCGCGGAGACGCCGCGGCGCTGGAGGACGGTGTACCAGGTGTCGCCCACCGCGTTGATGGAACGGCTGATGTCCTGTCCGTAGGTGGTTTTGGCCACGCCATCGAAGCCCAGCCCCGACTTGTAGTCGGTGGCGAGCATAGCCTGGCGTTCTTCGAGTTCACGGGAGAGCCGGGCGAAGTATTCCGTGCCATCGACCATCTGGCGCGCCTGGAGCGTCAGGCCGGTCTCGGAGATGCGCTGGTCGATGTCATCGTAATACATCTTGCGGTATACGGGGTCGGCGGTCTGCATGGGGGCAGTGACGCTGGCGACCACTTTTCCCAGCGCGCCCAGCCGGAACGCGAAATAGGGATCCACGCCCGATTCGCGCACGGTCTGCAGCAATTGCATCTCGGTGAGGATGGAGCGGACGGGCTGCATGTCCGCGTTGGGCATCAGCAGGGCCAGTTCCCCTGAAGAGAGCGCGGCACCCTGGCGGATTTCCTTCTCCATTTTCGACAGCGGCACGACGCCTTCTTTGCTCAGCATGCGCCCGGCTGTGGTGACAATGGCGATCTGCGATTGCGGTCCCCACGCGCCCGCGGGCACACCGATCCACAACAGCCCCAGCACCGCCAATCCTACCGCACTTTTCCGCATCGGCACCTTCCTCGCGGGTTACGCGGCGCCGCCCGTCGCGTCGAGCGATTCCTTGAGTTGCGCCACAAGCGTCCGCACTTCCTCAGCATGAGCATCCTCGGTTGCCGGGTCGATGAGTTCCAGATAGCGTTCCAGCATTCGAACGGCTTCCGTCGTTTCGCCGCGCTCGAGGTAAAACAGCCCGAATTCCAGGTGCGCGGGGGCATACGCCGAATCGGTCTGGAGCGCCTTGCGGAACGCATCCCGCGCGGCCACGGCTTCGCCGGAACGCGCGTACGCGCGCCCCTGCAGGGTATACAGCGCCGCATCCGAGCCGCCCAGTTGGATGGCCTGTTGCAGGCTCTGGGTGGCCCGTGCGGGATCGTCCATGGCCAGGTGCACGCGGGCGGCTTCGACCGCGGCCGCCGCCGCCAGCGGTCCCGACGTCTTCAGCAGGGGATCCAGTTGCTGCAACGCCGCCTCAGGCAGTCCTTGTTCCCGCTGGCAGACCGCGAGGAACAGCCGCGCCCGGAGGTTGTTGTCGTCGAGGGCGAGCGCGCGTTCAAGATACCCCCGGGCCTCGTCGAACTCCCTGCGGGAAATCAGCAGGATGGCGAGCTGGGTCAGGGCGTCGCCCTCCAGCCCCGTGCCGCTGTCTACGGCGGATTTCAGATACTCCGTGGCGGCAATCCAATCGTTCTGTTCGGACGCCAGCAGACCGGCCGTTGCGAGAACATCGCCGTCGCCGGGCGCTTCTTCGAGCACCTTTTGAATGGCCTGGTGGGCCGATTCGGTATGGCCCTGGGCGGCAATGCCCACGGCGGTCAGCCGCCTGGCCGCGAGACCCGGGGCGCCGGCGCCGACGGCCGCTTCGCGCAACGCCGCGACCTGCCCTTCCGCATCGCCCTCCACCCCGCGAAGCAGTCCCAGCAGGTACCAGGCTTCCGTATCGGCGGGGAATTGCTGGACCATCGTTTCGAGCGCGGCCTGGGCGCGGCGTCGTCCGTCCTCGCCGCCGACTTTGGCCCAGCTCAGGGCCAGGCCCCGGTGGGCCTCGCGATTCGCGGGGGCCAGACGCACCACGCTGGCCAGTTGTTCAGCCGCGTAAGCGTATTCTTTATTCTCCCAATACATCCACGCCAGCGCCTGACGCGCGTCCGCCGAGTCCGGAACGGATTCGATGTAGTCATTCAAGGCGCTCACGGCCTGGGCCGCATTGCCTTTGTTGTATTCCTCGATGGCCGCGCCAATGCGATCACGCCGCAGAAAGAGCGCCAGCAGGAACAGCAGAATGACGACCCCCAAAAACCCCAGCGTGGCGATGCCCACCCATTTCAGGCTGACCGTCGGCATGGTGAAGGCCCGTTTTCTGGCCTTCGCCGGCGCGGGCTGTTCCTCGGTGATGCGCTGTCCGGTGAGGAGGTTCGTGCCGCACGCGACGCAGATGATGTCGCCCGCCTGCACCAGCGCGCCGCAGGTTGGACAGGTTTCCTTTTCCCCGCTGCTGCGCCGCTGTCCCGGCACCGCCTTCTTGCGCAGGAATCCCCCGCAATGCACGCAATTGTCCAGCCGGGGATCTGTCAGCTTGCCGCAGTACGGGCAATTCATCATCGACGATGCCACGTTAACTTCTCCTCGTACCCGCCGGCCTGTCGGCGTGCAGGACACCGTGCCCTACGCGCTGTCATACGGCAGCGGCGCCTCACAGGATCTACAGTTCCGGGCTTCAATAAAATTCCGCGTGCCACAGCGAACACACTTTCTGAAAAACAGGGGCGGCACACTCACCAGCGTGCATACGGCGATCACCGCCAGCATGACCACCACATACGCGCCGGCAGACATCTATCCGGAAACCTCCTTGCGGTGTTGTGCCCGCCCTGCCAGACAACCGTGCTCCCTGTTGCATTATGCCCATTCTAGACCCCGGGTTATCTCTTGTCAACGGAAGTCCTTACAGCAAATGCCCTTACTTTTGCCCGGGAAATCCCGCGAATAGCGCCGGATCCATCCGTTTCCCGGAGCTTATCCGGCCGGGAACACCAAAGCGGCCACGGCCAGGGGTTCGAGGTTCAGGGTGAGATCGGCGCCGGGGGGTGCGGATTCGGCGGCCGCAACCCCCTCTTCGGTTATGCGGGAATACGGGCGCACGTCCCCGGTCAGGCCGTACTCACCGTCGTTGAGCGTCCACGAGAACGACAACGGGCGGTCGATGGTATTGGCGAAGACCAACGCGACCGACCCGTCTTCGGCGCGCCAGGCGCCGGTCTGGAGGGCGGGCGTGGTCACCGGCCAGTCGCCGCCGCCCCAGGCCCAGTTTGCGGTCACCTGGGGGAGCACGCCTCTGGGGACCGGCGGGCGGAGCATCCGGCCCCGGGCGAGGTACGGCAGGAGATGGCTCCGGACCCGCGCACAGCGCCGCAGATACTCGGCGGCGCGGGGCATGCGGTCGACATAATCGGTGCCGTACCACCCCAACTGCTCGCCCCACACCAACGCCTGACCGGTGCGGGCCCAGTGGGCCTGGAGATCCTCGCCCCCATCCGAACGGCCGAACATGACAATCTTGCCGCCGTACACCGCCGCGAACGCGGGCACGGCGTGGTTGTATTGAAAATGCCAGGTCAGATACCCGTCGAAAAGGTGCGTGAACGGTTCCGCGTTGCACTCGGTGGTGAGCATTTTGTCGGGGAACTGCTGGTCGATGGCGGTATTGAGCGCCGTGAGCATGGGCCAGTATCCAAGGGTGGTCCACCAGGCGCCGCCCCCGAGCGGATGACCGTGGCTGCGGTCGTAGCACTCGGCGGGGGCGGCCGCGGCCACCTGGTCGATATATACGCCGTCCACATTGAACTCGGGTCCGATGAGCCGTAACACGATTTCCTGGACCTTGTCCTGCCAGACCTCCTGGGTCGGACACATGGGGACCAGGTCTTCGGGGTCGCTGCCGTAATGCTCGATGTACGGCTCGCCGTCGCGTTTTTTTGCCGCGGCGGGCAGCGCCAGCGGCTGGAAATCCCCGGTATCGGAATCCCACAAGCGGCCGTTGATGTACGGCATCACCCGCACGCCCGCCTCGTGCAGCCGGGCAACGCCTTCCGCGAAACCCTCTTTCGCGGGGAAATAGTGGGGGTAATCGTTGTCGAAGGGGATTTCATGCCACGAATACCAGTGGACCGCCGTCGGCACGCCCAGGTATTCGGCGAAGGCGAGCGTCTGAGGAACGGCCGTGCTGGCGGCGCCGTCGGGGCGGCCCCACACGCAGGTATCCATCAGCCACGCGGGAATGTCGGGACGGCCCCACTGGCCCCGCGCCGGCCACCACGCGGCCTCGCGTTCGGCCCAGGCGCGGTAGAGCTGGGCCGCGTCGAACCAGTCGCCCTGGAACGCCGCAAGCACGGCCGGCCCCGGCATCTCGAAATCGTTGCCCGGCACGGACGCATCGGGCGCGGGCCATTCGATGCGGACATCGAGGGCGTCTCGGGCCTCGTCGCGGTGCACGCGGAACCGCTTGGTCGCGGCGAGGGGATCGTGCACGGCGATGTAGAGCCCGGCGTCGCCGTCGTAATGCGCGCCGAACTGCATGCTGCCCCAGCCGCTCGGGTACCGGGCATCCACCGAGACGCCATTGACGAGCGGAGCAGGCCAGAGCGTGCCCGAAACCGTCGGCGCGAGAAAGCGGTCGTCGTCCGCGGAATCCCCGATGGGGCCCAGTGACAGTACCGGAAACTCGACGCGGTTCACGGCGATGGCGTCCGTATCGTTGGCGATCTGGAGCGTCAGGGCGAGACCGGGCGTTTCGAGGGCCAGGTCGACCGTCACCGTGACGCCCGCCGCCTCCCCGCGGCCCGTCCAGACCAGGCGGGCGTGTTTATGGCCGCCTCCGGCGGCGGACGCAGCGGCCGGCGCGCACACGAAGCTTGTATCCAGACTGGTCCAGACGGTTTCCCGGCCCCCGGCCTCCTCGCCGGCCATGGTCCACAGGGGCGTTACGCTGTCCGACAGAAATTCGCGCCGGCCCGCGAGACTGAACAGGCTCAGCAAGGCGCGCCGGTCCACCGGGTCGAAGGCGAGGGTTCCCAGCGTGTCGTCGAATACATACACGTGTTGCGCCTCGCGGTCGTCGATCCTGGAGACGCTTCTCGTGACGGGCCCTTTCATGGCACTCGAGAGCGCCTGAAGCCGTTCGTGCGTCTCTTCAAGCGAGGCGTCCCAGACCGCGGGCCGCGTGTACAGCGAGAACCTCCACGCGGCGCGCTGCATGCGGTGATTGTCCGGTTCAGCGGCGGCCAGGCGCTCGGCAATGCCTTGCCGGAGTTCTTCCAGGCGGGGCGTGCTGATGCGCGTGCGCGCGGGCCGGAGCGGAGCAGCGGCGGCCGCCGAGAGGGCCTCCACGGCGTCTTTTCCCGTGTCGAGCCACGCCGTGGTGCGCAGCGTCGTCTCGAGGCTTTCCCAGGACACCCAGGGCCCGTGGACATAGCTGCCGTAACCCGGTGTGCCCGAATACAGCTTGATGGGGCCGCCATACAGGCCGAATAGGTGCTCTCCGTCGGTCAGGCAGGCCCACGACGCGCCCTCGAGCGACAGAGCATCCTCCTGGAACGTTCCCTGCTGAAGCGGCGCTCCAATGGCCCATTGTGGCAGCGGCCGTGACGGGAAATGCCATTCGGCCAGGTGCAGTTCCTGCCAGGAGCGCAATTCGTCCTGCGTGCAGGTGGCGGTGATTTCCACGGCCGGCGACCCGGCCCGGTACCGGAACCGGTACACGGCGCGCGCGTTGCCGGGGGCGGGGGCGGCGTCCTTCAGATACCGGGCACGAACTTCGACGACCGCCTCTATGGGCCCCGAGGATAGAAGGCGGACCTCCGGCTGGGGGTCGAGATAGAGCGCATACGCGCCGGTGTCGGGGTGGTAGAGCCGGTCGTTGAAAAAGCAGCCCTCAAACGCCCGGCCCGTTTCAACGAAGGTGACCTTCGAAGGCAGCCCGGCCAGGACCGCGGGGTTGTGGACGATCTCGACGACGCCGTTGTTGACCGTGATGACGCCGTTTTCGCTGGTGGCGGAGACATGGGCCTCGGGCGGCGGCGGGACGCCTTCCGGGCCGTCGGCGGCATACAGCCGGATGCGCGCCCCGGGCGGGATGTCCCCGGGCGCGCGGAGCACCAGGCGGCCGGGCCCGTCGTCCCGCGCATCATACTGAAGCGGCAGCGCCGTCAGTCCGTCGCCCTGCTCGAAAAACGCTTTCGGCGCAGGGGGAGCGGGCGCGTCCTGCAGGACCGGCGTCCAGTCCAGGTCGCGCGCGAGGATCCCGGCGGACGGCGGCGTCTCGACGACCAGGAGGAGGTAGTCCGGGGATTCCGCGGCGAAGGCCCCCATGGTCATGAGGGAGAGAATCAGAGCGCAGGCGGGTTTCATGGCGCGACCTCCTTCCGCAATCACCCGGGCGTGCGCGCGCGCTCGCCGACGGGCGGGAGTGCGCGGCGCCGCCGATTACGCCAGCCACTCGTCGAGATGCTGCTCGACGAAGGCGTCGTCGTTCAGATGGGGATAGGCGCTGTACACGCGGTCGATCTCGCCGCGCTGGCCGGGCGACAGGGTTTCGTTCGGGTTGAGACACCGGGTGGAGGCCATCAGCCCCTGGCGCACCAGCACGTCATGAATGCCCGCGATGCACCCGGCAAACCCGTTCGCCACGTCGAAAAACGCCGCATTGCAGTCGGTTACCTCAGCCGCGCGGGTCAGCACCGATTCAGGGATGCCCGCGCCCGCTTCAACGAGCGCCCGGCACTCGCTCCACTGCGCGACGGCGGAGCGGGTCCAGCAGGCCCAGTGGCCGAGCAGGCCGCCCGCGATGCGCACTGTCACGGCCTCGCCGCCAACGCGCACGCGGTAGGGCGTGAGCAGGTCCACGAGGATGTTGTCGTCGTTGCCGGTGTAGAGGGCGATGTCGTCGGCCCGGCCCGCCTCGGTGACGGCGCGCACCACGTCGAAGGTCTGGTAGCGGTTGAACGGCGCCATCTTGATGGCGATCACGTTCTCGATCTCGGCGAATTGACGCCAGAAACCGGCGGGAAGCACGCGCCCCCCGACGGCGGGCTGCAGGTAAAAGCCCATGACCGGCAGGATCTCGGCCACGGCCCGGCAGTGCGCGATCAATTCGGAGATGGTCTCATCCTTGAGGGCCGCCAGGCTGAGCAGGCCCGCGTCGTAGCCGGTCTCTCTCAGAAACGCGGCTTCCTCGAGGGCCTGGGGGGTCTTGCCGCAGATTCCCCCGATCAGCAGCACCGGACGGCCGAGGGAAGCCGCGCACGCGACGGCGGTTTCCCGGGCCAGTTCGAGCACGGGCCGGAACAGGCCGTGTTGCGGCTGCCGAATCTCGAACTGCGTGGTATGAACGCCCACGGCCACGCCGCCCGCGCCCGCGGCACAGTAATAGCGGGTCAGGGCGCGCTGATGCCGCTCGTCGAACGTCCCGTCTTGCGTGAGAGCCAGAGGATGGGCCGGAATCACGGCGCCCCGGCGAAGGATGTCGAGCACGGATGTCGAAGGCCGTAGCTGAGCCATGTCAGAACTTCCCGTCGCGGGTTTCGTAATGGGTCGGTTTACCGAGGCTCGCCCCGCCGCTGGCCACCCAGTACGCTACCCACTCGATCAAGGCATCGACGCTCACCTGCGGATACCCGAACAGCTTATGGCATGCCGCCGCATTGCTCAACAGCGCGTTTGGCGATTCCTCGCCCACGAGCTTCGGGGTCTTGCCCAGGAGCCTGCCCAGCCGTTCCGCCATCCACCGAATCGATACCGTCTCCGGCCCGGCCACGTTCAGGATGCGCGCGGGCGACTCCGCCAGACCGAAGCTGAGCAGCGCGACGTTGCACACATACCCCTGCCAGACCACATTGACGTGCCCCATCGAGAGGTCGATCGGTTCGCCCTTCCAGACCTTCGAGGCCACATCGTGGACGATCCCGTAGCGCAGCTCCGCGGCGTAATTGAGCCGGAACTGCAGCACGTTCGTACCCTCGTGATTCGCAACATAATCGAACATGCGCTCGCGCCCGAGCGTCGTCATGGCGTATTCGCCCACGGGCGCCACCGGCGTTTCCTCGGTCGCCCCGCCGCTGCCCACCGGAAGAAACGGATAAATGTTGCCCGACGAGAACGACACGATGCGCGATTTCCGGTAGCGTTGCGCGCACAGGCCCGAAAGGTGCACATTAACGGCCCACGTGTCCCACTCCGCACCCGTCGAACCGAACTTGCGGCCGACCAGGTACAACACGTTTTCGGCGTCCGGCAAACGGTCGATGACGCCCGGCTCGAGGAGATTGGCCTGGTGGGTCTCGACGCCGAGCCGGTCGAGCGCTTTCCGCACCCCGGGGGAGGAGAAAGTGGCCACGCCGATGACGTTCCGCCGCACCCCCGACGCCTCGATGGCGCGCACGGCCATCCGCGCCAGCGTATGCCCCACCTTGCCGCCCGCCCCCAGGATAAGCAGATCACCCTGGAGTCGGCCCATGAAATCGATGAGTCCCGGCGCAGGCGTTGACAGCAATTCGTCGAGTTCCGCCTCGGTCGCGACGGGCGGAATGGCGGTTTTCACCGGGACCCGTTTTCCCGGGGTTCGTCTCGTGGCGGACATGGCATCCCCTTCAGGTTGCGTGGAAATCGCTGAGGCGGCCATTGTGCCACAGGGCCTGCGGAGGTGCAATCGCGCCGGGCCGTATGGACGCGCCGGTCTGAACGGTGGTGAAGGGGTTCGAAATCCGGATGACCACGCGGCCCGCATGGTTCCACACCGGAAAATTCCGGAGAACAAGACAAAGAACGGGGATCTTGTAGCGCAGGCGTCTCGCCTGCATCCGGCTTGCCCCCGGAAGATCAAGAATGCAGGCGAGACGCCTGCGCTACAAGACACGAATGTCCCCGCGAAAGACGGTCCGGAGAAGAAGACGAAGAACGGGGACATGTTCCAAGCGCCGTCC
>DDYW01000114.1 GCA_002348185.1 Candidatus Hydrogenedentes bacterium UBA2224 | reverse complement strand
ATGACTTTTAGTGCGATTGCCCTGCAGCGTCGGCCAAACCGAGGCGCCCGGGACGTGGAACCGGCCCCGGGCGTCCCCCAAAGGTCCGTTCGGGCAGGGCCGTCCGGCACGTCCACAGGATGCACCGCCCGGCGCCTTGCTTCCCACTCCGCAATATGCCATCGTTTACGCATTGGTTTTCGGCATTTCATCGCGCCAGGGGGACGATATCCATGAAGCCTGTAGTGACATTCGGCGAAGTGATGATGCGGCTGGCGACGCCCGCCCACGAACGGTTCGTACAGACCCGCCGGTTCGACGTTACGTTCGCCGGCGGCGAGGCCAACGTGGCCGCGTCTCTGGCCCAGTTTGGCCTGCCCACCCAGTTTGTGACGCGCCTGCCCGACAACGATCTCGGCGACGCCTGCCTCAACTTCCTCCGGCAATTCGGCATCGGCGTGGACTTCGTGGCGCGCGGCGGCGACCGGCTGGGCGTCTATTTCCTCGAGACGGGTGCGGTGCAGCGGGCCAGCAAGGTCATCTATGATCGCGCCCATTCCGCCATCGCCGCCATTCCCCCGGGGACGATCCCCTGGAAGGACGTGTTTGCGGACGCCCAGTGGTTCCACTGGACCGGCATCACCCCCGCCATTTCCGAAGCCGCCGCCCGCGAATGCCTCACCGCCGCCACCACCGCGCGCGAGATGGGTCTGACGGTCTCCTGCGACCTCAATTTCCGCGCCAAGCTCTGGAAATGGGGTAAACAGGCCGGCGAGGTCATGTCCGGCCTCGTGGCGTTGTGCGATGTGGCCGTGGGCAACGAGGAAGACGCCGAAAAGGTCTTCGGCATCCAGGCCGCCGGCGCCGACGTAAGCGGCGGCCGGCTCGATGCCGCCTCGTACCGCCAGGTCTGCGAAAAACTCGTCACGCGCTTCCCGAACCTCCAGACCGTCGCGATCACCCTGCGGGGGTCCTTGTCCGCAAGCCACAACACCTGGAGCGGCGTGCTCTACCACCACGGGGCGTTTTACGACGGCCCGAAGTTTGACATTGTGCCCATCGTGGACCGTGTCGGCGGCGGCGACAGTTTCTGCGGCGGCTTGATCTACGGCCTGCTTGTCTGCGGCGCCCCCCAGAAGGCCATCGATTTCGCCGTGGCGGCCTCGTGTCTCAAACACACGATCCACGGCGACTTCAACCTCGTGCGCGTTGCCGAGGTCGAGAAGCTCATGGGCGGCGATGCCTCGGGGCGCGTCTCGCGGTGACGCTCAGGCCGCACCGGGATTGACCAGCCGTCCCATAAACAGCACCGCGCCCGTCTGATTGTCGCGAATCAGGAACAGAAACGGGTGGTCGGCCCGAAACACCGGGCTCGGCCCGGCTGCCTTGGTCACCATTTCGACGGCCGTGGCGGCAGCGGCTTCCGTGCCTTCCTCATTCACCTCAACAAACGCCTTGTGCTTGACCTGCGAAATCCACAGGTCCCCCTTGCGCCATCCCATACCGGTGAAATCCGCGTTTCCGCTCGAATCAAACGCGTCCGTCATGCCCAGGGCCTGAAGATGCCCGGCGAGATCGTACGAGGTTTCCAGTTTGTACTTCGGGAGAGCCAGTCCCAGCTCGCGTGAAGGCGCGGCGTCCAGTTCCGCCAGCCATTGCGCGAGCTGCTCCGCGCTCACCTGCTCCTCGAGCGCGGCCAGCCCCGCCGCGTCGTCCGGCAACAGAATTACCATGGACATCTTCTTTCCCTTGTACGGAATGGAAGCGGCCTGGAATCCCTCCTTGCGTACGACCTGAAACCGGCATTTCTGATGCATGAACGGCACGGTCACTTCCGTATCCGGCGCCACGGTGAACGGGGCGTCGCGGGTGTCGCTCTTCTCGAACTGGCTGTCCCACAGACCCTTGAAATAGATCGCATTGAGCAGCACGCACACCGAGTTCGCGCTCAGGTCATCCAGGATCTTCTCGATCTTTCCCTCCGTCTTGTCACGTACCCACGCGTTAATCCTGTCCACGCCGCCGTCGAACAGCTCCGCGCTGTAGCTGTTCCGGAGCAACGCCTGGTACTCCGGGCTCACCTCGCCGCCGGTCACGCACAGTCCGTTGGCGATGCTGAGCTTCTGGCCGGTTTCGCCCGCGGTATCCGCCAATCTCTGGTTGAGGCGCTTGAGCGCGGCATGCACGGCCTCCTGACGGGCGGGGAAATGCATCGTCTGACCCATTTCCACCGCGGTGTTTCCCCGCGCTCCCCCGTAGGTCATGCCCAGCGCCAGCGAAATGCTGTAGGGCGACACAAACAGGTTGCCCGGCTCCGCCCCCAGACGGCGGTACAGGTCCACGGCAAACGCCGTGTTTCCCTGCACGACCTCGCGAACGTCCGGCCCGTCCGCGGGAACCGCGGCCGCGGCGGCAACCGCGTCAAACACCATGGCCGATAGCATCAGTGGCGTTGTTATCATGATGCGCATCCCTCCGTTCGTTCCGGCATGTGACACCCTCTTCGCCCAAACCGTGTGCAGGTCCGCGCGCCGGCAGCCGGCTACTCGGCCACACGCACGTGTAACACCCAGTCGTGCGGGTCAGGTTTCTGGAACGTTGCAGAACCCGTTGCCGGCGCCGGCCGCCAGGCGCCGTCCCGCGGACTGTAGAACCGCGCGGTGACGGTCTTTCCCTCCGCGGCCGAGAGGTCCAGGTCGAACCGATCGCCCCGCCACGAATACACCGCGTACTCCCGGCCGGGGTCCGCGAAACAGTAGACGGGTTCCGCTCCCCGGACCAACTCGTTGTGCGGCGCCATCGCGTCCAGACTCGCGAGTTCCTGATTGAAGAACCGGCTGGCATGCCCGAGCCACTCCAACCGCTCGCGGACCTTTTCCGGTATCCCACCGCGCACCTTCGGGTCGTAAACCATGATTCCGGTCTGCGGCGTCTCTTGCTCGGCATCGTTGTGAAAGAGGTAATGGTGACCCGCGATCGCGCGCGACCAGATGCTCAGCCGCACCACCTCGCCCTGGTACGGCGGCGCTTCGAGCGCGATGTCCGGCCGCACCGGCTCCCGGAAAAACGTCCGCACCGCCGCGGCATTGGCATCGCCGGACCCGGCCCGCACATCGTCATGCACCAGATCCACCCCGGCGCGGCGACGGTCCCAGTCAGCATAAAACGCGTGCCGCTTCTGAAAAAACGCCTGGAAATGGTCGCCGCAATTGCCCTCCGAATACGAATGCTCGTCCATGAACACGAAAAACACGTTTCCGAAGGGCTGCGTCTCGCGAATCAGCTTGTCCGCGTACCGTTCCCAGACCCACTGGGTCTTCTTCTCCGCGGGCCACTCATCGTCCCAGGATTCCTCGAGCACCTCGCGGCCCGGCGAATGAATCTGCTGCACGGCCTCGGTCATGCGCCGCGATTCCGTCAGGAACCCGCCGTTCCGGACGTTGAACGGGTGATACTGCCAATCCGGCCGCTCCGGCGTGTTGTGCTTGGGCCATCCGAAAAACACCGTAATGCCGGCCACGAGCCCGCGGTCCCGGGCATAGCCGCACAAATCGCGCAGGCGCGGCCAGTACTGCCGGTTCGGGTCGTCGCCTTCGTCAAAGCGCGTGAGATCCCACGGCGGTTTCCCATCCCCGGCAGGCGGGCCCTCCGTGCGCCGCGCCCATGGCGTCACGCCGGGATACACGTAGCCGTAACGCTCTTCCACGACCGCAGCGTCGGACGTCTGCCGGGGCGCCACGAACGCCCACACGTGAATTGCCGTCAGCCCGCGCGCCGCGCAGTCGTCCACCCACCGGCGGTAGTCCAGGTTGAGGTTTTGAAGCACGCATTGCGTGCCGCTGTCGCCGATGAGCATCCGCGTCGCGCCCCCGTAGCGCACGAAATGGCCGCCGGGGCTCGCAGCCAGCCCGCCGTCATCCTCCGCTTGGGCAGAATCCGCGAAAGGCGCCCCGGCCACAAGCCCGAATGCCATCGCCGCCAAAACCATCGAATGCCCGCGCCACAAAAACCCTGAACGCATGGTTACCCGTTCCTTTATGCTGCGCCTGAACTCCGCCCTCAACACCTGCCGGCATTCTAACACGGACCAATCGGCGGCGTCCTGGACGTGGGCCTTGCCGAATCACCGGACGCCGGCTCGGCATGCTCTTTTCTTGCAGCGCAGGCGTCTCGCCTCTTGTAGCGCAGGCGTCTCGCCTGCATTCTTCTCTTGTAGAGCAGACATCCTCCCGGCATTGTTCTCTTGTAGCGCAGGCGTCTCGCCTGCATTCTTTCTTTTTCGGGCCGACCCGGATGCAGGCGAGACGCCTGCGCTACAAGACGCCCCGGATTTGTCCGTCCTCCTTGGCGTCTTGGCGGCTTTGCGTGAGGCAATTATCGCTCTCACCGTATTTCACACCAGCGATTCGGATGCAGACGCTCGGGTGCAAGATCGCCGCGCCCGGCGGTCGTTATGCCTCAATCGCGTTCTCAGATCCCCCCTCCAGATCGAAATCGGAATCGGAATCGCCGTCCATGATCTCATGTGATGAAAACATGCTGAAAACCACGCGTGGAATTGGAACTTGGATTGCCCTTACAGGGCGTAACGTGTTTGGGCATCCGATCCCGGGGCGCCGTCACGCGTCCCG
>DDYW01000037.1 GCA_002348185.1 Candidatus Hydrogenedentes bacterium UBA2224 | reverse complement strand
ACGATGGGGATTTGAGCAGAATGACGCGCGTGAAGGCGCTGGATCCGTCGCTGCATGTGTTCTGGGACTGGTCGCGCGGCTTTGATCTGGCGCGCGACCTTTCCATCGCCCGGCAGTGGGGGTTCGAGAGCATCGTGGTCCATCATGAGGCGCTCACGGAAGACGTGGTGAAGGCCATTGCGGACGCGGGCTTTGAGCCGGGCGCATGGACCGTCAACGACGCGGCGCGCATGCGGCGCCTGCGAACCCTGGGCGTGTACCGGCTCTACACGGATGATCCCCGGCGCGGTCTCGAACTGAACGGGAGCGGGGCCGGGGGCCATTGAGGCGCCGCCTCAGTCGATGATGATATTGCCCTCGTTGGTGCGGAGCGTCACGGTGTGCTGCCCCTGATTGAGGCGCCCGGAGAATTTGCGGACGCTCCCCTCGATGCTTCCCTGGAGCGGAAACGCGCCGCAGTGCACTTCGCCGCCCACGGTTTCAGCGTAGAACGACGCGTCGGAACCCTGGGCCACCACGATGCTGATGTCGCCCCGCTCGCTCGAGATGTCGTAATTCCCCTGGATGCCTTCGCCGAGGGCGATGATGCGGACGTCGCCGCCGTGCTGGCGGATGGTTACGGGACCGAGCGGCGCGTCGGCGACGGTCTTGCCCTCCGTGCAGGTGATCTGCTGCGCCCCTCCGACCGAGCGGGTGGTGATGGTGCCTTTGGTGGCCGTGGCGGTGACGGTTCCGGCGCAGTCGAGGGCCTGGATGTCCCCGCTCTGGTTGGTGATTTCGACGGGGCCGAGGCAGTTTTCGGCGACGGCGCGCCCCTGCGTCTGGACCATGTTCACGGCGCCGGCGAAATCACGCACGATGGAGTCGCCGTTCTGGGCGCGCAGCGTCAGGAGCGCGGTTCGCGGCGCGCGGACCAGCAGGTCGACGCGGTAGTACGAGCAGCCGAGGGCGGTCATGTCGCCGCGGACAGTGGTCTGCACCTGGATGCGGTTCTCGAGCTTTTCGACATTCACCCCGAGGGCTTCGAGGGCGGCAGGCGCATTTTCGGTGGCCTGGAGCAGCACGTGTTTGCGCGCCATGACCTGCATCTCGGAATCGTCGGTGGCTTCCACGCGTACCGTCCCGGCGATGGCGTCGATGACGAGTTCCGCGCCCGGTTCGAACGCGGCGGCCTTTTCAACGACGCTTTCGAACAGTTTCGCGTCACCGGGAGCGGGCGTGTCGAATTCGGTGCGGCCTTCCTGGACGATGAGGATCTCGTCGAACGAGGTGCGCAGGGCCACGCGGCGTTTCGATTCGAGGTTCTGATTGCGTCCGTAGACCAGATCGCCGACGACGTTCTGCTCCAGGGGGATATGGGAGCGGAGCTCTCCGAACAGCACTTCGCACTGGAGGTCGGGGATGTCAAATTCGGAGACGTACATGTGGACCGGGCCGTTGGCGTTGGTGATGTCGACCGTGGCCTCTGTGCCGAGGCTGCGGAGCACCACGGAGCCCATGAAATTGGTGGCGCGCAGGTTGCCCGAGATGTTGCTGAATTCGGCCTGGCAGCCCAGGAGTTCGAAGGTGCCGCCTTTGGCGAGATCCTGCGCCTGGAGGGCCTCGCCGCGGGCCCGCACGTTGACTTCCCCGTCGATGTTGCGCAGCTCGATGACCCCGTAGGCGGAGTCGATGGCGACGTTGCCTCCTACGTTCTGCAGGAGGGTATCGCCGAAGTGGTTCCGGCAGACGATGTTTGCGTCACGGGGGATGGTGAGTACGTAGTTGACCTCGATGCGGGTCCGGCCCATCTCGCGGGTGTCGGGGAGCAGGGTGCGGATGCTGATGCCATCGCCGCGCGGGGTGACGTTGATGTCGATCGAGCGGCCGATCTGGTGCGCGAGCTCCGAGGTCTCGGCGCCGACCGAGATCTCGGCATTGACCTGCACCACCTGTTCGGCCCAGGAGTTGACGCGGATCTCGCCGAATTCGTTGTCGATGATGATGGTCGCGGGGGCGTGTACCGGGAACAGTTCCTCGAACGGGTAGGAGGCGGAACCCGGCATGGGTCCGGTGTTGAAATCGCGCCAGGGGCCGAACGGGGGCTTGACGATTTCTTCGCTGCGCTTCCCCATCTGCTGGAGCGAACCGGCGATGGACTCAAAAATGTCGCCCACCCGGTTGACTAGATCTTCTTCCCCGGCCTGGGCGAGGCCGGAGACAAAAAAAACGGCCAAGAGGATTATCTTGACCTGTGTCGAGCGGGGGCTGTGCATCGTACGCGGCCGTTCAACGGCCCTGTTCCACGTAGAGCGTCCTCAACGCTTGCGCCTCGCGTTCCAGGTTCGCCGTTACCAGACGGCTTGCCCGAAGGCAGCCGGGATTGCGTTTGAGGGCGGCCAGGGCGGCGTTCCGGTCGGCATGCAGGGCCACGACCATGTGGCGGTGCTGGCGTTCCCACGGGCTGACCGGGGTATCGGACTGCGCGTTGACCGCGGAGGCGAGGCTCTGAATTTCGGACGTTTTGCGTTGCAGTTCTTCCGGCGAGGGGGGGATAGACGCGGCCGTCAGGCGGCTCGCGGCCGGGACCGGGCCGGCCAACGCGGCCTTGGCGGGCCGGTCGATGGCGGCGGTGAACACCCAGGCGGCTATCAGCACGACGCCCGCGGCGCAGGCGAGGCCCCGGGCAATCACAAACGCTCTGCGGAAGAACCGGCCCTGTTGCCGGTCGGCCTTGCGCAACTGCCGGGCCGTGGCCAGAATCTGTTCGGCGGACCCGGGCGTGCAATCGAGCATGGGGGCATCGGCAAGGAACGAAAAGGAATCGCGCAGGAGGTTCACCTGCGCTTTGCACGACGGGCAGGACGCCAGGTGCCCCCCGATACGGGCGGACACCGGCTTGCCGTCGACCAGCGCCTCGGCATATTCGGTCAATTCATAGCGTGTTGGATGCCCAAACATCTTGCCTACCCACTCACTACCCGGTTGTCTCAGAGATACTCTCGAAACTTCGACAATAAGGGTCTCAAGGCGCGTTCCGCGCGCACCACGCGGGACTTCGCCGTGCCGACGGGCACTCCGGTCACCTCGGCGATCTCTTCGTAGGAGAGATCCTGGAAGCGGCGCAGCACGAACACTTCGCGCTGGTGTTCGGGCAGATGCCGCAACGCCTCGTTTACCGCTTCGGAGACTTCGCCGCGCTGGAAGGACGTGAGCACGTCGGCCTTTTCGTCCTCGAAATGTTCGAGGGCGTTGAATTCTTCGTCCTTGACGCGGTTAAACAGCGACGACATGCTGAAGAACTTGGGGCGGCGCTTGCGGCGCAGCCATTCCTTCGAGACGATATTCGACGCGATGGTGTACAGGTACGTGGTGAACTTGGCCGTGGGCTGGTAGCGTTCGGCGTTTTTGACGAGCGCCAGAAACACTTCCTGCGTCAGCTCTTCCGCGATATGCCGGTTTTGGACCATGCGGAAGATGTAGTTCATCACGCCGCGCTGATGCCGTCTCAGCAATTCGGCAAAGGCGTCGTCAGAGCCTTCGCCATGCGTGAGCATGAGGTCTTCGTCGGACCGTTCCGCAAAGGGAAGACCCTCCCGTTCAATGACCCTAAGCCCTAATTGCGCCTGAGCTTGCTGGGTCTTGTGAAGGGCCTCGGCCATGGCGACGCTGCTTCCCTCGTTGTGGTCGTTGTCAGACATCGTAATGTATGCCTAGATCCTTTAAAAGGTTCCACTTATCTTTTCAACTCAACAACGGACTCCATTATACACACATGGAACGCCGTCCACAAACTCCGCCGGAGCACAGCGCCGGATGAGTTGACATAAGTTATTTTAAACTATGAGCTTACGTCCATGATGGTCTTGGCGTTCTGGACATGGGCGCAGGCATCCTCGTAGGAGATGATGCCTTCCATGTACAGACCCTTGACCGAACGGTCCATGGTGCTCATGCCTTCCTTATAGTTGGTCTCCATGATGCTGTACACTTGGTGGGTTTTGCCTTCGCGGATCA
>DDYW01000107.1 GCA_002348185.1 Candidatus Hydrogenedentes bacterium UBA2224 | reverse complement strand
GTTGGGGGTCCGATCCCGGGGCGCCCCTACGGGGCTGCAAAACGCGGCCCGGGCTCATTTTCGATCGCTTCTTCGGGGCTGCATTTGCAGCGGGTGTGCCCCGCGGGGCGCGAATTGCCTCACCCCATCGTTGGTTTCTGAAATTCGAGGCCGCAATACAGGCACCGGTAATGCTTCGACGCCGAGACCCGGCCGCATTGCGGGCATTTTACGGGGGTATTGGTGATTTGCCCGTCGGGAAAGCCGTCGCGCAGATCGATCTCGCGGACCATGTCCTCGAGCTCCTGATCGGTCAGGCCAACGCGCTCGCGCACCAGTTCCCACAGGGCCTGGTTCAGGAGCATCATGCGCGCGATCTGATGTTCCAGGTCGCGCACCTGTGCCACGAGTTGCGGCGTCAGATCCTGCTTCGCGCCCGCGGCACGTTCCAGGCCCCGCATGCCCTCGCTCAGCATTTTGCCCATCCAGAAGCCCATACGCCGCCCCTCCACGCTCCGCCTACTTGCTGCGCTCAACGCTCCCGACAGGGTAGCCGTTTTCGTAGGAGATCACATACGCCCCGCCCGGCACTTCATAACGGATGACCTCGTTGCGCTCAAAATCGGTGAGCCCCTCGCGCACCAGGAGACCGGGGCTGCCCGGCGTCAGGTACGTGTCGCCCACACGAAACACAATGCGTGTGCGGTCGCCCAGGGCATGGCCCGTAGACGTGAAGGTCTCGCCGTCGAGCATCTCCCGGGTCACCCAGACCGCCTCGACATCGAGCCCCGCCGCTTCCATATTCGCCACCATCTCGCGCGCATCCTGCACGGGGCACACGTCATCCTCCGCGCCGTGCACGACGATCATCTTCGCCGTGTTCCCGAGTCGCTTCATCGCGGCCAGGTGTTCGGGGTTTCCCACGTACCGCAACGCCTGCGCGCCATGGCTCAGATAACGCGGACTCTCCGGATCGGGACTGTACCGCGCGCTGAGCCGGCTGCCCCCTTCGAGGTTGAACGCGATGTCGTCCGTCAAGCGCGCCATCCCGCACTTGTCGATGCAGCACGCGAACGTGCGCGGCGCCAGTTTGTTCGCCATCAGCGTCACATTGCCGCCGCCCGAGCCGCCGGTGCAATAGAGACGCCCCGTGTGAAACGCCACGCCGCGCTCCTCCAGCCCGTGATACACAAAATACAGCCCCCGCAACGCATCCAGCGCCTGCAGGTACCCGAAATCGTAGGGCGGATGCGCGTCCTCGGATGGACCGCTCTGCAGGTAGTCCACGCACACCGCGACCACGTTGTACCGGTTCGCCAACGCCTCCGGCTCCGCGGTGCCCGTGTGAAACGTGCCGCCCCAGTTGTGGAGATCAAGAAACAAGCCGGTCTCGGCGGTCACATGGGCCAGCGCCCCGCCCGGATACCGGAGGTACACCTTCACCTCGCGCGGACCCGGCTGCCGCGGCCACTCCTGCGCCGGAATCATGCACTCCGCATCGGCCTCGGGCAGCGCGGGCCAGACGCCCGCCGTCTCGCCATACCCCGGAACGCCTGCCAGCAGGAGACACCCCACGCCCAACACCAGTGCACGCACCGTCAAGGCTCCCCCCTCAGTTGAACGCGACTTTGGCGAGATAGATGCTCGTCTTGCCCTCATGCGACGAGTAATAGCTCACCCAGAGCAGGCCATCGTGCCACACCAGGCCCGGATAGCTCGTGTCGCCCCCGGACGGCAGCGCAAGCACTTCGGTTAGCGTGCCATACTCCGGATCGATCATGCAGATGGCCGTCCGCGCGCGCCCATCATACAGCCGCATCGCACCGGCAAAGCGGCCGTCCGGAAGCTGAATCATGCACGGCCCGCCGATGCGCGCACCGAGATCCTGCCAGGTCCAGTCCGTGTACGGCGGCTTCGCCGTGCCCAGGAGACCGGTGTTCAGCGGCGCCGGACTGTCCCGGCGCAACAGGCACAACGCCGTGTCGTCCTCGAGGAAGACGATCGACGATTCGTTCGAATACTCGCCCGTGCGCAGCTCCGGCACGAGCGCGTCGAACGTGCGGCCGTCCGCGCTCGTGTACAAGCGGATGCAGCGCCCCCCGTCTTCCACGGTCTTGTACCCGATGCCGTAGCAGGTTCCCTTGTGCCACGTCACCCGCCACAGCCAGAAGTTCGGGTCCGCAACCGGCACGCTATCGCTCCACGTCCGCCCGTCATCCGAGAAATACGCGATGCTCTGGTGGGTCGCCACCGACTTGTCGTGCAGCGCCGCCGCACCCGACAGCATCAGTTTGCCCTCGGGCGTGACGCTGATCTGGGCATCGCGCAGATCCGCCGTTTCAGACGTCATCAGCGCCGCCGATTCCCACTGTCTCCCGTCTTTCGAAACGATGATACGCAGTGCGCCGTCCGGCGACACATGGCCCTGGCCTTCGCGGAACACGCAAAACCACTCGTCCTTGAACCGCACCAGGTTCGTGAAGGCGTTATGAGGCGCCTGGTCCCAGATCTTGTACTGTTCGACCAGCGTGGCCTGCGGCGCGCGCCCCTCGGCCACGGGAAGCCACGTGATGCCGTCTTTCGAGGCACGGAGTCGCTTCGCGCGAATGCTCGACCCCTCGCCCTCTTCGTAATAGACGATCAACACCGACCCGTCGTCCAGGTTCACCATCGACGGATACGCGCCGATCAGGCCGTCCACGGGCACGGTGTCGCTCCAGGTCGCGCCTTCGTCGAGGCTGTAATGCAGGCTCGTCCCGGGCAGCCGGTGTGCCATGAGGATGATGTCGTCGGCCGTCCGCAGCAGATACGGGCAATGCCCCGGAAACCCGAACGGTTCGGACACGCTCCAGGTGAGCCCCCGGTCCGTCGACACGGACCACGCCATGGTCTCGGCGCGCCCCCGCTCCGCCGCGAACAGGCGGCCGTCCTTCAGTTCGATGACGTCCGTCTCGGCATCCAGAGGCATGCCGCCGTTGTCGATGTCAATCACCTCGCTCCACGTTGCGCCGTCGTCATCCGAAATGGCCACGGCGCCCCAGCCCCGGCCATCCTCCTCCGCGTACAAGCCCAGAATGAGGCGCCCGTCCGAAAGCTGCCGGATCGGCGAACTGCAATAGTAGTTCGCCGTAATCTGTTGCGGTTCCGACCAGGTGTTCCCCAGATCCGCCGACGCAACCATCCAGGTGCCCAGCCCTTCCCAAGGCGGGTTCGCCCCGTCCTTCGCGCGCAGCGAGAAGAAGTTGCAGATCAATTTGCCGCTCCGGGTCTGCATGATCGAGGGATCGCGGTCATCGTCCGGACCATCGTACAGCACCTTCGCCGCGCTCCACGTCACGCCTTCATCGCTACTGACGCAATACGCGACGCGCCCGCCCTTCGGCAGCTTCTCATTGGGGAGCGCCACATGCCCGTAGCCCGCGTAGAACACGCTCATGAGCCGCCCATCCGACAGGCGGCACACGTCCGGAAACGCCTCATATGCGCCCGCGTTCGCATCCGTGCACACGTGGATAAACAACGGCGACGGAATCAGAAATTCGTCCTCGGCCGCCTGGGCCGCGCCCGTCACGACGACGTCTTTAATATGCGCCAGCCCCTCGCTGGCGTAGAATCCGATACGCCCCGCCGCAATCGCGTCGTCCTGCGCCTCGTACAGCAGCGTGCCGTTCAGCGACACCCGCAGCGTGTTTCCAATGCACGACAACTCGCCTTCGTGCCACTGCCCCGCCGGTTTATCGAGACTGCCCACCCGCTTGATCTCGTTCCACGGCTGCGACGCGTTCGACCGGCACAGGATCGCCTGGCCCCGGTCGTAATGCACGTAGTAGTAGTTGAACGCATCCGCCGCGCGCACCACAAAACCGCACGCCAGCACCCCCTGGTCTTGCGGCTCCACCATGAACTTTGCTTTCAGGGTGACATCGCCCCAGGTGGAGGGCGCGAGAAACGCCTGCGTCATCCCCGAGCGCCCATCCAGCACCAGTTCTCCGTTACGGATCGCCCCGTTCGCATCCGAAAACACCCACGCATCCGCCGCATCAGGCGTCGTCAGATCCAGCGTCAAGTCCTGCGCCGGCGCCGGCACGGCGGGCGCGGCGACAACGACGGCGACGAGACAGAACAACGTGATGGTTCGCAGCATGACAGCATCCCCTCTTGCAGGCCGCGTCCATGCCGCGGCCAGTCAAATTCAGCGGTTTGGAGTTAAGAAGCGATTGTAGACGCCCGGAATACCTTACGCAAGGCCCGGATTCCACGAACGCAAGAAGCTGACCCGCCCATGCCGTCTTGCCTTTGGAGAGAAGCCACCCTCTTTCCGATGTCCCGAGCCGAAAAGGCTACGGCCATCCCCCCAGGCTCCCGATCATGAGCAGCAGCAGCGACAGCAGCAGCAGCGCGACGGCGATCGGCGCCAGCCAGAACCGTTTCCGACGCCACAGAAACACTGGCAGCGCGATCAGGGCGTCCAGAACGCCGCGCGACGAGTGCCCGAGACAGGCATCGAGGTCCCCGGGCTGCTCTTCCGGCGCCTCCCAGTAACTCGCCGCATCGGGGTCCCAGCGCCGCCTCAAGGGGTCCTCGCCCGTCGCCCTCAACACCAGCCGGGCGGGCGCCATCATCGTGTAGTACACCAGTCCCAGGAACAGGCGTGTCACCACCCAGCCGGCCGCCCGCGCTGCCCGGGTCCAGCCCGCCAGCAGGGGCCGCAACGCCCACGGAAGAAACACGCTCACAACCAGAAACGTAACCGAAAGCATCAGGAGCAGCACCGGAGGCACGGCGCCGGCCCGCCAGCGGAGTCCTGCCAGCACGAGCAGCGCCACGCACAGGCCGAAGCCGAACTTGCGCTGTTCTGTCGTGTTCCGGGGGTCTATGGTCTCCTGGCTCACAGGTGCCGCGCCCCTCTCACTCCAGCGGACCATCCGCCCGCCAGGCGTCGTCTTCGGGCCAGTCCTTCTGCAACGCCTTGTCGACTATGAACGGACCCATCACGAGGTAATCCATCTTCGTGCGCATGAAACACGCGTAGGCGTCCCGCGGAGCGCAGACGATCGGTTCCCCCCGCAGACGGAACGGTGCATTGATGAGCACCGGACAACCCGTCAGCTCGTAGAACCGCGACAACAGCCTGTGATAGAGCGGGTTGTCTTTCCGGCTGACCGTGTGAACCTGCGCCGTATTGTCTATATGGGTGACCGCGGAAATCGCCGACCGCGCGACCCGCAGTTGGTCAAACCCCTCCGCCTTCATCTCGTCGTCGCGAAGCGCCATCCGTTTGCCGTCGCGCAGCGGCGCCGTCACCGCCATGCAGGGGCTCTCGCGGTCAAGCTCAAAATACTCGTTCGCATGCTCCGCCAGCACCGACGGCGCAAACGGACGAAACGACTCCCGAAATCTGATCTTGCGGTTCACGAGCGACTGCATGGCCGGCGGCCGCGGATCCGCAAGGATGCTTCGCGCGCCCAGCGCGTGCGGCCCGAACTCCATGCGCCCCTGAAACCAGCCCACCACCTTGCCCCGCTCCAGAAGCCGCGCCACCGTGTCGCATAACGCCCCGGAGTCCAGCCGCTCGTGATGGATGCGCTCCTCGCGCAGGTACGCCTCGATGGCGTCCTCGCTGAACGCCGGCCCAAGACAGCCCGCCTGCCGCCCGCGACGGGCCGCGCGCCGCGTGTTGCCCAGCAGCTGGTGCCACACGAACAGGGCCGCGCCCAGCGCCCCGCCCGCATCGCCCGCTGCCGGCTGAACCCAGATGTCCTCAAACGGGCCCTCCCGCACCAGCCGCCCGTTCGCCACGCTGTTCAAGCCCACACCCCCCGCGATCGCCAGATGGCGCATGCCCGTCTCACGGTGCACCGCCCGCGCCATCCGAAGGATCACGTCCTCCGTAACCGCCTGAATCGAACACGCCAGATCCATCTCGCGCCGGGTAATCGCGCCGTCAGATCGCCGAGGCGGCCCGTCAAACAACGCCTCAAACCGCCCGTTCGTCAGGCCGGACCCGCCGCAACAATCGAAATACGCCATGTTCAGCCGGAACGACCCGTCCTCTTTCACGTCGATCAGATGGTCAAGAATCGCCTGCACGTATTTCGGCTCGCCGTACGGCGCCAAGCCCATCAGCTTGGGCTCGCCGCGGCTCACCTGGAACCCGGCGAATGACGTGAAGGCCGCATACAACAACCCCAGCGAATGCGGATACCGGAGCTCTTTCAGGATGCGAATCCGGTTCGCTTCCCCCACGCCATAGGCCGACGTCGCCCACTCCCCCACCCCATCCAGCACCAGAAACGCCGACGCCTTAAACGGCGACGGATAAAACGCCGACGCCGCGTGCGCCTGATGGTGCATCACGTGCAGCACCGGGCCGGCGTATCCGAGCTGCTTGCGGATGACGCCCCGCACAAACAGCTTTTCCCGCAGCCACGACGGCATCTGGGCAAGAAAGGACCGGCCCCCCGTCGGCGCCGCCGACACACAGCTCAGCAGCACGCGCTCGAATTTCACAAACGGCCGCTCAAAAAATGCCACATAATCCAGGCCGGATGCCTCAATCCCCGCTTCTTCCAGACAGTATCCCGCCGCGTTCAACGGAAACCCGCGGTCCGGTTTCTTCCGCGTGAACCGCTCTTCCTGCGCCGCCGCGACGATCGCGCCATCGCGAACCAGCGCCGCCGCGCTGTCATGGCCAAAGCCCGATAACCCGAGGATATGCATAAAGGGCGCGCCCCTGGAGACAGACAAAACAAACACCGCGGTTGAATTTAGCCCATTCCGGCAAATAGTATCAACCGGACGCCCGTGAGCGCGGCCCGCGCACAAGTCTCGATGCGGCCGCAGGCGTCAGCCTCCGGGACGGATTCACCGCCCCGCGGCGGCTAGCGATTCGTGATACGGACACCGCGTCCGTGAACTGAGGAGTGCTCCCATGCAGAAACAGACCATCGCCATCGTGGCGCTGCTGACCCTCGCCGCCGCCGGCTGCCAGACCACCGGCAGTGACATCCTCAGTGTGCCGGCTGCGCGCGAATACGACGAACTCGAACGCGTCGATCTCGACTCCGCCAAGGCGAAAGTCGACGAGGCCCGCGCCCTCGGCGCCGCCGCCTACGCCCCCTACGAGTTCTTCTCCGCCCAGCAGTACCTTGATATCGCCCGCCAGCAGAAACGGGTCTACAACCGCCGCGGCGCCTGGGACTATGCCCAGCTCGCCCGTACCATGGCCGAGGCCGCCATCCGCGCCATCCCCGAAGAACAGCGCGTGCCCATCACCGTCGAGCCGGCCCGCGATGAACAGGCCTGCAACGCAAAATTCGAGGAAATCAAGGCCCGCTACCTCGCGACTGACCCGGCAACGGCCAAGACCGCCGTGCCCCTCCTCTACGCCCAGGCCACGGCGCGCCTCAGCCTCGCCGAGCACAACCTGGTCCGCGGAAAAGACTGGCGCGAAGCCGCCACGGCCCTCGTCGACGCCGAAGCCCTCCTGGACACCATGGAGCGGCGCGATACCGACGGCGACGGCATCGTCGATCTTAAGGACGCCGATCCCCGCCAGCCGGAGGATTTCGATGGATTTGAAGACGAAGACGGCGCGCCCGACCCCGATAACGACCAGGACGGCGTCCCCGACGCGGTCGATGTCGCCCCGCTTGAACGCGAAACCCGGAACCGCTGGCGCGATTACGACGGCGCGCCCGACGAATACCCCGAGTTCGAGGCCATTCCGTTCGCCCGGGGCAGCGCCACCATCGACGCCTCCACCAAGGGCTATCTGCGCGGAATCGCCCGGCTCCTCACCGAGTGCCCCGAGGTCCTCATCCACGTGAAGGGCTACACCGACAACTCCCATTCCACCCGCTACAGCATGGACCTCTCCCGGCGCCGCGCGCAGCGGGTCCAGCAGTACTTCATCGAACAGGGCATTCCCCCCGAGCGGCTGACCGTCTCGTTCCACGGAGAAGCCGACCCCGTCAGCGACAACGACGCCGAAGCGGGGCGCACCCTCAACCGCCGCGTCCAAGTCGTGCTGGAGTAAGCGCGTTCGCCGGATGATCGCAACCCGTCCGCATACCGGATGCAGCTCTCGTGCGTAGTATCCACGCCGGGATCACCTCGCCGGTGGCGTGGTGGACCCTATGGACGGTATGGACGTAATGGACGTGCCCGCCTGAACGATTGTGAAGGGGCTTGAAATCCAGATGACCACACGGCCCAGATGGTCCCATTCCCGAGGAGTCCTCCACCGGAAATGAACGGGGATCGTGTAGCGCAGGCGTCTCGCCTCTGGTAGCGCAGGCGTCTCGCCTGCATTCGGATCCCTGGTGGGAAATGCGATGAGGGGGAACCAGCGCCTCACGCCAAGACGCCAAGGCGGACCTTCTTCACCCCCCCACCAGCAACGCCGCCTGGCCGCGCGCAACAATGCAGGGCTGGAATCCACCCCCGGCCACGCGGACCCGCGTGGCCACCCCCGCCAGCGGGGGACACAACCCGCACAACGATTTTGAAGTTCGGTGGCGCTATTGTCTGCCGTCCCTACGGGA
>DDYW01000097.1 GCA_002348185.1 Candidatus Hydrogenedentes bacterium UBA2224 | reverse complement strand
CATTATCACTGTGGTTTGACAGCTGGTTGAATTTCACCGACAGCCCCGCGACAATACAATTTCTGACCGCGATACCGGGTGAACAAGCCCTGAAAACCTGCACTGCCTGGGAGGCCGCCGTGATCGCCATCGCAATTTTCTGCGCCGTTGTACTCGTTTGGGTGGGGTGGACGCGCCAGGCCCGCGCGGAAACACCGGACTGGGAAAACCCGGCCGTGCCCGGGCGCAACAAGGAGCCGTACCATTGCACGCTGCTGCCGTACCCCAATGTGGCAACCGCCCGGCAGGGCACGCGTGACGCCTCGCCGTTTCATCAGTCGCTGAACGGCATGTGGAAGTTCCACTGGGTGGGCAAGCCCGACGATCGCCCCCGCGATTTCTATAAACCCGAGACCGATGTCTCCCATTGGGACGAGATCCCGGTGCCGTCGGTGTGGCAACTCCAGGGCTATGGCATTCCCATCTACACCAACGTGCGGTATCCGTTCCCCGCGGACCCGCCGCACATCCCCCACGAGTACAACCCCGTGGGCTCGTACCGGCGGATCTTCGAGATCCCGGAGGCGTGGCGCGGCCGGCGCGTCTTCATTCATTTTGACGGGGTCGAGAGCGCCTTCTACCTCTGGCTGAACGGCAAGCCGGTCGGCTTCAGCAAAAACAGCATGGGACCCGCCGAATTCGACATCACCCCGTGCCTGAAGGACGGCGAAAACACCCTCGCCGTCGAGGTCTACCGCTGGTCAGACGGCAGCTACCTCGAAGACCAGGACATGTGGCGCTTTTCGGGCATCTTCCGCGACGTCTACCTCTTTGCAGCGCCCGAGACCCACGTCCGCGACTTCTTCGTCCGGTGCCGGTTCGATGCCGGGTACCGCGACGCGACAATCCATGTCAACGCCAGGGTACGCAATTACGGCGCAGATACCGGGAAAGGCCATACGCTTGAGACCGTGCTCCTGGATGCCGGCGGCGCGCCCGTGGGGAATGAGCCGCTGATGGCCGCGGAAGTCATGCCGCTCGCCGGCGGCGAGGAACAGCGCCTCGAACTCGAAGCCCCGGTGAAAGCCCCCCGAAAATGGTCGCCGGAAGAGCCGTACCTGTATACCTTTCTGCTCCTGCTCAAGACGCCGCGGGGCGACATTCTGGAAGTGGAGCAATGCCGTTTCGGATTCCGCGTGGTGGAGATTCGCGACGCCCAGTTGCTGGTCAACGGCGTGCCGGTAAAACTCAAAGGCGCCAACCGCCACGAACACGATCCCTGGCGCGGACGGGCCATCACCCTCGAACGCATGGTTCAGGACATCGAGCTCCTCAAGCGCTTCAATTTCAACACGGTGCGCACAAGCCATTACCCCGATGATCCCAAGTGGTACGACCTGTGCGACCGCTACGGCATTTTTCTCATCGACGAGGCCAACCTCGAGGCCCACGGCATGGGATACGACCTCGATAAGACGCTCGGCAACCGGCCCGAATGGGAGGCCGCGCATCTCGACCGGCACACCGCGCTGGTCGAGCGCGACAAAAACCACCCGTCGGTCATCATCTGGTCGATGGGCAACGAGTCCGGCAGCGGCTGCAATTTCGAGGCGGGCGCGCGCGCCATCCGCGCCCTCGATCCCACGCGCCCCATCCATTACGAACGCATGAACGACGTGGCGGACCTCGACAGCGTCATGTACCCCCACCTGGACGACCTCATCGCCGCGGGGAAGAAGGATTCACCCAAACCGTTCATCATGTGCGAATACGCCCACGCCATGGGCAACGCCGTCGGCAATTTCCAGGAGTACTGGAACGCCATCGAGAACCACAAACGTCTGATCGGCGGCTGCATCTGGGAATGGGCCGATCACGGCATTTTCAAGCATACGGACGACGAACCCCGCGAGGACGGCTCGCGGACCTGGTTCTGGGCCTACGGCGGCGATTTCGACGACGAACCCAACGACGGAAACTTCTGCATGGACGGCCTGGTGTTTCCCGACCGCAGCATCCCGCCCAAGATGTGGGAAGTGAAGAAGGTCTACCAGTACGTGGAAATCGGCCCTGTGGACCGGACGCGGGGCAGGGTACGCATCCGCAACAAGCATTTCTTTGCGGACCTGAACCGCTACGACATCCGATGGAGCGTCCGCGAGGATGGACGCATCGTCGAAGAAGGCGCCCTGCCGCCGCTGGACCTGCCCGCGGGCGAGGAGACGGAGCTCACCATCCCCTTCTCCCCGCCTTCGCCGAAACCCGGGGCCGAATACGGGCTGCGCGTCAGTTTTCACCTGCGGGAAAAGACCCTGTGGGCCGAACGAGGCCACGAAACCGCGTGGGAACAGTTGCGTCTGCCGATCGATTCGGGCACGGGTCCCCTGCTGGCGTTCAAAAACGCGCCCAAACTGACGGTGCAGGAAGATGATGCGCAGCGGGTGATCACGGGCGGCGGGTTCGCCGTCCGGTTCAGCAAGTCCCACGGAGGTATCGGCGCGCTCGTCTACGACGGGCAGGAGATCCTCCCCGACGGCGGCGCGGTGTTCCACGGCCCCGCGTTGAACCTCCTCCGCGCGTTCACCGACAACGACACGCGCCTCATCGGGGGCGAGAGTCTCAAACGGGGCTTCTATCAGGCGGGCTTGAGTCAGATGCGCTCCTATCTCAAGCGCTTCGAGATGCTCGACGCACCCGGAGAAACCGTGCGCATCGCGGTGCACCTGGAATGCCTCGGCAGCAAGGGCCGGGGATTCGCTCACCAGTGCATATATACGGTCTACCCGGACGGGTCCATTCATCTGCGAAACCGTCTCGAACCCCTGGGCGAACTGCCCATGCTTCCGCGGATCGGCCTCAAGATGACGCTGGCGGGCGAACTTGAGCAGCTCGCCTGGTACGGCTGCGGCCCGCACGAAAGCTACCCCGATCGCAAGACCGGCGCGGCCGTCGGCCGGTACGAGAGCACCGTCACCGACCAGTACGTGCCCTATCCGTTCCCCCAGGAATGCGGCAACAAGGAAGACGTGCGCTGGGCCGCGCTCACCAGCGGCGCGGGAACGGGCGTGCTGTTTGTGATGGACTCGCCGCTGGCGTTCAGCGCGCTGCGGTTCACGCCGGAAGATCTCAACCGGGCGGCACATCCGTATGAGCTGAAACCCCGGCGAAATATCACCGTGTGCGTGGATTACCGGCACTGCGGGCTGGGCAACGGGAGTTGCGGGCCGCTCGTGCTCGACAAATATGCCTTGTATGCTTCGGCCGTTGATTTCGGGTTCGCTCTGCGCCCCATACGCGCCGGAAAGACCGATCTGGCCGCGATGGCGCGCGAAACGCTCCCCGTCAGCGAACGCTGACCCGAAAGTCGTGATGAATGTGAACAACGCCGCCTGGCACAGGGCCAGGCGCGACGAGCCAGATCGAAAAAGGGAGGTCTGCACCATGAAACCCACTCGCCGCGACATGCTCAAGACACTCGCCGGCGGCGCCGCCCTGGCCGGATGCGGCCACGCCCGCCGCGTCGCACAAGCCGCCAAAGAGACCGCGCCCGAACCGTCGGGGCCCATTCCGAAACCCGAGCCGCGCATTGAACGGTTCGAGCGCCTGGCCTACGGCATGTTCATCCATTGGGGCCTCTACTCCCAGTTGGGCCGGGGCGAATGGGTCATGAACCAGGAAAAAATCCCGCTCGACGAGTACAAACGCCTGCGCGACACGTTCACGGCCTCGGAATTCAACGGCCGGACAATCGCGGGCATCGCCCGGCGCGCCGGCCAGAAATACGCCACGCTCACGGCCCGCCACCACGAAGGCTTCAGCCTGTACGACACCCGGGGCCTGTCAGACTACGACGCCGTGCAGAGCCCCGCGAAACGCGATCTCGTGGCCGAGTTTATCGAGGGCTGCCGCGCCGAAGGCATCCTCCCCATGTTCTACCACACCACGCTGGACTGGTATCACCCCGATTTCGGCGCCAATTTCGACGCGTACCTCGACTACCTGCACGCCTCGGTCGAGTTGCTGTGCACGCAGTACGGCGAGATCGGCGGATTGTGGTTCGACGGAAACTGGAGCAAAGCGGACGCCGACTGGAAGGAAGACCGCCTGTACGGGCTGATCCGGAAACACCAGCCCAATGCGATGATCATCAACAACACCGGCATTCACAAAATGGGCCAGGTCGGCCACCCCGAGATCGACAGCACCACCTTCGAGCAGGGCCGTCCGACCCCCATGGACCGCCGGGGCATGCCCAAATACATCAGCGCGGAAATGTGCCAGACCATGAACATGCACTGGGGCATCGCCACGAACGACTACAACTACATGTCGCCCCAGGACATCATCGAAAACCTGTGCGCGTGCCGGAAGGTCGGCGCCAATTACCTGCTCAACGTCGGGCCCACGGCGGCCGGGGCCATCCCCGACTATGAGCGCGCAACCCTCGAACGCGTCGGCCAATGGCTGGAACTCCACGGCGAACCCATCTACAACGGCAAACCCTGCGGCGTTGCGGGGCCGGGAGCGGATTTCGGGCTCGACGCGGGCGGCACGCTCTACCTCTTCGTGCACCACATCAGGCCCGGGCACGGCCAGCAACCGGGCGAAGCCGCGGGTCCCGGCCCACGTACGTTTGAGGGCGTCGACAGAACGGTCTCGTCGGTGACGTGGCTGGACAACGGCGAGGCGCTCAAATTCGAACAGAAAGCCCAAGCCTTGACGGTCACCGCCACGGGATTTCCGTACGGAACCAACACGGTAGTTCGTGTTGCGCGGGTATCCTAGCGTCAGGGACGGAGCCGGAAGCGGGGCCCCGGTCCCCCAGAATCCGCCTATCGCCGCGCCGCGGCTTGAAAACGCAAGCGCATACACCGCATTATGCCTCCGCGTGCACCCGGGAATTGCGTGCATGGGGTGTGACTCAAGACCGGCGTCGACGCACGCACCCCGTCTTCCGCGAAAGATACGCGGGCAAAGCGATGCCGTCCCTGTTGCGGGGGTGTCCGCGGTACTCGCATCTGAAAAGACACGAGAGAGGAGATAGAAGCCCATGGATCACGAAGCAAAACGCAAACGAAGCGAGCTCTCCATGAACCCGCAGATCGAGCGGGACCGGGAGATGATCGTCGAAGCCCGCAAGAAAGGCAAAGGCGCCCTGACGGGCGCGTTCGTCCGGCTGTCGGGTCCGGGATGGTTGCAGAGCGCCATCACGCTGGGCGGCGGCTCCCTGTCGTCCAGCATGTACCTGGGCATCCTGGGCGGCTTCGCCTTCCTCTGGCTTCAACCGCTGGCGATGGTGGCCGGCATCATCATGCTCAGCGCCATCTCCTACGTCACCCTCAGCACGGATGAGACGCCGCTGAAAGCCATCAACCGGCACGTCAACCCGGTCTTGGGCTGGGGCTGGCTCCTGGCCTCCATGGCCGCCAACATCGTCTGGTCGATACCCCAGTACAGCCTGGGCATCGCCTCGCTGCGCCAGAACCTCTTCCAGGGCCTCCTGGGGGAAAACGGCGCCCTGGGCGGTGCCGGCATGTACGTCGCCGCGCTCATCGTCCTCTGCATCGCCATGTCGGCCAGCATGCTCTACAGCATCGGCGGCAAAGGCGCCAGAATATTCGACATCCTGGTCAAATGCCTCGTGGGCACAACAGTCGTCTGTTTCGTCGCGGTGGTTGTCAGGCTGTTGATGACCGGCCAGATCCAGTTCCGCGAAATCCTCAACGGATTCATGTTCCACACGAAACTGCTCAGCGAGCCGGTGAAAGCGTTCGCGGATCAGATTGCCCACGTCGCGCCCGCCTACCAGGATTTCTGGGCGAACATGATCGTCGGCCAGCAGCGCGACGTCATGATCAGCGCGGGCGCGACCGCCGTGGGCATTAACATGACCTTCCTGCTGCCGTACTCGATGCTGCGGAAAGGCTGGGACCGCGAATTCCGCGGCCTGGCGATCTTCGACCTGTCCACGGGCCTGTTCTTTCCTTTCCTGATCGCCACGAGCTGCGTGGTCATCGCGGCGGCCAGCCAATTTCACGGCGTGGCCGCGCCGGGTCTGCTTGGCGAAACCGACGCCCAGGGCACACCCATTCGGCCCGCGAGCAACCTGGTGGGCCCCTACGACGAACTGCTGGGCGAGCGCGTGGAGGCGGAGCTCGGCGCAGAAGCCTACGCGGCACTCAGCCCAGGGGAACTTCAGGCAAGGAAGAGCGCCCTGCCCGAAGCCGACCGCACGGTCGCGGCCATGATCGTGCGCCGCGATGCGTTCAATCTGGCGGCGGCCCTGGCGCCGATCACCGGCGACAAATTTGCCCGCTATGTCTTCGGACTCGGCGTGATGGGCATGGCCACGGGGGCGGCCACCATGCTCACCCTGATTAATGGCTTGTGTTTCTGCGCCCTGCTCGATGTGCCCGCGCGGGGCTGGCAACAGCGCGTCGGCATGTTCATGCCCGCGATCGCGATCGTGGTGCCGCTGTACTGGAAAGGCGCGCAAATGTGGCTGGCCGTGCCGACGTCGGTATTCTGCATGACGTTGCTGCCGTTTGCCTACCTTTCCTTTTTCCTGCTCATGAACCAGCGAAAATACCTGGGCGCCGACACCCCCACGGGCGTCAAACGGATCCTGTGGAACATCCTCATGGTGTTCTCGTGCCTGCTGGCCTGCGTAGGCGCTTTCTGGAGCATCTATTCGAAGCTTCAGGGCCCCAAAACGGCGCTGGTCATCGGCGGATTCCTCGTGCTGGTCGTCATCGGCCATTTCCTGCGCAAATCCTGGTATCCCGAAACCGAGACCTGATCCGGTTACCTCACAACCTCAAGAACGAGCCGCATTTGACGTGAACGCCCCGGGCACACCCGGGGCGTTCCTTTTCTGCCGCGGAGGAACGCCTTATGGAAGGGCGCGCGAATCGTGGAGAGGAACCCGGAGACGCACATGAAACCCCGCGCCCGGCGCGGAAGACACCGAGACCTCCCCCCCCAGCATGGCCGCCCGGTCCCGGATCATGGCGAGCCCCAGGCCCTGCTCACGGGAGGCGTCCCCGACCAGTCCGGGGTCGCAGCCCTGGCCCTCATCGTCGACAGAGAGGCAGAGCGCGCCATCCTGGACGCCAAGCCCCATCGAGGCCGCCAGCACCCCGCCGTGCTTGACCACGTTGAAGAGGAGTTCCCTCGCGGCTTCGAACACGAAGAGCTTTATCTCTTCCGAGGGGGCGGCGAGTCCCGGAGACTCCCGGTACGTAACCTGCAATCCATATTGCTCTCGTTTGCTGTCCGCGAGCCAGCACAGGGATTCCGACAGGGTGCCGTGTGCCAGAACCGGGGGATCGAGCTGAATCGACAGCAGGCGCGTTCGAGCCACCACCTCCTGAATTGCGCTGATGACCTCCGTAAGCGTCTCGCGCGCCCCGGCGTTGGTGATCTGGCGCCGGGCCTTTTCCGCCCCCAGAATCGCGGCGACCAGTGTTTGCTGCACGGTGTCGTGCAACAGATTGGCGATGCGTTTCCGTTCGGCGAGTTCGGCCTGCGTGAGCTGAACGGCGAGCCGTTGCAGTTCGGCCGTCCGCTGCGCGACAGTCTCCGAGGTCTCCCCGAGCCGGACCTCAAGGGCACGGGTAACCCGTTGCATTTCAATTTCATCGCGTTTGCGTCCGGTGATATCGAGGATCACACCAAGCAATTCGGACGGGGCGCCTTGTTCACCATGCACAGCAACGCAGCGCGCCAGCAACCAGCGCGCCTCGCCATCCGGACGGACGATTTGAAACTCCTCCTCGAAATGCCCCGCTGTCCGCAGAATCTCCGCGATGGCTGATTCGATACGCGGACGATCTTCGGCAAGAATCATGCTCAGAAAAGCCGCGCCGGAGACGTCGCTGGCCGCGGGATCACGGCCGAGCAGTTCAAACATGCGCGCGTTCCAGAACGCCTTTCCGGTCCGGAGATCCCAGTGCCAGGTCCCCACGGCATCGCTTCGCCAGACCGCGCTCATGGCGTCCAGCGCATTCCGTGCATCTCGCGGGAGTCGTGCCCCGCCGGTGTCTCCGGTTTCCATGGCAGACTTCTTTCCCAGCCAAATCCGGCGCCCCGCAACTATTCTGTGATCGCGCCATACAGATCCGGGCGGCGATCTTGAAGATGGTTATCGTCCCGGGCCCGGCCCACATCGATGTCGCAAATGAGCACGCCGCGAAACGCATTCCGGAAACTCGCGGCACGCGCTGTGAGACGGTCGTGCCTGGTGCTCATGGGCCCTTTCCAACGGCGGGCAGCATGCCTTCGCCCGCGTCATTCTATCATGGAGACGGGTGGATCCCGCAGCAGCCGGCGCCACGCCCGCGCGGAACCTGAGACTCCCGGAAGACCAACATGGCGACTTTTCCCCCCTGGATATCATAGAATGGCCGCAATGGAAACCGGCGCGGCGCCCCACCCGATTCCGGACGGAAGGAGCCGGCGGGCACGCTGCGCGAAAGGAAGCCCGATGTCGCACACTGTTTGTCTGATTCCAGGGGATGGCATTGGTCCTGAAGTGGCGAAAGCCGCGCGCCGCGTCATCGACGCCGCGAACGCGCATATCGATTGGCTGGAACTGCCCGCCGGTGCGGGAGCGGTCGACGAATACGGCGATGTCCTGCCTGACACGACGGTGCAGGCCATCGAGATTCATCGCGTGGCCTTAAAGGGCCCCATCACCACCCCAATCGGCAAGGGGTTCCGCAGCGTGAACGTTCAGTTGCGCAAACGCCTTAATCTGTATGCCGCCGTGCGTCCCGTACGCAGCATGCCGGGCATCAAGACGCGCTACGAAAACGTTGAACTGGTCGTGATCCGGGAGAATACCGAAGGCCTGTATTCGGGACTCGAAAACGAAATCACGACCGGCGTGGTGCAGAGCCTCAAAATCGCCACCCGAACCGCCTGCGAACGCATCTCGCGGTTCGCGTTCCAGTACGCCCGCGAACGCGGCCGGCGCCGCGTAACCGTCTTCCACAAGGCCAACATCATGAAATTGTCCGACGGGCTCTTCCTGGACTGCGCCCGCGAGGTCCACGAAAACGAAGCCCCGGACATTCAATACGACGAGTTGATCATCGACAACGGCTGCATGCATCTGGTCCGCGACCCGAGCGAGTTCGATATCCTGTTGCTCGAGAACCTTTACGGCGACATGGTCAGTGACCTGTGCGCGGGGCTGGTGGGCGGTCTTGGCGTCGTGCCGGGCGCGAACATCGGCAACGGCTGCGCCGTGTTCGAGGCCGTGCACGGCAGCGCGCCGGACCTCGCCGGCAAGGGCCTCGCGAACCCCCTGGCGCTGATCATGAGCGGTGTGATGATGCTGAACCACCTGGGCGAGACGGACGCGGCCGCACGCATCAAGACCGCCTACGACCGCGTATTGCGCGATGCAGATCCCCGCGAAATCACCCGGGACATCGGCGGGCAGGGAACCACCGCCTCGTTCGCGGATGCCATCCTCCGGCGCATGGAATTGGCCTGACGTTTCGCCGGGGAGTGAATCTTCGACCTCGCGTGTTAGTCTCGTGAACGTGGACGCGTAAACGAATGGAGGTGGAGCGATGCCGGAAGCCGTACCTGTCAAGCGCACCCTTTCGCCCGAGAGCGTGGCGGGTTTTCTGTTGCGCCTTGCCCTGGGCGTATTGCTCTTTTTCGCCGCGGTGGGGAAGTTCTTGGGCCCGGGACCCGCCGGATTCGCCCACTATATCCTGCAGGATTTCGAAGGCACGTACCTCCCGCGGATCCTGGTACTGCCCTACGCCTACACCCTCCCGTACGTGGAATTGCTCCTGGGACTGGTGTTGATTCTGGGAGTATTCACCCGGATATCCCTGACCATCGCCGGGCTCACCCTCATCAGCCTCGCGTTCGGCAAAATGGTTCAACAGGACCACGTCACCGTGGCCAACAACCTCAACTACGTGTTCATGGCCGCCGTCGCGTTGTGGTTTGCCTGGCGGGACAATGCCATCTCGCTCGACCGGTTCCTGTGCCGCAAGAAGCACGACGGCTGAGAGCCAGGGGGATACGGGCCATGGCGGGCAGATTTCAGGGCAGATCCGTCTTCATCACGGGAGCGTCCTCGGGCATTGGCGAGGCCCTGGCCCACGCCTTTGCCTTCGAGGGCGCCCGCCTCGCCCTGGCGGCGCGCACCCTGGAGCGTCTGGAATCCATCCGCCAGGAACTCAATCCGACGGGCGCGGAGGTACTCGCGCTAAAGTGCGACGTGACCCGCCCCGACTCGCTGGAGGACGCCGTCGCAAAGACCGTGGAGGCGTTCGGCGGCATTGACGTGGCCGTCGCAAACGCCGGGTTTGGCGTGACCGGCGTCTTCCAGAACTTGAACACCGCCGATTTCCGCCGGCAGTTCGAGACCAACGTGTTCGGGCTGCTCGACACCATCTATGCCGTGTTGCCTCATTTGCGCGCATCCAGAGGCCGGCTCGCGCTCATCTCCAGCGTCTCCGGGCGCGTGGGCTCGCCGGGTTCCACCCCCTACGCGGCAAGTAAGTTCGCCGTCACGGGACTCGCCGAATCCATCTACTACGACCTGCGCGCCGACGGCATTTCCGTCACGTGCATCGAACCGGGATTCGTCGAAAGCAAGATCCGGATGACCGACAACGCGGGACGCTTCCACGAGGACTGGAACGATCCCGTGCCGCCGTGGCTGGTCGTTCCCCGGGACCGCGCGGCCCGGGCCATGGTCAGCGCGATCTACAAGCGCAAACCCGAAGCCGTCATCACCGGGCACGGTAAACTCGCCGTCTGGACGGTGCGGCACTTTCCCCGCACGGTTCGTTTCATTCAGCGCCAGGCCGCGCGGCGCATGCCCGGCCATCTGCCAGCCGGCCCGAAACACAAAAAACCCTGAAATCGCGCCGGGCGGCCGCCGGCGGTCCTCTCATCGGCCGGGACGTCTTCAAACAGGTCTCGCGGGCCCGGTCCCGAGGGAACCTTGGCCATTTCGGCATGGGCTGCTCCCCGATCTCCGGCTAACGCGAAGGCAGATTACTCAGACGCTTGCACCATCGGGCGCTGGAGCTTTTGTCTACTCACCGACGTGGTGAAACCAGAGACCATTCTGCCTTCCGGAGCGCCGAAGGCGCGATAACATACCAGCCCAGCCCGCAGGGCTGGGTTATAGGCGTTCCCACACATCTTCCGGTCTGAAGGACCGGCACATATGGACCATCGGCTGCACATATCGCGGGCTTTCAGCCCTTCCCTTATTTGGGATATCCGTTTTCCTGGCCCTTCAGGCCAGGCTGGTATGTTCCGCGCCGTTGGCGCGCCGGAAATGTGCGCGAGGCGGACAAGAAGACCGTGAGCGCCGGGGTGAATCGCGCCGTTGACGCGGCAAAGATCCGTGCAACCGCAGACCTCCGTGTGCTACCGTCTCCACCGGCATTGGCCTCGCGAAGATTTCCTCATTTCATCCGGCGATTCGGCTGTCCCGTTTTGTTGACTTTCCGTCAAATTCGACGGTACACTCCCCTTCACGTGTGAAACCCGTGGCGCACGCGGGCAGCGTGCGCACGAACCGATTGCGCGGCCGCGTTTCCCGGCCGTATTGGCCTGTTCGCGCTTCAGGCGCACCCAACCACAGAACGGGAACACAGCACATGGAATTTCAGCATGAGGCCGGACCATGGGGCCAGATGACCGAAACGGGAGGTGACTGGGCGCGCAGGCGCTTCTACTGCGGCGTGTTTACCGCGCTCATCTGCCTGTGCATCGTGGGGGTCTTGCTGAGTTTCAGCACAAGCGCGGTGCATCCTTACCGGGGAGGCTTCCTGATGTTCGCATCGGGCTGCTTCCTGCTGGTAGCCGTCGTCGGCGGGGCGCTGCGCAGGGTGTTTGGCCGGTTCATTCTGAGCGGGCTTTGCTGCTGCGCGCTCGGGGACTACCTGGGTTATCACGACTTCGTATGGGGCGCGATGGCGTTTCTCGTGGCGCACGTCTTTTTCGTCGCGGCGTTCTGGGTGCTTGGGGTGGACTGGATGCGGGCGCTGCGTTACCTGCCCTTCCTGCTGCTGGCAGACACCGGCATTCTCGTCTGGCTCTATCCCGGCATGTACGGCGGGGACCGGCCGCTGGCCTTCGCCTACATCGCGGTGATCTCGGCGATGGTCCTGTTCGCGTCCGGCGTGACCGCGCCACGGCGGCGAACCCTGCTTCTGGTGGCCGCAACGCTCTTTTTCATCTCCGACGTATTCGTTGCCCGGTGGCGGTTTACCGATACCGGCTCGATCAACGGCTACTTTTGCTATCCCCTCTACTATGCGGCCTGCACCCTGTTTGCCTGGACCGCATGCCTGCGCCTTGAAGAGCGCGATTCGGCTGGGCCTCATGTGGGATAAGCCCCGCATGCGCTATGCGCTGCTCGGACTCCGCGTGCTGTTCGCCTGCGCGGCGGCCGCGAGCTGCATCGGAATGCTCCTCGCGTGGTCGGCGGGAAACCACGAGCTGGGCCGCATCCTGCGACTCGTCGCGTGCGTATCGCCCGTATTGCTGGCTCTGGCCTGCGGCGCCCTCGCCTCCTGGTATGGACGCTGGATAGCCCTGGGCCTGCTCTATTGCTGGTTCGGCGACCGGCTGCTGGGGTCTCACGGGTTTGTGCCGGGGTTGCTGGCCTTCCTGCTGGGCCACATCGCGTTCATAGCCGCCTCGCTGGTCCGCGGCATCGCCTTGAAACCGTTCGCCATCGCCTGCGCCGCGCTGGTCCTGCCGGCAGGCGCCGTGCTGCTCTGGCTGCATGAACAGGTGCCTCCGGACCGCATGCCGCCGGTGGTGGCCTACCTCACCGTGATCTCGCTGA
The DNA here is from genome assembly GCA_002348185.1 of Candidatus Hydrogenedentes bacterium UBA2224. Taxonomy (GTDB): domain Bacteria; phylum Hydrogenedentota; class Hydrogenedentia; order Hydrogenedentales; family SLHB01; genus UBA2224. Next base: position 2,430 of record DDYW01000097.1, on the reverse strand, counting down.
TGGTAGCGTTCGCGGCGGGCGCCTCGTGGCGGCGCCAGGCGCCGCTGCTCGTCATCGCCGCCGTTACGTTTTATGTATCGGACCTGTTTGTGGCCCGCAGCATGTTCGTCCAGCGCGATTTCCTGAATTCCACGCTGGGCTTACCCCTGTATTTCGGGTCGCTGGTCCTGTTCGCGTTGAGCATTCCGGGCGCGGTCGAGGACAATGCGAACGAGGGCCCTCCGCGCATGGTAGAATGGGTACATTGACACGATGTGAAATCGACCATGGGATCCTGTGATGTTCCACCGTGCTGATAGATTCTTCCCGTTCCCTGCCGCCCTGGCGCTCCTGGCCGTGGTCCCGCTCGCGTGCGTGGAAATGCCCGGGGACGATCCCGGCGACATCCCCGCATACACGTACCGCGTGGTCAACTCCTTCCCCCACGACCCCGAGGCCTTCACCCAGGGACTCGCCTTTGAAGATGGCTTTTTCTACGAGGGGACCGGACTGCGCGAAAGATCCTCCCTGCGCCAGGTCGTCCCCGAAACCGGCGCCGTTACCCGGATGGTGACCCTCGAAGACGACTATTTCGGCGAAGGCATCGCCATCGTGGGCGACCGCATCATCCAGCTCACGTGGCGCAGCCAGGTCGGGTTCGTCTACGACAAACGCACTTTTGAACGTATCGGCCAGTTCACCTACTCCACCGAAGGCTGGGGACTCACGTATGACGGTGAACGGCTCATCATGAGCGACGGCAGTTCCTCGCTGTATTTTCTCGACCCCGACACCTTCGAACGGACCGGCCAGCTTCAGGTGACCGGACCCGCCGGGCCAGTGACCCGCCTCAACGAACTGGAATACATCGACGGAGAGATCTACGCGAACATCTGGAGGACGGACCGCATCGCCCGCATTGACCCCGATACCGGCGACGTGCGGGCCTGGGTGGAGCTTGAGGGCCTGCCCGCCCCCGAAGACCGCAGCGGCGGCGAGGACGTGCTCAACGGCATTGCCTGCGACCCCGCCGCGAACCGGCTGTTCGTCACGGGAAAACTCTGGCCCAGGGTCTACGAAATCGAGCTGGTGGAAATGGAGTAACGGCCGGAAGCCTCAGGAAACCGGCCGCTCGAAGATGAGTTCGTAGAACGTCGCGCTGCCATAAATGCCGATACCCGGCGAAAACACCTGAACAAGACGCCAGCCCGTACGGGCGTGGCGGTGGATCGTCTCCTGGTATTCCTGTTCGGCCTTGTTGCTGAAAATCCCCACGTTCAACCGGACAAACGTGTACTCATAGCGCTGCTGCATGGTATGCGCCTCCCGTTGACTCAAATACACCGCGCGAGTCCACTTATTCGTCGGGATACATGTCCGGCCGGAGACCGATATTGACGATGCTGCACGCCTGAACGGGATTGAGACCGAGTTCCCGCGCGCGTTCGGTCAGCGCATCGTCTTCGGAGCCCGGGTTGAGAAAAAATTCCGCGGGCTTCTTCGCGGCGATCGCTTCGAGCATCCGTATCCCAAGCCGGGCGGGCACGTACATCGAAATGCGCTCGACCGGCCCGGGCACGTCCTCGATCGACGCATAACATTTCAGGCCTTCAATCTCTCCCCCCTTCGGGTTGACGGGGTAGACGGTCCAGCCGCCGTCTTTGAACGCGCGCACGGCCTTGTTGCCGTATTTGGTCCGGTCGTTCGACGCGCCGACGATCGCGATGGTCTTGCTCATCTGGCCCTCCTGCTTTTCGGCGATGATACCACGTCCGGGCGGGCGAATTGGCACACGCCCTCCGGGGGGAGTATACTGAGGGCCTATTCCTGCGGATCGTCACGCAACAACCAGAAGGACCTGTTTTGCCATGAGAAGCGATGTTGTCAAGAAAGGGTTTGAACGCGCCCCCCACCGTTCCCTCCTGTGGGCCACCGGCCAGATCAAGGCCCGCGAAGATTTCGACAAGCCGTTTATCGCCATCTGTAACAGTTTCAACGAAATCGTACCCGGGCATGTGCACCTCGACGAACTGGGCAAACTCGCCAAGGAGGCCGTCCGCGAGGCCGGCGGCGTGCCCTTTGAATTTAATACCATCGGCGTGGACGACGGCATCGCCATGGGCCATACCGGCATGAAGTACAGCCTCCCGTCGCGCGAACTCATCGCGGACTGCGTCGAGAGCATGGTGCGCGCCCATATGTTTGACGGAATGGTCTGCATCCCCAACTGCGACAAGATCGTGCCGGGCATGCTGATGGCGTGCATTCGCTGCAACCTCCCGACCATCTTTGTGTCGGGCGGGCCCATGGCCGCTGGACGCGCCCGCGACGGCAGGGCCATCGACCTGATCACCGTCTTCGAAGGCGTCGGGGCCTACAAACAGGGCAAACTCAACGACGACGAGCTGTTCGATCTCGAACGCAACGCCTGCCCCGGCTGCGGCTCGTGCT
>DDYW01000173.1 GCA_002348185.1 Candidatus Hydrogenedentes bacterium UBA2224 | reverse complement strand
CCGCCCGGCGGCGACTTTTCCGAGCCCGTCACGCAGCATACGAAACGGTTTGTGCGGGCGTTCTGGGCGCTCGACAAGCAACTGGCCAATGCGCGGCACTATCCGGCCATCAGTTGGCTCGAGAGCTACAGCGAGTACATCGATGACGTGGCCCCCTGGTGGGACGAAAAGACCAACGAGCGCTGGCGGGAATTGCGTTCCGCCATCATGGCCATCATGCAGAAGGAGGCCCGGCTCGAACATGTCGTCAAACTGGTGGGGGCCGATGTGCTTCCTGACAGTCAGCGGCTCATCCTGGATGTCGCGAGCATGTTCAAGAACGCCTTTCTGCAACAGAACGCCTTCGACCAGGTCGACGCCTTCTGCGTTGCGGAAAAGCAGTACTGGATGCTGAACATCATCGTGACCTTCTACACTCTGGCCGCGGAGGCTATCCAGAAGGGCGTTACCCTGGCCTCCCTGAAGAGGATGGAGGTTGTGCGCGATATCATGCAGATGAAGTACGAATGCCCTAACGACGAGCTGGACCGGCTCGATACCCTGTTGAAGGAGCTCGAGGAATCGATTCATGAACTCACAAGCATCTATGGCTGAAACCGCCCAACGCCGGCTGCTGGACGACCGCGAGTACGTGGGGCTTGACGAGGTGTCCGGGCCGATCGTGGGCGTAAGCGGCATTCACAACGTCGGCTACAACGAACTGGCCGAGATCGTTGACCGCCGCGGCAACATCCGGCTCGGAATGACGCTCGAGGTATCGGAAGGCGCCGCCGTGATCCAGATCTTCGAAGGCACCTCGGGGCTCAGACTGGGCGACACGCGCGTGCGGTTCCGCGGCCATCCTCTGACCCTGGCGGTTTCGGAGGAGATGCTGGGCCGGGCCTTCGACGGTCTGGGCCGGCCGTTCGATGGCGGCCCGGAACCCATCGGCGAGGAACGCGACGTCAACGGTCTGCCGGTGAATCCGACCGCGCGTGACTATCCGCGCAAATTCATCCAGACCGGCATCTCGGCGATTGACGGCATGAACACGCTGGTTCGCGGGCAGAAGCTGCCGGTGTTTTCCGGAAGCGGTCTGCCGCACCGCCAGCTGGTCGCCCAGATTACGCGCCAGGCCCGGATCGTCGGAGAGGACATTCCGTTCGCCGTGGTGTTCGCGGGCATGGGGATCAAACACGATGAGGCGCGGTTCTACCTCAAGAACTTCGAGGAATCGGGCGCGATGGAGCGCGTGGTTGCGTTCCTCAGTCTCGCGGATGCGCCCTCCGTGGAACGTCTGATGACGCCGCGGACGGCCCTCACCGCCGCCGAATACCTGGCGTTCGACCTGGGCATGCACGTGCTCGTGATCCTGACCGACATGACCAACTATTGCGAGGCCTTGCGTGAGATTTCCACGCAACGGCAGGAGATCCCGAGCCGCAAAGGCTATCCGGGGTATCTCTACAGCGACCTGGCCAGCATCTACGAACGCGCGGGCATGCTCCGCGGCAAACCCGGTTCGATCACCCAGATCCCCGTCGTGACCATGCCCAACGACGACATCTCGCACCCGATACCCGATCTCTCGGGGTTCATCACCGAAGGCCAGATCGTCCTGGACCGCGATCTCGACCAGCGGGGCATTTACCCTCCGATTGCGGGGCTTCCTTCGCTTTCCCGGCTCATGAAAGACGGCATTGGCGAGGGAATGACGCGCGAGGATCACGCCCACCTCGCCAGCCAGCTTTTCGCCTCCTATGCGCACGTAAAGGACATCCGTTCGCTCGCGTCCGTTATCGGTGAGGAAGAGCTGACGGCGCTGGACCGGAGCTATATGGAATTCGGCGAGATATTTGAGCAGCAGTTTCTGTCGCAGGGGTCTGAGGAAGACCGCTCGATCGAACAGACCCTGGACCTCGGCTGGACCATCCTGCAATCCCTGCCGCGCGAGGAACTTCATCGGATCACGGAAGAGGAAATCAGGAAGTATTACGGAAGGTAATATGGCCGGGAAGCACATCGCACCGACGCGGACCAACCTGCTGCGCTTGAAAGGCGAACTCGCCTTTGCGCGCTCGGGCTACGAATTGCTCGAGCAGAAACGCGAGATCCTGATTCTCGAGCTCAAGCGCTTCATCGCCCGCGCCATCGAGGCGGAACGAAAGGCCGACCAGGCGCTGGCCGGGGCCTTCGAAGCCCTGCGGGAGGCCCAGTTTGCCACCGGCGTATCGGGTGTCGCTTCGGCCAGCCGCGCCGTGAACATCGAATCGGGCCTTGCACTCCGCGAACGCCGCGTCATGGGGGTTCCGCTGCCCGCCGTGGAACTCAGCATGAACGACCATCCGCCCTATTACGGCCCGAGCGGCACGTCGGTGTGGACCGACGAGGCCGTCCGCCGGTTCAAAGAGGCGCTCGCGTCGCTTGCCGCCCTGGCGGAATGCCGCATCTCCGTCATGCGTCTCGCTCAGGAGATTCAGAAGACCATTCGCCGTGTTAACGCACTCGAACGCATCTTCATCCCCGACTATGAAGACAGTCTGCATCACGTGGAGGGTGCGCTCGAAGAAGCGGACCGGGAAGCATTCTTTGTTCTCAAGCTCGTCAAGGACCGTCTGGAAGCCGAGGAGAAATAGGGTATGCCCGCGTTCCCGAACTTTGGAAAGACCCTCGTCTACGTCGAAACCAACGAGCGCGGTCTGGAAGCCGCCCGCTATGCCATCGCCTTTGCAAAGCGAAGCGGCGGGGAGCTTCATGCCGTTGCCGTCATCAATGAGCGGATTCTGGAGGAACTTACGAGGGCCCGCGTGTTTCTTAAAGAGGAGGGGATCGACCTCAAGCGCGACCTCGAAGAGGATGGCCGGCGGTATCTTGCGCTTATGGAACGGCTCGCCCAGGAAAAAGGGGTGGCGGTCACCACCGAACTCCTCCGCGGCGTCGTCCACCGGGAAGTGCTTGACAAGGCCCGGGAGATCAACGCCAGCCTGATCATCCTGGGCGAAATCGAGGAATCCCTGAGCCGCAAAGACATTACGTTCAACGAATCCGAACGGATTGTCTGCGACGCGCGGTGTCCGGTCCTGATTGTCAAAGGCAGGCGGCTGGTGAAGGATTTCTTTGACTCGGCGTGATCCGGCGTGGAGGCGTTCGGTCGTATCCGCGCGTTTCCCGTTGATTTATGAACACGAAACATCCGCGCGGATCGGCAAGTCTAATACTTGGTATTTCAGTGAATGGCGCGGGCACTGCACGCACACTGTTCTTCGAGCGACCGTGCGGCAGCCCGCGTGGAGGTTGAGAAATGATATTGCGAGAATTGCTCAAAGCGAACACGATCCGGACCGATATCGGCCCGCTCGATAAATGGACCGCGATTGAACGTCTTGCCGACCTTATTGTCGACAGCGGAAAGGCCACGGACCGCGCCGCCCTTCTCGAGGCGATCCTGAACCGGGAGAAACAGGGGAGCACCGGGCTTGGGAACGGCATCGCCATCCCGCATGCCCGGACCGACGGCGTTCGCGACGTGGCCGTCGCACTGGGCATTTCCGCATCCGGCATGGATTTCGATTCGGCCGACGGCAAACCCTGTCACCTTATCTTCCTGATCGCCGCGCCGCCCCACGAATCCACTCGATATCTCGAGGCGCTTGCCGCCGTGGCCTCGCTTGGAGAGCGGGCGAGTCTTGTCGCGCAATTGAAGTCTGTCCGCTCCGTGGAGGACGCCCTGGCATTCTTCGCGTCGTACCGCAGGCGGGGCGAATAAGGCAGGCCGGAATCCCGAAAAGTCCCTCTCCTCTCCCGAAAACTCAGTCACCTATGGTTACGTACGGACGTACGGCGCCGCCACTGCCTGTCTTCTCCCGGCCGGCTGACGCCGGTTTGGTGGAGATAAGAGCCCGAGGCATGCGCGACCGCTTCCCTGGCCGGGTCAACGGGGACGGATTCTGACCCAGCCAGGCGCTTGACATGCCGCAGTGCTCTTGACAAGGCGGGGCGGATCTGGTAGGTTTCGGACACGTGTCCGGACGCGGGTGCGACATCCGGACAATCGGGTATTGAGGGGCGATGGCGGGCACGGCCGGGGTAGTGGAACGGCCCCGCCCGCGGTTGCCGTCAGGGGGATGGTGCAATGACGGGACTTCTCTTGATCACACTTGCGGCACATTTGGCCCCATCGGCGGTGCCCAGCGCCCTGGAACTGGACGAAGCGCGCCGGTGGGCGGCGGCACGGTTCGAGGGGCAGGCGGAGGAAGCCGCACCGCGCACGGGCATCCAGGTGCTGGCAAACAATGACCCGGTCCAGATGAACGGTCGCGGGGGGCGTCCACTGCGAATCGCGGACAGGGAATATGCCCGGGGGCTGTATTGCCACGCTGCGAGCCGCGTTGTGGTGTATCTTGCCCAACCAGGGCAGCGGTTTGAAGCCATTGTAGGGGTGGACTCGAACGAGCAGACGAGCGGTGGCCGGGGGAGCGTGGTGTTCGGTGTGGAAACCGGCGGGGCGGAAGTCTGGCGTTCGGAGGTCATGCATGAGGGGATGCCGGGCGTGCCGGTCTCGGTTGATCTGGGCGGGGTTACGGAATTCGCGCTTACCGTGGGCGACGCGGGAGACGGGATAGCCTGCGACCAGTCCGACTGGGCCGATGCGCGGGTGCTGCTCGAGGACGGGACGGAGCTCTGGCTGGGCGACTTGGCGCAGTTGGGTCCCCAGCGTTCGCCCTATGCCGTGGAGCCATTCTTCTCGTTCACTTACGGCGGGAAGGAGTCCTCCGAGTTTCTTGACGGGTGGTCCCTGGAGCGCGCGACGGCGCGGCTTGACGACCGGCGGACGCGCCATACGCTGACCTACACCGATCCCGACACGGGGCTGGTGGTGCGCTGCGAAGGCGTGCAATATTCGGACTATCCGACGGTGGAATGGACGCTCTATTTCAAAAATACCGGCACGACGGATTCGCCGATTCTGAGCGGCATTCGGGCCATCGACACGTCGTTCGAGCGGACCTCGCTGGAAGAGTATGTATTGCACCGCAACAAGGGCGACAATTGCACCGCCGACAGTTTCGAGCCTGTCGACGAGGTTCTTGGCGCGGGGACGGATCGGCGCATCGCGAACGTGGGCGGGCGGCCGACGCAGATTGAGTTTCCGTATTTCAACCTTTCGTCCGGCAACGAGGGCCTTATCTTCGTGGTGAGCTGGGCGGGCCAATGGTCGGCGCAGTTCACGCGGGACGAGGGCAACCGGCTGCGCCTGCGCGCCGGCCAGGAACTGACGCATTTCAAACTGCTTCCTGGGGAGGAAGTGCGCACGCCGATGGTGGTTCTGCAGTTCTGGAAGGGCGACCGGGCGCATGCGCAGAACGTGTGGCGCGCGTGGATGATCGCGCACAATCTGCCGCGGCCGGGCGGGGAGCTTCCGCCCGTGCCGCAGTTGGCGGCGTGCAGTTCCCACCAGTTCGGGGAGATGATCCACGCCAACACGGAAAACCAGATCTTCTTTGTCGACAAGTATCTCGAGCGCGGGATCCAGCTCGATTACTGGTGGATGGACGCGGGCTGGTATTACAACAAGACCGGCTGGCCGCATACCGGCACCTGGGAGGTCGACCTGGATCGGTTCCCGGGCGGCCTGCGTCCTATCAGCGACCATGCCCATGCGAAAGACGTCGACATCATTGTCTGGTTCGAGCCGGAACGCGTCGCCGCCGACACCTGGTTGACGGAGAATCACCCGGATTGGATTCTCGGCGGGGCGAACGGCGGTCTGCTGAACCTGGGCAATCCGGAGGCGTGGACCTGGCTGGTCAATCATATCGATCAGCTGCTGACGGAACAGGGGATCAATCTGTACCGGCAAGATTTCAACATGGACCCCTTGCCGTTCTGGCGGGGCAACGACGCCGAGGACCGGCAGGGCATCACGGAAATCCGGCACGTGGAAGGTTATCTGGCCTACTGGGACGAGCTCATCCGGCGTCATCCGGATATGCTGATCGACTCGTGCGCCAGCGGCGGGCGCCGCAACGATCTCGAGACCCTTCGCAGGGCGGTTCCCCTCCTGCGCAGCGACTATATCATGGAGCCCATCGGCAACCAGTGCCATACGTATGCGCTGGCGCCCTGGTTCCCGTTCTACGGCACCGGCAGTTCCAAGACCGACACCTACCTCGTCCGGAGCACGTTGTGTCCGCATTTCACCGCCTGCTGGGATCAGCGGGAAGCGAGCCTGGACTGGGCCAATCTGAAACGCCTTATCGATCAGTGGAAGAGTTTCGCGCCGAATTACTTCGGGGATTACTACCCGTTGACGCCGTATACGCTGAGCGATTCGGACTGGATTGCCTGGCAATTCGACCGGGCGGATGACGGAACGGGCATGGTTCAGGCGTTTCGGCGTCCCAACAGCATCTACATGACGGCGCAATTGCCGTTGCGCGGTCTTGAGCCCGATGCCCGGTATGCGGTAACCGACGTCGACCGTCCGGACACGAGGATGGAGTTTTCTGGACGCGAACTTCTGTCTTCCGGCCTCCCGGTGACGATGGCCGAAAAGCCGTCGTCGGTGGTCTACCTCTACGAGAAACGCTGAACTCTGGAACGGTCTCATGCCTGACACGAATGACACGCGTGTGGTGATTATCGACACCGGCTACGACACCTATGACGCGGAGAAGGAAATTCTCGGCCGCTCCGGGTACTGGGTGGACGTGTTCCCGGGAGAGAAGCTCGATGCCGCCGGCAAGGCGGCATTTGCGCGCGGCGCCACCGGTCTGTTTGTGCGCTGGACCCGGGTGGACGGCGCGTTCCTGGATACGGCGTCCACGTTGCGGGCTGTGGTGCGGTACGGGGTGGGATACGACAACATCGATCTCGCGGCCGCGTCGGCGCGCGGCATCCCCGTGTGCAATGTGCAGGGGTATGCAAATCACTCTGTGTCGGATCATGCGCTGGCGCTGATTCTGGCGTGTGTGCGCAGCCTCCGGCCGGGTATGGAACACATGCGGCCGCGCTACAACCTTCCCGCGGACCTGCACATGCCGGAACTGCACGAACTGACCCTGGGCATCGTCGGACTCGGGCGGATTGGCGGTACCCTGTGCGCCAAAGCCCGGGGGCTGTTCAACCGGGTGCTCGCCTGCGACCCGTATATCCCCGCGGACCGGTTCACGGAACTGGGCGCGGAGGCCTGCTCGTTTGACGCATTGCTGGCCCTCAGCGATGTGGTAAGCCTGCACTGCAACCTGACCGGGGAAACGCGGCACCTGATGAACGCGCGGGCGTTTGCGCAAATGCGGCCCCTAGCCATTGTGATCAACACCGCCCGCGGACCCGTGGTCGACGAGGAGGCCCTGACGGTCGCGCTCGAGGCGGGCAAGGTGTTTGCGGCAGGCATCGATGTCTTCGAGGACGAGCCCCCGGGGGACAACCGGGATGCTCTGTTGTCGCACCCCCGGGTCGTGGCGACGGGACACTACGCCTGGTACAGCGAGCGGGCGAGCCGCGAACTGCAGCGCCGCGCGGCTGTCAATATGGAGGCGATGTTGCGGGGCGAGTTTCCCGCGGACTGCCTGAACCGGGAACAGCTTTCGGGGATCCCGGGGGCGGTGTGCGAGAGGGCCGATGGGCTGCACGGTAAATGATATCGCCCGCGCGGCGGGCGTGAGCCGTTCGACGGTGCTCCGGGCGCTGTCGGGGAAGCCGGACGTGTCGGGAGAGACCCGCGACCGGATCCGCGCGCTGGCAGCGGAGATGCGGTACCGGCCCAATTACATCGCGCGCAGCCTGACGCACGGCAAAACGAACCTGGTCGGCGTGATTGCCAAACCCAGCATCTACTACGCGTCGCACTCGGTAATTGAGGCCGTGGAACGCGGACTGCGTCATGGCGGGTACGCGACGCTGCTGTTCATCTCGGGCAACGAAAGCGGGACCGACGAATCGCTTGTCGAACAACTGATGAAAAACCGCGTGGACGGCGTGATTGCGGTGCCCGGCGCGATGACGCCGCCCGCGACGTACCACGAGCTGGTCGAAGCGGGGGTGAAACTCGTCATCCTCGACGGGCTCATTGATGATCTGGCCGCGCCCCAGATCACGGGGGACAACTACAAGGCCGGCCGGCTGGGCGCCGAGCACCTGATTCAGCTTGGCCACCGCCGCATCGCCTGCCTGGGCATCCCCAGCATCTCGACTGTCGGCCGGGAACGCGCGCGCGGGGTCCGCCGGGCGTTTGACGAGGCGGGCATTTTGGTTCCGGACGGGTTTTTCCGTGAAGTGACCTTCAACGAAACGGCGGCCGAGGAGTGCACGGCGGAGATCCTGGCCTTGCCGGAGCGTCCCACCGCTTTGCTGGTACGGCACGACGTAATCGCCCGCGGCGCCATGCGGGCGGTGGAGGCAGCGAGACTGACCATTCCTGAAGATATCTCGATTGTCGGCAACGGCGATATCCTGGGCAGCGATATGTTCCGCGTGCCACTGACGACGGTGCGTTTTCCGGCCCGGCAAATGGCCGATTTCTGTGTGGACACTTTGCTGAAGATGCTGTCCGGAGAGGACGTCGAGCCGGAGACCACAATTTTCGACGTGGAACTGGTGGTTCGTGCGTCTACAGCGCCGCCGCGGGCCTGATACGCGCGTGGCGGCGCAGTGGCCGGTTTGGGCCGCGGGGATCGGCTTCGCGGCGAGCATGGGGGATGCGACATGAGCTGCGTGGGCAGACTTGCGGGCAGGAAGGCGCTTGTGACCGGGTCCGGCACGGGAATCGGGCGCGAAATCGCGCTCGAATTTGCACGCCAGGGGGCGGATGTGGTCCTGCATTACGCGCACAGCGATTCGGGCGCTAACAGCGCGGTCCGGGAGATCCGGGAACTGGGCCGCCAGGCCGCGGCGTTTCGCGCTGACTTTGACGACGTCGATGAGGTGGTGGCGCTGGGGGAATCGGCCGTGGCGTTCCTCGGCCGGGTGGATTGCCTGGTCAACAACGCCGGCATCACGTTCAACAAGCCGTTTCTTCAGGTGACCCGCGAGCAGTTCGACCGGATGTACCACGTGAACATCCGCGCCCAGTTTTTCCTGACGCAGCGGCTCGTCGCCGGGATGGAAGCGCAGGGGGGCGGGGCCATCTGCAATCTGACGTCCATTCACGGGGTACAGGGCGCGCCGGAACATTCGGTGTACGCGGGGACCAAAGGCGCGATCGTGGCCTATACCCGCTCGCTCGCGGTGGAACTGGCGCACAAAGGCATACGCGTGAATGCCATTGCCCCGGGCTGGGTGACGGTCGAGAACTACTACAACGTGCTGCCCGGCTTCAACGAGGAAGACGCCAGGAAGGACGCCGCGAACAAGATCCCGCTGGGCCGTCCGGGCGTTCCGCTGGACATCGCGAGGCTGGCGGTATTTCTGTGTTCGGATGACGCCGCGTACATCGTGGGACAGACCATCGTTGCCGACGGAGGCACCACCGCGTTGATGTCCCTGATTTCGGATTTCCGCAACGAATCGTCGGCGCGCTTTGGCAAGGGGTATCTTCCGGGGGTGCAGTGAGAAACCGAAACGCCTCGCAATCCGCCGTCCTGCGGGCATGCGAGCACGATCAGGAGGGAATCGGATGAGCCCGGAGTTCCAAACCGCCACCGCGGGTTCGAGGCCTACCCTGTACGCGTTTGGCGTGGCTTTTGTGGCCTCGGTGGGCGGATTCCTGTTTGGATTCGATCTTGCCATCGTGGGCGCGGCGAACCTGTATCTTCGGGAAGTCTTTGATCTGTCTCCCGCGGCCTTCGGGTTTGCGACGGGCAGCGCCACCCTGGGCTGCATCGTGGGTCCGTTCCTGGGCGCGTGGATGTGCGATGCCCTCGGCCGGAACCGGACCATGATGGTGGCGTGTGCGCTGCTGGCGGTATCCGCCCTGTTTACGGCATTGCCCAAAGACATGTTCACGTTCAACGTGTTCCGGATAGTGGGCGGCGTCGGCGTGGGGCTGTGTTCGGTGGCTTCCCCCATGTACATCTCCGAAGTGGCTCCTCCGCGCATGCGGGGCGGGCTCGGCACCATGTATCAGCTCGCCATTGTCGTCGGGAGCATCGCCGCGCCGTTCGTGTCGTTCATCATCGTGAAAGTGGCCTCGCCGGAGACCTGCTGGCGCTGGATGTTCGCCTCGGAACTCCTGCCCATCGCGGTGTTTCTGGTCTTGATTGCGTTTCTTCCGCAGAGTCCGCGCTGGCTGGCGAGCCGGGGGCGGTCCGCCGAGGCTCTCGCGGTGCTCACCCGGGTGGACGGTCCGGAATTCGCCCGCGCGGAGATGGCGCTGATTCAGGAGGGCCTGGAAGAGGAGGAGGGGCGGTTTTCCGATTTATTCGCGCCCGGCATGCGCTACGCCTTCCTGATAGGTCTGTTGCTGGCATTCTTCAACAACTGGACCGGCTGGAGCGTGATGGGCGGCTACATCACCATGCTGATCGAGTCGTCGGGCCTCAACGATCGCGCGCTGGCCATTCTTCAGTATGCGGTGTCGTATGGGTTCATGGGGGTCGTGACGCTGGTGGCCTGCTGGACCGTCGACCGGGTGGGGCGGCGTCCGCTGTGGCTGGGGGCGTCGGCGCTCATGTGCGTGATCACGGCGCTGACCGGGGCGGTGTTTCATTTCCAGTTGAGCGGGTGGGTGGTTCTCCTGGTGATCATTCTCTGCACGGTTCCGCATGGACTGGCCCTCGGGCCGTTGCCCTGGCTGATGATGTCGGAGCTCTTTCCAACACGCCTCCGGGGGCGCGCGGTATCGCTGACCACCGCGTTTCTGTGGGTGACGATCTACAGCGGCGCCCAGCTGTTTCCCATCATTTCGGATTATTCCACCCGGAAAATCGGATCCATCGGCGGCACGTTCTGGCTGCTTTCGGGGATATGCGTGCTTTCGTTCCTCTTCGGGCTGTTCATGCTGCCCGAGACCAAAGGCAGGACGCTCGAGGAGATCGCGGCGTCATGGAAACGGAAATGAGCTGGAGAAGGCGTGGTTCCGGCAACCAGGGAGGTCTATTCCTATGCAAAGCCGCAGAGGATTTCTGAGCATGGTGGCCAAACAGGGTAGTGCACTCTGGCTTGCGGGCATCGCTGCCGCTTCCCGGGCGGCGGAGCCGGCGCTCGCGCCCACTCCGTCGCTCCTGCCCCGGCTGCTCGAGGTCCTGGACGCCGTGGGCAAACCCGCCGAGGTCGTGACGACGCCCGACGGGACGCGGGTGATGCTGCTGCCGTACGGGGGCCGTGTGCTTGGTCTGTTTGCCCCGGACAGCGACGAGAATTTCTATTGGACGCACCCGGCCCTTGAGTCTCAGGAGAGGGCCCGGAAGTTCTATGCCAGCACGGAATGGCACAATTCCGGGGGCGACCGCACCTGGCTTGCGCCGGAGGTGGACCTGTTTCTTCCAGACTATCCGGAGACCGGGACCTATTTTCAGCCCCGTGAACTGGATCCGGGCCACTACAAGGCGGTTCGCGGCCGAGACGGGCTGACGCTGGTCAACCGCCTGACGGTGGGGTTCTCCCGTTCGGGGCGAAGCGTCGCGTTGCGGATGACCAAGTCCGTGGGTCCGGCGGCCAATCCTCTCCGGTATGAGCGCGACGTCGATCTTTCCGGTTTGAGTTACGCGGGGTACACCCAGCATACGCGGCTCGAACTGCGGGGAGAACGGGCGGAAGACGCGCCGATGGTGGGGCTCTGGAATCTCGTTCAGATGCCGCACGGCGGCGAGTTGTTGATCCCCGTGTTTCACCGGACCGAGCCCCGGGTCTGGTTCGGCGAAATCTCCCCGGAAGACCTCACCGTGCAGGACCGCCTGGTCCGGTACCGCATGCGGGCCCAGGGAGAGCAGAAGCTGGGTGTTCGCGCGGTTGCCACGACAGGCCGCGTTGGATATCTCGCCGGAGGCGGAGAGAAGACCACATTGATTGTGCGCAACTTCTCGGTGAACCCCTCGGGAGAATACGTGGATGTGCCCTGGAAGGCGCCGGAGGACTTCGGCTACTCGACCCAGGCCTGCAATGTGAACTCCGGACTGGGGGCATTCAGCGAACTCGAATACCACATTCCCGCCATTGGTGGAACGACGGGCTGTGCCCGATGTGATGACACGGCGCAGGTTTGGGCGTTTCGCGGTCTTGAAGCGGGGGTTCTGGCCGTGGCGCGCCGGCTCCTGTCCGCGGACGTATGAGGGGCAGGTCCCAAAGAAAAGGCGAAGAGGCGATGAAACGTGACACGAAACTGGCTGCGGTGACTTTCGGTGAGTTGTTGTTGCGGCTGGACCCGTTCGGGATGGACCGCCTGACCCAGGCCGAGACGTTCCGGGCCCGATATACGGGCGCGGAAGCGAATGTTGCGGTATCGCTGGCCGGGTTCGGCGTTCATGCGTATGCCGTCTCGAAAGTGCCCGCCCATGAGGTGGGGCAGGCGTGCATCAATTACCTGAGGAGGTTCGGGGTAGACACCGGCTTCATCGTGCGGGGAGGCGAACGTCTTGGCGTGCTGTATGTGGAGACCGGGTTCTCGCAGCGGCCCGCGAAGGTGCTTTACGACCGCAGCCACAGCAGCATTCGGGAACTGGACCCCCGCGAGCTTAACTGGGAAGAGATTCTGGCGGGGAAGGACTGGTTCCATTTTTCCGGAACCGCTCCAGCCCTGGGAGACAATGTCACGGCGGTTCTGGAGGACGCTCTGGACACCGCCAAACGCCTGGGCGTCACCACCAGTTGCGACTGCAATTATCGCAGTAAACTCTGGGAAGCGGCCGACGCGGGGCGGGTGCTTTCGCGTCTGTTCAGCCGGGTGGATGTCTGTATCGGCGGCGTGGAAGACGCGGAAAAGCTGTTTGGGGTGCGCGTGCCCCGGAATCGGCGCACCCGGGAGGGCGCGGCGGCGGAGTATGCCGCGCAGCGTCTGCGGGAACGGTTCGGATTCTCGTGGGTGGGCATGACCCTGCGCGGGGGCGCGTCGGCCTCCGTGAACGACTACGCGGGTCTGGTCTGCTGTGCGGAAGGCTGTTTCACGAGCCGGTCGTACCAGATACAGATTGTGGACCGGATCGGCGCGGGCGACGCGTTTACGGCGGGGATGGTGTTTCAGATTCTCTCCGGGGCGGAGCCCGCGCGGGTCGTGGAATTCGCGGCGGCGGCGGCGTGCCTGAAACACACGATCCCCGGCGACTTCAATCTGGTCACGGCGGATGAGGTGGAGGAACTCCTGCGCGGGGGCGAGGCCGCCCGCGTGCGGCGGTAGAAAGCTGGGAAGGCATGAGTAAAGAGGGCAATCTCGAACGCATTCATGAGGAGTGGCTCGTCCTGATTCTGCGGGGCGACACGGCCAAGCAGACCGAAGATACCTTTGACGCGCTCATCGAAGGCGGGGCGACGCTGCTCGAGGTGCCGTTCACCACGCCGGGGGCCTGCGATGTGATCCGGCGTTTGCGCGAGAAGCACGGGACGCGGGTGCTCGTCTCCGCCGGAACGGTGACCACGCGGGACCAGGCGCGCGCGGCGATTGACAGCGGGGCGCAGGGCATTGTGTCGCCGAATCTCTATGCGCCGGTGGTGGAGACGGCGGTGGAGGCCGGCGTGGTGTCGGCCCCCGGCTGCTTTTCGCCGAGCGAGGTCGCCGACGCGATGCGGATGGGCGCGGACATCATCAAGCTGTTTCCGTGCGACATGGTGGGGCCCCGATTCGTGTATTTTATGCAGGGGCCGTTCCCCGGGGTGCGCATCATGCCCGCGGGCAGCATAACGATCGACAACATGGCGGCCTACTATGCCGCGGGGGCGTTTGCCGGTGTGGCGGGTGTGACGACGGAAATGCCGCTTGCGGACGCCGTGCGGAACAGCCAGTTCGCGGAGATTACGTCGTGCGCGCGTCAATGGGTCTCCGAGGTGCGGGCCATGAAGGCGGGGAACGGGACGCCATGACCCGCGGCACACCAGACGATTTCCGCAACCTGCCGGTCCCCGAGATGGAAGCGCGCCTTGCCCGGTTCGAAGACGCCGTGAACACGGCGCAGTGCGCCCACCCTCCGACGAAAGAGCGCGTGTGCGCGGCTCTTTACGGGAAGGGTGACGGGCGCTGTCCCGTTCGCCTGAAACGCCACTCGCTGGACCTGATCCTGAAATACGGCGACGACCTCGCTGACCTCTTCCGCGAGTATCCTGACGATGTGATTGCCGTCATCCCGTATGACATCACGGTCGGATACCAGCCGCCGGGCAAGACTCCGTGGGTGAACGCGGTGGAAGCGCTCGCGCGCGACATGCAGTGGCTCGATGAATGGGGTACGCGGTGGGGGCATGCCCTCAGCGGCGTGGGCGCAACGCCTCTGGCGTGTCCCATCCAGGACTGGTGGATGCTGGACGCGTATCTCGCGACGGGAGTTCCCGATCCGGCTGCTCCGGGCCGGCTCGATGCCGGAGCGGCGCTTCTCGCGCTTCACGGGGAGACCAAGTACTGTTTCGGGATCATCCATCTGGCCCTCTTTGAACGGCTCCATGCCCTGCGGGGCATGGAGAACGTGTTGACCGATTTTGTGATCCACGAAGCCGAGGTGGGCCGGCTGCTGGACCGGCTCGAGGAATATCTGCTGGAACTGGTTCGCCGCTGGGGCGCGCTTGGAGCCGATGCGGTTTTCCTGACGGATGACTGGGGCTCTCAAAGCAGTCTGCTGATATCCCCGGCCCTGTGGCGCCGCCTGTTCATGCCTCGATACGCGCGCGTGTTTTGTGAGATTCACCGGCTGGGCATGGACGTGATCTTTCACAGTTGCGGCAATGTCACCGCGATTGTAGGGGATCTGGTGGATATTGGCCTGGATGTGCTCGACCCGGTTCAGCCGGGTGCGATGGATCTGGCGCAGCTTGCGCGTGATTTTGGCGGTAAACTGGCGTTCAGCGGCGCGGTGGATGTTCAGGACCTGCTGGTGCGCGGCACGCCGCAGCACGTGAAGGACGAGGTGCGGCGAGTGCGGGATACGCTGGGCGCCCCGTTCGGCGGGGCGCTGCTTCTCGGTCCCGCGAACGTGATGACTCCGGATATTCCGTTTGCAAATCTGGTGGCGTTGTTTGAAGCGGCGCATGGGCGCACATGAAGGAACGACAGCAATGCGGGTCTCGGCAGACGAACTGACGCAGGTGGTGCGCGCGGTTTTCCAGAGCCGCGGTCTTTCGGAGCGCGACGCCGGGATCATGGCGGACTCGCTGGTGCATGCGAATCTGCGGGGCGTGGATTCACACGGAGTCATGCGCGCGCCGCATTACGTGAGCCGCGTCGAGAAGGGGTCGATCAATCCGCGCCCACACGCCCGGGTCGAACGTACCGGCGCGGCCACCGCCACTATCGACGGAGATCACGGTTTTGGACAGGTCAGCAACTGGGACGCGATGGGGCTGGCCATTGAGATGGCCCGTGAATCGGGGGTGGGGTTCGTGGGCGTGATGCACAGCAACCATTGCGGGGCGCTCTCGTTCTTTGTCCACCGGGCGATTGACGCGGACTGCATCGGGATGGCGTTCACGCAGACCGACAAAGGGGTGGTTCCGTTCGGCGGGCGGCTTCCGTTCTGCGGCACCAACCCGCTCTGTTTCGGGATCCCGGCGGCTTCCGGGCCGCCCGTGGTGCTCGACATGGCGACGAGCACGGTGGCGGGAGGGCATATCTACAAGGCCCGGATGGAAAACCGGCCGATACCCCCGACCTGGGCACTGGACACCAGCGGCAAGCCTACGACCGATCCCCACCAGGCGGCCTACTGGACCCCTGCGGCGGGCGCGAAGGGGTACGGACTGGGGGTGGTCATCGACATGCTGACGGGGATCCTCTCCGGCGGCGCTTTCGGCCCGCACATCCCCATCATGTACGGCGACCTGGACAAACGGCGCAACCTCTGCCATCTGGTCGCGGCGCTGGATTACCGGCGGTTCGCGGGAGGTCCCCAGTTCCGCGAGCACGTGGCCGCCATGGTTGCCGACCTGCACGCGGCTCCCGCGGCCGATGGCGTCGAGCGGGTGCAGGCTCCGGGCGAACCGGAATACCTGCGCAGTCTGGAGCGGGCGAAGAACGGTATCCCGCTGGATGAGAACGTATGGAACGAACTGACGGCATTGTTGCCTGAATCCGCCGCCGGCCACGGCCCCACGGACGCCCGGCGCGCCAGGGAGGAAAACTCGTGAATCGTGTGATCGTAACCGACTATGGTTTCCCGAACGTCGATCTGGAACGTCAGATCATCGAGTCGGCCGGCTTTGTTTTCGAGGCGATCCAGCCCAACTGCAAGACCGAGGACGACATCATTCGCACCTGCGGTCATGCCGATGCGCTCCTGGTGCAGTGGGCGCCGGTCACGCGGCGCGTGCTCGAGGCGTTGCCCGGCGTGCGGTGCATCGTGCGCTATGGCGTCGGGGTAAACAACTTCGATCTCGACGCCGCCCGCGACCTCGGCGTTGTGGCCGCGAACGTGCCGGATTTCTGCGTCGAGGAGGTGGCCAACCACGCTCTAGCCATGATCCTGTCGCTATGCCGGCGTATTCCACAGGATCACCACCAGATTCTGCAGGGCGGATGGGGCGTGAACCCGTTCCGGCCGATCCACGCCCTGACGGAGTTGACCCTGGGTCTGGTGAGTTTCGGGAAAATCGCCCGGAACCTCGCCCGCAAGGCGGCCGCCCTGGGATTCTCGACGATCGCGTGCGATCCCTATGTCGAGGAGGGGGTCTTTGCGGAGTACCAGACCCAGCGCGTGGAGTTCGACGAGCTGATTCAGCGCGCGGACATCGTGTCGCTGCATTGTCCGCTGGTGCCGGAAACCACGCATCTCATGAATTGCGAGACCCTCGGCAAGATGAAGCCGGGCGCTATTCTGATCAATACCTCGCGTGGGCCGGTTGTGGACGAGGCCGCGCTCGTGGCCGCGTTGAAATCCGGAACGCTTGGAGGGGCGGGGCTCGACGTATTTGAAGAGGAGCCCCTGTCTCCGGCAAGCCCGCTGCGCACATTTCCGAACGTCATTTTGACCAGTCACGCGGCCTCGGTATCGGAAAAGGCCGTGGAACTTCTCCAGCGCAAAGCGGCCGAGGCCGCGCGCGACTTTCTCCAGGGAAACGACCCGGTATCGCGCCTTGTATGAGGCGGAAAAGATGGAAGGAGCCCGACTCATGAAGTTCGTCAGATTCAGCACCGGCCGCTATCCGAGCGGGGTATACGGTTTGGTGGAGGACAACGGGACGGTTCGCGTATTGCGCGGCGGTTTGTTCGAGCCCCCCGAGCCCGCGGGGGAGACCCTGCGTGTGGAGGACATAACGCAGTACCTTCCGCCATGTGACCCGCCGAACATACTCGCCGTGGGCCGCAACTACGTTGAACATGCCGCCGAGACCGCCGACGAGCTGCCGAAAGCGCCGCTGCTCTTCATCAAATTGACCACGTCGCTGGCGGCCCATGAGGCGCCGATCGTCATACCCGCGGCCGCCCCGGCGCAGGTCGACTATGAGGCCGAGCTGGTGGCCATCATCGGACGCACGGCCAAAGACGTGCCGGTGGAGCGCGCGCTCGATTATGTGTTCGGCTATACTTGCGGTCACGACGTCTCGGCGCGCGACTGCCAGCGCAGCGACGGTCAGTGGGCCCGGGCCAAGAGTTTTGATACGTTCGCGCCGGCGGGCCCGTGGGTGGTGACCGGGCTCGATCCCAACGACCTCCGGATCCGCATGCGCGTGAACGGCGAAACGGTACAGGACCAGTCGACCCGCGATATGGTCTTCAACGTGGCCTATCTTGTGAGTTATCTGAGCCGGTCCACGACGCTGCTGCCGGGGACCATGCTCTTCACGGGTACGCCGTGCGGCGTCGGGATGGCCCGCACTCCGCCGTTGTTTCTGAAACCGGGCGACCTGTGCGAAGTCGACATCGAAGGCATCGGCGTGCTGCGCAATCCCGTGGCCGCCGAGCAGTGACAGAGGAGCATCAGCACGGCATGCTTGCCTCGGAAATCGAACGTGCGCGGGTCCCGGAGGGCGGCGCGGTCCTGTGGTGGCTTGCCCAGGCGGGGTTTGTTTTCAAGTCCTGCACGGGCGCGGTGATGTATCTGGACCCCTACCTTTCGAACGTGGTCGAGAAGGCGTTCGGGTTCAAGCGGCTCTCGCTTCCGCCGATTGCCACCGGCGAGGTGCGCGCCGACTGGGTGCTGAACTCGCACGAGCATCTGGACCACCTCGACACGGAGGCGTTGCCGGTGATCGCGGGCAGGAATCCGGCCTGCCGCTTCGCGGGGGCCTGCTCCTGTGTGCCCGAATACAGGAAGATGNNGCGCGCTCGGATCACGGGGAACTGTCGCCGGACGCGCTTTCTCTGCTGCTGGACTTTGGCCAAGTGCGCGTGCTGTACACGGGCGATACGGCTATGAATCTGCCGCGCATGCAGCCGTTGATTGACCTCACACCGGACGTGCTGCTCGTGTGTATCAACGGCCGGTTCGGCAACCTCGACGCCGGCGAGGCGGCGGAGCTCGCGGGGATTGTGTCGCCGCGCGTCGTGGTGCCCTGCCATTTCTGGATGTTCAAGGAACACAACGGCGATCCCGAGGCTTTTGTGCAGGCTTGCGCGCGGAGGTGTCCGGGGGTTGCAGTGCGCCTGTTGGCGCCCGGAGAAGGGTTTTCGTGCTCGGACGAGGCCATCGGGCCCATCGCGGCCGAGTCGTAGAAAGGATGCGTATGCCCAGGAGAATCCGTTTTGTGGAGGCGCTCCGCGAAGGAATGCGGCAGGAGATGGAGCGGGACCCGTCGGTCTTCGTGATGGGAGAGGGTGTCGGCCCGCACGGGAGCTGTTTCAAGCAGACCGAAGGGTTCACCGCGCAGTTTGGCGAGGACCGTTCGCGCGACACGCCCATCTCGGAGCTGGCCATTGCGGGGACCGCGGCGGGCGCGGCGTTGCTGGGCATGCGTCCCATCGCGGACCTGATGTGGATTGATTTCTCGATGCTGGCGATGGACCAGATCTGCAATCAGGCGGCCAAACTGCGGTATATCTCGAACGGGCAGGTGAACGTGCCCGTGGTGTACCGCATGACCACCGGGAGATCGAAATCCAACGCCGCGCATCATTCCGGGTCATTCTATTCATGGTATATCAATACGCCGGGCCTGAAGGTCGTTGTCCCGAGCACCCCGTACGACGCCAAGGGCCTTATCGTGTCGGCGATTCGTGACGACGGCCCGGTGATCTACCTCGAACACAAGCTCCTGCTCAACATGCGGGGCGAGGTTCCCGAGGAGGCATACGCGATCCCTCTGGGCGTCGCCGACGTGAAACGCGAGGGCGCCGACCTTACCCTTGTTGCCACGGGGGCCATGGTGGGGCTCAGCCTGGCCGCAGCCGAGGCCCTGTCGAAGGAGGGCGTGTCGGTTGAGGTCATTGATCCGCGAACACTGATGCCCTACGACGGGGACGCGATCCTCAGCTCGGTGCGCAAGACCGGGCGGCTGCTTGTTGTCGACGAGGGCTACCGTTATTGCGGGTTTGCCTCGGAACTCATCGCGCTCGTGGCCGAGAACGCGTTCGAGGTTCTGCGTCAACCCCCGCGGCAGCTTACCCCCAGGCACACGACCATACCGTTCAGTCCGCCCATGGAAGAGTTTGTATTTCCAGATGCCGCGCGCATTGCGGGCGAGATCCGGGCGATGCTGGGCATCACCGCGCAGGGAGAATCGAGCAATGGATGAACAGACCGGAATTCAGCTCCTGAAGACCATGGTTCGGATCCGGCTGGCCGAACTTCAACTGGCCATCATGTACAAGAACGGCAAGGTGTTCTGCGCTGCGCATCTCTATGAGGGCGAGGAGGCGGTTGCGGCGGGCGTATGCGCCCATCTGCGAAGCGACGACTGCATCACCAGCACGCACCGGGGCCATGGGCACTGCATCGCCAAGGGCCTGCCCATGAAGGAGATGATCGCCGAAGTCTGCGGCCGGAAAACGGGCTGCTGCGGGGGCAAGGGCGGCACCATGCACCTGTTCAAGCCCGGCATCGGCGTGATGGGCACGGTGGGCATCGTCGGCGGCGGCATTCCGCTGGCCACCGGCCTGGGACTGGCCATGCAGATGCAGAAGACCGACCGGGTGGCCGTGAGCTTCTTTGGCGACGGGGCCTCAAACAACGGCGCGTTCCATGAAAGCATCAACCTGGCCGCGCTGTGGAAACTGCCTGTCATCTACGTCTGCGAAAATAACATGTACGCGACCTCGGTGGCGGTATGGCGGTCCACCTCCGTGCCTGACATCGGCGTGCGGGGAGCCGCCTACGGCATCCCGGGCATCACCGTGGACGGCAACCGCGTGGATGAGGTCTACGAGGCGGCCGCGGAAGCCGTGGCGCGGGCCCGCGCGGGACACGGTCCCACGCTGCTGGAATGCAAGACGTACCGGATTCGGGGGCACTTCGAGGGCGACGACTCGCTGTACCGGACTCGGGAGGAAGTTGCGGAAGCCCGGACGCGCGATCCCATCGAGTATTGGAAAGGCAAGCTGATCGGGGACGGGGTGATCGCCGAAGATGATTTTGCCGCGATCAGCGCGGCGGCCGAAGCCGAGGTGGCCGAAGCGGCCGCGTTCGCGGAGAACAGTCCGTTTCCCGAACCGCAGGATGCCCTTGCACTGACAAACCAGGTTTAGGAGAAGAGTCATGGCGTATGTCGTTGTAATGCCCCGCATGGGGCAGACCATGGAGGCTGGCGAGATTGTCGAATGGATGAAGCGCGAGGGCGACGCCGTCGAACGGGGCGAGGTCCTGCTGAGCATCCAGACCGACAAGTCGACCCTCGATGTGGAGGCGGATTGTCCGGGGGTGCTGGCAAAGATTCTCGCAACGCCGGAGGATGGGGAGATCCCGTGCCTGGAGCCCATCGGCATCATCGCGGCCCCGGATGAAACGGTCGATGTGAACGCGGTCCTGAGCGACTTCCGCGCGCAGCGAGGAGCCTGACTCATGCAGACCGGCTTGAAGGGAAAGATCGCCGTGGTGACCGGCGCGGCACAGGGGATCGGCCGTGCCATCGCGGAGGCCCTTGCTCAGAGCGGCGCTCTCGTCACGATCTCCGACATCCAGGACGAGAAGGGGCGCGCGACCGCCGCCGAGCTGGGCGGAAACGTTGTTTTTCACCCCTGTGATGTGTCCGACCCCGAGCAGGTGCGCGGACTGTTCGACTCGGTTGTAGCGCGGCACGGGCGGCTCGACATTGCTGTGAATAACGCCGGGATCAACACCAGCCGGCCCGAGGATCGCGTCACCGTGGACCGGTATTCGGAGGAGATCTGGCACCGGATCATGAACGTGGACCTCCATGGGACGTTTTACTGCTGCAAGGCGGAGGCCGCGCAGATGGTGAAACAGCAATCCGGCGCGATCGTCAATATCGCCTCGATTGCCGGGGTGGTGCCGCTGCGCTTGCAGGTCGGTTTTGTCGCGGCAAAGGCGGGCGTCATCCGGATGACCGAGGCCATGGCCTGCGAGTTGGGACCGATGGGCATTCGGGTCAATTGTGTCTCTCCCGGTTCGACGCTTGTTGAGGGCACCCGGCAGCTCTTCTACAACAACCGGGAGACCGCGGAACGCCTGGTATCATTCATTCCGCAGCGGCGCCCGGGCGAAACCCACGAAATCGCGGGGGCTGTTCTGTTTCTTGTCTCGGATGCCGGCTCGTACATGAACGGGCACAACCTGGTGGTCGATGGCGGCTGGACCTGCGGTTTCTCCCGGGATTTTTGAGTTCGCGGAGGTCGTGGTCCCGCGCAGCCTGCGGCGCCACGCGCACCGTGTAGCACAGCACATCATGCTCTGGAATTGTACCCTTTCGCCCTCTTTCGGGCAGACACGTCCATACAGTCCATAGGGTCCATCACGACACTGCCGATCGCCCTCCTCGAGAATCTGCCATCCTCCGGTGTAGGGCCACGCGCGCACTCGTTATTCATCGGCGCGTTGGGATTTTTCGGTTCCATTGCGTCCGTTTCGTGCTATGCTTTTTTCGACGCTACATAAAACCCGGCGGCTCGAAGGGCAGCCGTGGAGGGAGGGTTCGCAGGGGGATGCGGGGGATCCAGGGATGCGGGTGACCACCGGCCGCGTTCGGTGGGAGAATCAGGGCATCGTTTAGAAGGGGGCAAGGAATGTCATGATGAAGACTCCGGCAATCTGTACTCGGGGGCGCGATGAGCGGAGGCGGCGGGGATACATCTCGCGACGATTTCTTGCGAGCGTGATGGCGCTGTGCTCTCTCTGTCTGTCGGCAAGCAGCGACGTGTGGTACGTCGACGTCGACACACCCGCGGTCGGCCACGGACAAGACGGACGCTCGTGGGCTACGGCTTATGCGACCCTTCAGGACGGCGTGGACGCGGCGCATTTCGACGGCGGGGGGGATGTCTGGGTCGCGGAAGGTGTGTATACAGGCACGACCACCTACGTCCTCAGCCTGTGGGAGAATGTCCACGTTTGGGGCGGCTTTCTCGGCAATGCTCCGGAGGGTTACGAGACGGTCCAGGGCCAGCGTGACTGGAGGGCGCACCGGACCATGATCGATGGTCAGGGTGCCCGGGCCTGCGCCCGAGGCGCCGAGAATGCCACGCTTGATGGGTTCACGCTCAGAAATGGGCGCGGGGTGCAAGTGCCGATGGGGCCTCCGCCGAGCGGCGGCGGCATGCGCAACGAGGGCGTGTCTCCGACGATCGCCCATTGCCTGTTTGTCAACAACACCGCAGCCTCGGGAGGGGCGATGGTCAATGCAGACGCCTCGCCGCTCATCCACGACTGCGTTTTTCTGGCGAATTCCGTCGATTATGACGGAGCGGCCATGATGAATTCGGGAAACGCGAGTCCGCGTGTTATCTCCTGTGTCTTCGCGCTGAACACCTCCAACTACCAGGCCGGCACCGTGTGCAACGTCTCCTTAGGGACGCCCGGGTTCCGGGCGTGCACGTTTGTGGAGAACAGGAGCATCAATTCCAGCGGAGGCGCCATGTGGAACGGGTATGGCAGTCCGCTTGTGGCCAATTGCCTGTTCGTTCATAACACGGGCGCCAGTTCCGGCGCCCTGCACAACAGCAATGCCTCGCCCCTGATCGTCAACTGCACGTTTGACGTGAACCGGGCCAACATAAAGGCAGGCGCGATCGTGAGCACCGGTTCCACTGCGGCCAGGGTCGTCAACTGCATCCTGTGGAATTCCAGCCCGACGGAGATTTATGACGAAGCGGGTTCCGTCACGACGGTCGTCTATTCCGATGTGCAGAGAAGCTGGCCCGGGGAGGGAAACCTGACGCCGTCGAGGTATCCTCGATTTTCCGTGGGGCCGTCCGGAATGACCACGGCAGTGAGTTATGATGCCGATGCGTGCCTCACCACCCTCATGCACACCGGCGCCGCGTTCACTCCCCAGGCGTTCGCGGGCGCCGTCCTGTGGATCTCGACGGAAATTGGCGAGGCGGCGTACGCCATCGTCGAAAACCATGCGGAAACCATCACCGTGTGGGGTGACGTGACCCAGGGTGGTGCGGTCGTCTCCCCCATCGGTTATGCCGTGGTCGATTACCGGCTGGCGGCCGATTCGCCCTGTATCGATGCCGGACGCGACACCAGCACGCCCGAATGGGGCGCGGTGACGGACGATTTCGCGGGCAAAGCGCGCGGGACGGATGCTCTCGGCGATGGGCCTACGGGGCCGCCTCCCCCGGGCGACGGTTCGGACTACGACATGGGCGCGCATGAAGCCGACCGGTACATTGACCCGGCCGACGTGAACCGTTCCGGCGAGGTGGACGCGGTGGACGTCCAACTCGTGATAAACGCAGCCCTCTTGATTGAAACGGAATGGAACTGCGACATCGATGGCAACGGCGACGTCGATGCCGTCGATATTCAACGTGTGATCAACGGCGCACTCAATCTCTAGCCGGCGGATGTGATACGCTGGCGCAGGACGATGAGCGTACCGAGCGGCGCTCTCGTTGCCTGCGGAAAAGGGAGACGTTCCATGGCGATGTGGCCGTGTTCTGTGGCGATTGTGCTTGCGGTTTGCGTGTGGAGCGGATCTGCGATGGCTGCCGAACCGGCCGCCCGGTGGCTTCTCGACACGGATGGCCGGGATGTCTCCGGCAACGCGCGTCACCTTGAAAATCATGGCGTCGAATTCGGCGCAGCGTCCCCGGAGGGCGTTTCCGCCGCCCGTTTTGACGGACGCACTGCCTGGTTGGAGCTGCCTGAAGCGGCCGCGCCGCGCTTCGGCGCCGAGAGCTTCTCGCTCTCGCTATGGGTGCATACCGAAGAGGTGCTGGATGACAATCTCGGCGACCTGGTGAGCAAATACGACGCGTCGTCGCGCACCGGACTCAACCTGGGCATTCTGACGTGCTCGGGGGTGTCGAATTCGCAGCCGAATTACCGCAACGTCCATTTCGGCATCGATCAGGGGCATACGGATGCTCAGTGGACGGACTGCGGACGCCCGGGCAACGCGGTGTTCATCTTCGGCATGGCCGTGCATGAAGGCGACCTGTATGCGGCCACGTGCGAACCGGGAGCGGGGGAGTCGGGCCGGGTGTACCGGTATGGGGGCGGTTCGAACTGGGTCGATTGCGGCAGTCCCGACGCCAGCAATGCAGTGGCGGCGCTCGCGGTGTACGACGGGCGCCTCTACGCGGGCACCTCCTGGTATGACACCACGGGCTCGGCTCTGGACGCGTCGCCGAACACCACGCCCGGCGGCAAGGTGTACCGGTACGACGGCGGCACGCAGTGGACGTACTGTGGGACCCTGTCCAATCCCGAGACCGGCGAGGCGGGCACGATGGGCGGTCTGGGCGTCTATCGCGGCAAACTGTATGCGACGACGCTGAAACGGGAAGGGTTCGGCCTGTACCGGTTCGAGGGCGGAACGGATTGGGTGTATTGCGGAAACCCGGGGAGGCGCGTACTGAACCCCAGCGTCTTCAACGGGGGGCTCTACATGGTGTCGTACGATGCGCCCGGCGGGCCGTTCCGGTACGATGGGAGCTCCTGGGAGTACGCCGGCAAGACCATCGACCCGCCCATCCATCAGGATTACTCGTTTACCGTGTACGGCGGCCGCCTGCACGTGTCGACCTGGCCCGACGCCAATGTGTACCGCCTGGACGCGAATGGCGTCTGGACCCTGTGCGGACGGCCCGGCGAGGAACTGGAGACCATGGGCATGATGGTCTACAACGGGGCGCTCTACACCGGCACCCTGCCTTCCTCGAAGGTATACCGCTACGACGGCGGGGCGCAGTGGACGCCCATCGGCCAGCAGTTGGACACCGCGGAGGGCAAATACCGGCGGGCGTGGTCCATGGCCGTATATCAGGGCAAGTTGTTCTGCGGGACCCTTCCGTCGGGCCGGGTGTTTTGTCTGGAGGCGGGCCGGAACGCGACGGGGGATTACGCGCTTGAACCCGGCTGGCGGCATGTGGCCGCCGTGCGCGGAGCCGGACGGCTTCTCCTGTACATTGACGGACGTCTCGTGGCGACGAGCGCGGCGTTCGAGCCGGCTCAGTACAATCTGACCAACGGCCAACCGCTGCGGGTCGGGGCCGGATCCGGCGATTTCTTCAATGGATGGATGCGCGACGTGCGGCTCTATGAGACGGCCCTGTCGGAACAGGACGTCCTTGAACTCTATCGCGCCGGCCACACCACAGAATAAGCGCCGGGATCACGGCTGTGCCGCCGCGAGCTGACCGGATTTCCGGATGATGTAACTGTGGAGGGCGCGGCGGAGCCAGGCGTAGCGGCCGGTCTCGACCGCAGCCCGGATGTCCGCTTCCATCCGGTCGGCGCCGGCGGGAAGCGTTGCGTTCACCGCTTTCAGGCGTTCGAGCTGGGCCAGGGCGGTTTCCGCGTCATTCTTGAGCTGGGCAACGATGTCGGGAGGCGGCGACGCGGTAAACGCGGTGACCGTCACCCCGCCGTCGAGCGCGAAGGAACGCAGTTCGTAGGGTCCGAGGGTCATGGTCCACTGGGCTGGCGCATCCAGGACCTGCTGCGTCGCCAGCTCCGTCGCCTTCGCGGGACCCGACAGGGCGAGTTCGACGGCGACGGGATAGTAGTCCCGGTTGACGAGATAGAGGAACTGCCGCCCGTCATAGACCAGGGAACGAACCGCTACGGGGTCCGTTGACGCGCCTACGGTAGTAAACTTCTTTGCAGGGAGAGCCCGGTAGGCCCGCGCGAACCGCTGGATGGGTTCGGTGTTCACCGATTCGAGGAAAAGCCCTCCGCGCGTGATCCTGCAGGCGTCGAGTTCGGCCAGTGCATGGGCGTAATGCTCCATGAAATGCTCGCCGCCGGGCAGCGCCGGGGTGATTCGGAGCTGCGAATCCCACCAGAAGCCATCCTCGGGATAGGTAGAATTGATGCGGAAAATGCCCTCGGCCGGTTTCCCGCTCATGACGGCCAGCGTCTGGGCCTGTACGTCGTCGGGCTCGCACGGGAACCATTTGTGGGTACCCCAGGCCTCGACCCAGCAGTTGAAGATGAAGACGCCCGGTTTTTCCTGGGCGGCTACGGCGTTGAGGGTTGCGGCATCGAGAAAATCGTGGTCGCGGAACATGGCGGCGTCTTCGAGTGCCATATTCACCCCCGAGGAACCCCAGCCATCGCGATCGCGCGCCGGGGTGAAGGAGAGATCGACCTCGATATTGGGATCGCTCTGGTACAACGCGATGTCGAATCCGCCATCGCGATACAGGTCCGCGGTGCTCTGGCGGGCATACAACTGATGTCCCGGCGTTTTTGCGACGCCGAGTATCTGCGCGACGGTGGTTTCGGCCCAGAGCGTGATGGTCACGCGGAGGTCCGGCCGCTGGGCCACGACCGCGTCGCGAATGCGGGTGAACAGCGCGTGGATCTTTGCGCACCGCCAGTCGACCCATTCCTTCCGGCGCTCGCCCGTGAGAAATGCGTGGCGTTTTGAAAAGCGGTCCGGCGCGCCGGGCTCGACGGGCACTTCGATACCCGTCTCGCGGCTGAACAGGCCCACCGTGTAATCGTCGTATCCCGCATCCAGCGACGCATACCACAGGATCGTCGCGTGCCACATGTTGAACGAGATGCCTTTAAACGACGGGTGACCCTTATACCGGCCGGCGATCTCCCCGGCGAGCCCGACAACGGCATCCTGCACCACCGGATGCAGGGGATTGAAGATGGGCCCCGCATGATAGGGCTGCCCGCTCAGTTCACCGTAGGCCCAGCCCTGGAAGGTCCCCGCAACCTGGTCCGGAAAATTCATCACGTTGTAGAGCGGCGTCCAGTCCTGTGTCCCGGCCTGTACCTGATCGCTTCCGAGCACATTGTTGATAGTGTCCTGGCCGGCTTTGATGGACTCCAGATCGATATTCATTTGCTGCATCAGGGAGCCGAGCCGGAGGAGCGTCACGGCGGCCTGGAAGTCCAG
Source organism: Candidatus Hydrogenedentes bacterium UBA2224 (assembly GCA_002348185.1). Lineage (GTDB taxonomy): Bacteria > Hydrogenedentota > Hydrogenedentia > Hydrogenedentales > SLHB01 > UBA2224. The sequence goes on along the minus strand of DDYW01000173.1, from coordinate 11,793 downwards.
GCCCTCCGTGTCGAAGCGCTCGAGGAGTTCCTCGACCCAGTCTGCGGGTTGGCTGGTCCAGCGGCAGTATTGTCTGCGGTCGGGCGCGACGACGGTGTTGAAATTACCGGAGGGTTCGCGCTCGCTGGGATAGAGCGGGCCATGGTACCAGACGACGGGGTAGACGAGGAGGTTCTGGCCCGAGTGGCGCGCGTAGGCGGCCATGCGGTCGACCCACTCCGCATGCGTCTGGGCGCCCGCGCTGGCGCACGTGCCGCAGGGGTCCTCAAACTGGATGCCCAATTCGCGGCGAGACCCGTCGCGCGGGTCTCCGGTCACATCCAGAGGCGGCAAGCCCGGCAGTTCGAAAATCTGTATGCCGGCCACGGCAGCGGGTTCGCCATCGCTCCAGGTCATGAACACGATGCTGCAATCCGTCCACCGGGGCCAGAAGATCCGGCGGATCTCGAGCATCTTCCCCGTAACCGGATGTTCGAAATCCGTGTAGACGCCCGTGGTCAAGTCGTAGCATGTGCCGTCCATGACGCACATGAACCGCCGTTTGTCGTCGGGATACCGTACGACGGCGACGTGTGGGCGACCGGTATTTTCGACCTGAAACCGGTAGCCGAAGCGCGAAAGCGGTCTGCCCTCGGCCTCACGGTATGGCCCGATGGGCGACTCGACGACGGACACGGCCCCGTGGCCGAAATAGGTTTCCGCGGGATATTCTCTGGTGCAATCGAATTCCGCCACGAGCCGGAGGGCTTGCGTTTCCTCGGCGGATGCCGCCCGTCCTGCCGCCAGGATGCCAAGTGCCAGTGTGACGATGCGTGCGTACATCATGGATTGGACCACCTTGGGCTGACCCCGCTTGCGCAGCCGGTCAAGACGCCGAGCCTGCATGCACACCATTTCACCACGGACGGTACAGCAATTCAATCTTCGCCGCAGATGAACGCAGCGGCGTGACCTGTAAATTGAAGGCGATTGACGCGAAACGCGCCTTCTGGTCAAATGACATCCACGGGACGTGGCGACTGCCGCCGGGGGGCTGGTGAAACGCGCCGCGAAGGTGGGGAGAAGACATGGACACGAAGGTCTCTGAGTCAAGGCGATGGATGCTGTTCCTGTCTGCCATGGCGGCCGTTTTGGCCGCAATCCCCGCCTCGGGCGGCGAGGGGGTCGTGGCCGCCCTCACCGGCCCACGTTTTGAGATCGACAACGGCCGCGTGACGGTCTGGTATGACTCCGGACAGGCTATGTGGGGCCTTGCCGCCCGGGACGGCTCCGTTGCGTTCTCCAATGGCGTGTCCAGTGTTCAACTCGGCGATGAGGACGTCCGTGTCAACGCGTCCTCAGTATGCTCGGCACAGCGTGAAACGGGTCGCGACGCGCTGGGGGATTACGTGCGTTTGCAGGTCACGTACCCGGGCCTGCCGCAACTGGACGAACTCGTCTGGACAGCAACTCTGCGGCCGGATGCCCCCTATGCGGTGTTTACGGTGTCGGCCCGGGTCGGGTCTGATGCGCCGGGGGCGCTGCGGGGTATCCGGGTACTCGATCTGACCGGAGACTCCGCGCTGCGATTCGGAGCGGAGCGAGAGCGCTGGACCTGTTTTATCGATTCGGGTCATCAGGGTGGCACGCGGGTCGCCCCATGTTTTGAGGGTGAGCAGGCCAGCCATTTCTCACCCGCGACGCTCCTGCTTCACGATGGCGCTGCCCGTCAGTCTCTTTTGCTGGGCTGGCTTTCGTGGAGCGGCTCGAATCCGGGGGTGCAGTTGACGGCGAGCAAGGCCGGGGGGGTGACCGGGGTATCGGCGGAATGCGTGTGTCACGCAGACGGCCTCGCGGAGCTCACAAGCGAGCCGTTCTTCGTGAGCGTCGAACCCGATCCCCTCGCCGCGCTGGAACAGTATGCGCGGGAGGTGCGCCAAGCCAACCAACCGCCAATTCGTGAAGGCACGGCGATGGGCTGGTTGTCGTGGTACTGCTCGCGTCTGACCATGACAGAGGAATTCGTCCTCGCGAACGGGCGGGTGGTGGCCGAGCAGTTCCGCGCGTATGGAGTCGACACGATGCAGGTGGATCACGGCTGGGAATACCGAGACGTGGTCGGGCATTGGATTGCCAATGAACGGTTTCCGCACGGGATGAACTGGCTGGCCGAAGAACTGAAGCGGTTGGACCTGAAACTGGGCCTGTGGATTGCCGCGAGCTGTGTCTCCGAGCACACCCCGTTTTTCGCCGAGCATCCAGACGCGCTGATTCGAAACGCCGATGGCAGCCCCAGGGTGTACGTCGAACACTGGCACTGGGCGCCTCACGGCAGGGTGTTCAGCCTGGACCCGACTGCCCCCGACGCCCAGCAGCACTACCGCGATTCGCTGCAACCGCTCGTGGACGCGGGGGTGCGGTATTACAAGGTCGATTTCATCGGAAGCTCGGGCAATCCGGCGGGTGTGTTCCGCGACCCGCAACGGGCGCGGGGCTTTCCCATGTTGCGCTATGAGATGGAGCAGATTCGCGATGTCATCGGCGCGGACTCATGGCTTCGCTATTGTTCGGCGCCGTCCAACCCGTATTGCGGAATCGTGAATATCGGCGGGGCGACTGTGGACATCGGCAACGCTGCGGGCAATTGGGAGCATCTGCAAGATTATCATATGCAACTGTCGTCGTGCTGGTACAAGCATCGCACATTCTGGCACAACGAACCGGATGCCCTGATCGTCGGGGAGGGCGGTGAGAACGAGGCCCGGCTGCGTTGCGCCTGGCTGGTGTTGAGCGGAGGGGTGGTCGCCCTCGGCGACAATCTGGCCCAGATCGCGCCCGACCGCCTGGCCATGATTTCCAGATGTTTGCCGCCATACGATGTCGCGGCTCGGCCCCTGGACCTCTTCGAACGCGCCCCCGCTCGAATCTGGAACCTGGCGGTAAGCACGTCCTGGGATACCTGGCACGTCGTGGGGCTGTTCAATCTCGAGCAGCAGGAGGTTTCCGTGCAGCTTCCGTTGGCGCGGCTCGGGCTGGATGGCGTGCCGGTGATTGCGTGGGAATTCTGGACGCAATCCATGTTGAGTCCCGGGCAGAACGGGCTGACCGTCACGGTACCCGCCTGTGACGGCCGCGTCGTCGCCGTGCGCCGGGCCAGGCCGCATCCCCAGATGCTCGGCACGGACATGCATCTCACCATGGGGGCCGTCGATGTGCCGGAGGCAACGTGGAACGCGGCCGAGCTCACCCTGTCCGGCACCGCGGCCCGAATGCCCGGGGCGCACGGAACGGTATTTGTCCGTGTCCCTGAAGGCTATGCACCCGTCGAGGCCGCCCTCAGGCACGGAGACGGTGTCCTGGCTCTTCCCGTGGAATTCGCGGACCGCGAGGCATCGTGGTCTGCCGCGTTTCGGACGATCGGCAGCGGCGAAGGGGAATGAGTCTCGTGAGAGCCCGGATGAAGCCGGGCTGTTGTCAGGGTAGAATGGACTTTTGTCGGGACGGGGGGGCGGTGCATAATTTCGCCTCCTTGGTTCGGGAACGCGCCTGGGGGAACGGCCGACGCGGTTGCGCTCCACCATTCGGGATGTAGCCGATCGCGGGAGACTCGCGCCCTTCAACCGTATCGCAGGAGACCGCGCGCATGCAGGGATTTACATGGATTGACGCGGTGGTGCTTGCCGCGTACCTCGTCGGGATCGCTACATTGGGGAGCGTGCTGGGACGGGGCCAGAAAGATGTGGGCGACTACTTTCTCGGGGGACGGACTTTCCACTGGCTGCCGATTGCCTTGTCGGTCATTGCGACCGACCTCAGCGCCATCACGTACATGGGGAGTCCCTCGCTGGCCTTCCAGAGAGACCTGCGCTACCTGCCGGGCATTCTCATGGCGCCAGTCGCCGTCTTGATCACCGTGCCCATCCTGGTTACGGTGTTCTACCGGATGCAGATCTTCACGATCTATGAATACCTCGAGCGGCGCTACGGCATTGTGCTGCGGGTGCTGGCCAGCATCCTGTTCCTGACCATGCGCGGGGGATGGCTGGCCACGGCGATTTTCGTGCCTTCCCTGGCGCTTTCGGTCGTGGCGAATGCCAACATGACGGTCTGCATCTTCGGCATCGGCTTGTTCGCGACCTTCTACGCCGCGGTGGGCGGCTTCAAAGGGGTGATCTGGTGCGACGTGGTCCAATTCTTCATCCTGGTCGGCGGCGTGCTGATTGCCGGCGCCGTGGTCCTGATGGATTTCCATGGCGACGTCGCGGGGATCTGGGCTCTTGCCGCGGAAGGGGGCCACACGCGGATGTGGGACTTCGACTACCATTTCGCGGCCGAGTACACCTTGTGGAGCGTGCTGGCCGGCGGCCTGGTGTCGTACGTGTCGGCGGCCGGGGCCGACCAGGTCACGGTGCAGCGATACCTCAGTGCCCGCTCCCTCGGCGTGGCTCTGAAGAGCGGCCTGGCACAGTCGCTCATCGTGATCCCGGTCGTGATCCCGATGTATCTGCTGGGGACCCTGCTTGTTGCGTACTACGCAAAGCATCCCGACATGATGCAGTCCCTGCTTGCCCTGGACCCCGGCAATCCCACCAAGGCCATGGACCGGGTGCTGCCGCACTTTGTGGTCCACGGGCTGCCCCGGGGCATCGGAGGCCTGGTGATCGCGGGCATCATGGCGGCGACCATGTCGAGTCTTGACGCTGGAATGAACTCCCTGGCCACGGTGTCTGTGATGGACTACTACAAGCGCTTTTTCCACCGGGACTGGAAAACGGAACGCCACTATCTGTGGGTGAGCCGCGGAGCGACGGTCTTTTTCGGCGTATCGGCCACGGTTGCGGCGCTGTATGTCGACCAACTGGGCACCATCATCGAGATCATCGGGAAGATCAGCAGCCTGCTTGTCGGGCCGCTGGTGGCGATGTTCTTTCTCGGGGTGCTGACCCGGCGGGCCAACGGCGTGGGGGTGTTTTTCGGAAGCCTGATCGGCCTGGCGTTTACGGCGTGGCTCGCGAACCGGACGGACGTGTTCTGGTCGTGGTACGGTCCCGCGGGGCTGGTGTCCAGCGCCAGTTCGGGGTACCTGCTCAGTCTCGTTTGGAACGCGGTGTCCGGCAGGGCCGGGTTTGACCCCAGGCGCCTCTATCAGACAGATTAACTGGCAGTACGGTCAGGGAAAAGGTGCGCGAAATGAAGATTCTCGATACGGGCCTGCTCTACCGGAATCCGATCCCGCATGTGCGCAGTGTGCACGGCTATTTCCCCTCGGTGGTGAGCCTGGACAACGGAGAGATGCTGGCCACCGCGGTTCTGGGGGAGGCCTTCGAAGCCCCCAATCTCCGTACGCACGTGTTCCGGTCCGTCGATGCGGGGCACACCTGGCAACATGAAGGCCCCCTCTACCCCGGGGTGCGGGCGGGGCTTCTGTCCGACGCGTCCCGCCTGACCGCGCTGGGGGGTGGGAATCTCGTTGCCTTCACGGTGCGGCACGACAGGACAGCGCACCCCGACGAGGGGCTCACCAATCCCGAGACGCTGGGATTTGTCCCCACCGAACTGCTCCAGTTTCGATCGGCGGATTCCGGCCGCACCTGGACGGGACCGGTTCCGATTGTTCCCCCGCTGGAAGGACCGTCGTTCGAACTGTGCTGTCCCATCACCCTATTGCGCGACGGCCGCTGGATCCTGCCCACGTCGACCTGGCAGGGTTGGGACGGGTATTGTCCCAACGGCATTCGCACGATCGCGCTGGTCTCGAACGACGCAGGGAAGACCTGGCCCGAGTATTGGAATGTGATGGCCGAACCGGCCGGAAAAACATACTTCTGGGAATCGAAGATCATAGAACTGCCCGACGGACGGCTGCTTGCCGTAGCCTGGGCCTACGATGCCGTCGAGAAGCAGGACCGCCCCAACCAGTACGCACTGAGCCACGACGGCGGCGAGACCTGGTCCACGCCGGCGTCCACGGGCTTGCTCGGCCAGACTCTGACGCCGATGGCGCTGGACGATGGGCGCATTCTCTGCGTTTACCGCCGTCTGGACAGGCCGGGGCTGTGGGCCTGTCTCTCGCGGCTGGACGGCGGGAACTGGCGGACGGAGGAGCACGCCCCCCTGTGGGGCGCTGAGGCCTCAGGCCTGACGGGCTCCTCGAGCAATATGTCGAGCAATTTTGCCGTGCTGCGATTCGGCGCACCGTGCCTGACCCGTTCTCCCGAAGGCGCCGTTTTCGTGGCGTTCTGGGGCTACGAAGATTGCATCAGTGTCGTTCGGTGGTTTAAACTGGTGCCCGGTCCGTGACACGGGAGACGGAATTCCAACCTCAGGGCGCCTCACTTCAACCGGTTTCCGGCGCCCCCGGCGACGGGACGTTCCAGGGTTTTGACGCCCGCTTGGAAGGTGAAACATCCGGTCAAATGTGCTAACTTTATACTGTGATTCTGTGTTTTGTTTGCATCCGTCCTCCCGGACGTGTATCATTCCGCACGGGGTCAACACCAACGCTGGAGCCCCAGCGCACTTTCTCGCTTGAGAGGCTGGTATGAAAACTCTGATTGACAAAGTCCTTTCCCTCGAGAACGAGGCTGAACGCATTCTCGACGACGCACGCCGGGAAGCGAAGAAGATTGACGACGACGCGGACGCTCAGATCGCGCAAGTTCGGGCCGACGACGAAGCGGCCCTCCAACGCCGCATTGAGGAATACCGGAACGCGGCCGAGCAGAAACATCGCGACGAAGTCGCCAAGGCCCGGGCCGCGCACGCTCAGGAGCTGGAACGGGTGAAACGGGTTCCGGACAGCGTGCTCGCTGAGCAGGCGGCGAAAATCGTCACCCGGTTCTGTGAGTTTTAGCGATGGCAATTGACTCCATGATGAAGATGGCCATTCTGTGTCCCGTCAGTGACGGGCAGCGGCTTCTTCGCACACTGCATGGCCTGGGCATGGTCGAGATCACCGATGTTCAGGAACGCAACGAGGCCGCCAGCGAACGGTTGACGTCGCCCGAGGTCTCGACGGAGGAGATCGATCAGGTTCTGCAGAAGATTCACCTTCTTCTTGGCCTGATTGATACCCTGGCGCCTGAAAAGAAGAGTTTTGTGGCCGGTCTCGCTCCCGTGCCGCTCGTGATCGAGCCCGGCGAGCTGGACGCCATCCGCCAGAACTTTGATCTGGAGAGCTATTACGTCCGCGCTCATGAGCTTGATGCCGCCTACCGGCACGCCGATCGCCGTATCGGAGAGATTCAGAATCTGCTCAAGGACCTCGAACCCTATGAATCGTTGGCGATTCACGTGGGGGACCTCGCCAAGACACGCCATACGCGCGTGCTTTTCGGAGAGATGCTGCCCGCGTCCGTGGCCGCCATGCAGGCGGACGCCAAGACCCCCGGCACGCTTGCGGTCGAGCGCCTGTATGAAGGGAAGTACTACCGGGAAGGCGCTCCCGAGCCGCCGCAGGGGATGGACAATCCCAAGAAGCCGGTACAGGTGCTCGCGGCGTTTGTCGTGGCGGACGAGCAGGGTGTCCGGGAGGCGCTGTCGCGCCACGGGTTTACTGAAGTGACGCTGCCGGATGTGCCGGGAACGGTTCGCGACCGGCTCCGCGAATTGAGGCTGGATCAGGCTTCGCTCGAAGAAGAGATTGCGGAAATTCGCGCTGGCGCGCAGGAATTGGCAAAACACCGCCGGGAGATTCTCATTCTCAAAGCCTTCTGGGACAGCTGTAAGAGCCTCGCCCTGGCTCGCCTTAAGAGTGCCCAGGGACGCTGGGTGCAGGTGGTGACCGGCTTTGTCCGGGAGAAGGATGCCGACCGGCTGAAGGAGGCGCTTAAACAGCACGATCGAGCCGAGTTGGTTCTGACGGAGCCGTCGCCGGATGACGTGGTGCCGATCAGCATTTCGCTGCCGAAAAGCGTGCGGCCCGTGCGGATGCTGGTCGACTTGTTCGGGCTCCCGATGTACGGGGCGTTTGACCCCTCGCCGTTCGTGATGTTCGGGTTTTTCCTCTTCTTTGGAATGTGCTTCGGCGATATAGGCTACGGGCTGATGCTGCTCGGCATCAGCGGGTTTATCATGCTGCGCACCAAAGCCTACGAAGGCCTGTACAATTTTGGCAAACTGCTTCTGATGGCAAGCATCCCGACCATTTTCTTCGGGTTTATCTTCGGCTCGTGTTTTGGCGACCTGTACAAGGCCGCGTATCTGGGAGAGGGCAACCCCATCGAGAGGCTCCTGAGCACGACCACGCTGGTGGATCCCGTCGAGAATCCCGTGGTGGTGCTGCTGCTGTCACTGGTGATCGGCGTGCTCAATCAGTTCTACGGCATCGGTCTGAAGGTTTATGGTCACGTCAAACAGGGAGACAAAGCTACGGCTGTGTACGACGGCGTGCTCTGGCTTATCGCTCTGCCCGGCTTCATCCTGCTCGTGTGCCGGATGTTTGCCACACTGCCCGGGTGGCTCAATACGCTTGGGCTGGTCCTGTTCGGCGTCGGCGCGCTGGGGCTCATCCTTACCCAGGGACGCGACATCAAGAACCCCGTGGGCCGTTTTCTGACGGGTGTCTTGAGTCTGTATGGGATCGTGGGAAGCTACGGCATCACCGCGTTCATCGGCGACACGATGTCGTATTGCCGCCTGTTGGCCCTGGGCCTGACGACGTCTATCGTGGCCATGTCGTTCAACATGATCGCCGGGATGGTCCGGGAATCCCTGGGCGTGATTCCCTTTATCCTGGTGTTGATTCTGGCGCATGCCTTCAATTTCCTCATCAGCGTGATGGGCGCGTTCGTGCATTCGATGCGTCTGATCCTGGTGGAGTTTTTTGGACGGTTCTACGAGGGGGGCGCAAAGCCGTTTGCCCCGCTGGGTTTTGACTCGGAAGCCGCTATTCTCCGCAGGGAATAGAGCCCGGGTGATGACCCGTCTCATGGAAGTTTGGCACAAACGGAACTACCGATAGGGCCGGCGCCCACGCAGGGGCGGCGGTCAAACCAAGGTCGAGTACGGAGAACGAATATGGACATCGTGCTGGCAAATCAGATTGGCTGTGGTTTGGCGATTGCGGGCGCAGGGCTGGCCGTGGGACTGGGCTGCGCCGGGTCGGGACGGGGAATCGGGATTGCCTCCCAGGCGATGGCCGGTGTCCTGAGCGAAAAGCCGGACCTGTTCGGCCGTCTTCTGGTCCTTCTGGCGCTGCCCGGTACGCAGGGCTTCTACGGGTTCATTACCGCGCTGATGATCTTCATGCGTTTTGGCTTGACGGGCGGTTCGCCGGAAGTCTCCGTTGCCGCCGGTCTGGCCATGCTCGTTGTGGGTTTTGGCGTGGGGTTGGCCTTGATGGTTTCTGCCACTTGGCAGGGCGAAGCCTCCGCGGCGAGCATTGGTCTGGTCGCTCGCCGGCCCGAGCAGTTCGGCCGCTCGATCATCCTGCCTGCCATGGTGGAAACCTACGCCGTCGTCGCGTTGCTGGTGGGCATCCTGGCGATCAACTGGCTCACGAGCATGACGTTCGGAGCCTAATCGCGCGCAGTCTGCTGTCACCAATACTAGCAGGATAAAGGGCCTCAGATATGGCGTTTGAGCAAATCACACAGGCTGTTCTAGATACAGCGCGCGTCGAGGCGGAGCGTGCCCGGAAGGCCGCCGAAAAGGCCGCCGCCGACAAAGTGCGCGCCGCCCGCCAGAGTTCCGAAACCGAATGCGAACGAAAGTACCAGGCCGCGATTCGCATCATCGACGAGGATTTCAACCGCGAGCTGACCCAGATCGTCGGTGCTGGGAATAAGGAGCTTCTGGCCGAGAAAGGCCGGTGCATCCGCCGCGTCTTTGACCTGGCCCGCGAGCAGATCCTCGCGCTCCCCGACGACACGTACCGGGCCGTCATGCGGCGTCTCCTGGAACGGGCCACCGAAGGGCAGAGAGGCCGGATACGCCTGCATGCAGATGATGTGGCCCGCTTCACGCCCCTGATCGAGGAACTGAACGCGGCCCGTGCCGGCGCCAACCGTCTCTCGATCGACGAATCGCAGTCTTTGCCGGCGCCGGGCGGGTTCATCTTCGTCAACGATGCCTATGAGGTTGACCAGAGCGTGCGCACGCTGTTGGAAGACCTCGAATATGAGCTGGCGCCCCAGCTCGCCAGGGAGATCCAGGAACAGGCCGGCCGGAACGGAGCAGGTTCGTGATTGCACTGACAAAAGGCCAGAGCCAGTGGGGATTCGCCTGCGGCCGGATCAGCGTCCTGACCGGCCAGCTCATGCCCTATGAGTATTACCTCGCCCTCGCCGGACTGGAGCGGGTCGAGGAGATGTTTCACCGGCTGCAGGACACCTCCCTGCGCGAACACATGTTCCCGGGGGCAATCACGTGGGAGGATTGGAGCACGATCATCGACGCGTATGTCGATGACCTGATCGCCTCGCTTCGCCACGATTGTCCGGCGCCCGTCCTGGCCGACATGTTCGCGCTTTCTGAGGATTACCTCAATCTCAAGCGGGCCGTCCTGAACCGGACGCCGTTCCAGTTTGTTCCCCGCGTGTTTTCCGAGGCCCGTCTGCTCGAAGTGGCATCCGGCACGCCGAATCTGCTGCCCGACGTCATTCGCCCGGCGGTCGCACAGTTGACCGCGCTGGGTGCGGATGCCCAGGACCTGGCCACGGTGGATCTGGTGCTTGACGGAGCGTATCTGCGCCACTATCTGGCGCTCGCGCGCGGGGTCCATGCTCCCATGGTCCTGTCGTGGGCTACGGAACGGGTACTCAACAAGGCCATCTCCGCCCTGTGGCGTGCGATCCGGGCCGGGATGAACCGCAAAGAACTCGAGCAGCGTTTCCTGCCCATCGACGGCATCAATGGCATCCTGAAGGATATGCTGGAAGCCGGCGACCCCCAGTCCTGGGGAAGCATCATCCCCGGCCGTCTCGGCGACGTTTTCCGCGAAGCGCTCGAGAGTCCGGAGGAAGAGCGCATTACCCGATTCGAGCACCTGGCCTCCAACTACCTTACCGAACTGGCCCGGCTGACGAAACTGCAGACGATGGGGCCGGAACGGGTGGCGGGTTTCCTGTGGGGCCTCTGGGTGGAGGCGTTCAACATGAAGCTGGTTATCAGCGGCAAGCTGAACCACATCGATTCGGAGGCGCTCCGGGTCCGTGTGAGGGAAACCTATGTCTAGAGCGGTGGTGGTGGGTGAAGCATCCCTGGTGCTCGGTTTCAAGAGCGCGGGGTTTGAAATCGTGGATGTGCCCGACGGCGAAAAACTCCTGACGGAGTTGAACCGGCTTGCCCGGGATTCGGACGTCGCGCTCGTCCTGGTTACCGAACCGATTGCCGCGCAGGCGCCCGAAGCGTTGCGGCAGTTTCGGGAAGTGAGCCGGGCCATTCTCACAACCATCCCGACGCATCTCGGGAGCAAACATTTGGGCTTCAAAGACATGCGCAGCCTCGTCGAGCGTTCTATCGGGGTGGACATGTTAGGCAAAGAGTAACGTAATCGAATGCTGCGCGCAGCGAATCCGGTATTACGAGGATGGAGATTATGAACAATAACCAGGGTGAAGTGGTCAAGGTATCCGGGCCTCTTGTCGTCGCTCGCGGATTGGCTGGCGCCCGAATGTACGAAATGGTCCGTGTGGGCGAGATGCGCCTGTTTGGTGAGATCATTGAAATTCGCGGCGGTGATTGCTCGATTCAGGTCTACGAAGAGACCGAAGGGATCGGGCCGGGCCAGCCCGTGTTCCGCACGGGCGAAGCCCTCAGCGTCGAATTGGGCCCCGGGTTGATCCGCTCCATCTATGACGGTGTCCAGCGCCC
>DDYW01000102.1 GCA_002348185.1 Candidatus Hydrogenedentes bacterium UBA2224 | reverse complement strand
CACTCTCTTACCCGGCGATTGGGGGCTGTCCCGAAACTTGCGGTACCTGAACTGTCTTGGGCATTCTGGTATATGATTCTGAATCCGATGCCGGCCCCATGCTTCCAAAGACCTGCAAAAGGAGCTCTTCGTGCACCGAATGGTCCTCTTGCCCAGCTCGCGCCGTCACGGCCGCCGATTCCCGCACGCTGCGTTCCATTCCCTGTCCCTGGCCGTCTTGCTTCTGGCCGGCGCCACGGCCGTTCCGGCGGCCTTCGCGGGGGAGGACGCCCCTCCCGGGCGGGCCCGCATCGCGCCCTCTGTCGTGCACATGGCGCCGGGCCAGCAGCAGCAGTTCAAGGCCGTCATGCTGCAGACACGCCTGAAAGGCGCCACGACCGCCCAGAACGTGACGTGGTCCGTGAACGCGATTCCCGGGGGCGACGACACGGTCGGCCGGATCAGCCCGGACGGCCTGTACACGGCGCCGGGGCGCAACCCCACGCCGCGGGAAGTCCACATTTGCGCGGATGTTCCCGAGGCCGCAAACCCGCATCTGTTTGCGACGGCGCTGTTCGAAGGGGAGGGCACCCATTACCGCAGTCTGACCCAGTGGAGCGAATCGATCGCGCAGCCGGTGCACCTTAGAGACCCCCATTGCCTCGCCGTGGATCACGCCGGCAACCTGCTCATTGCGGACTATGACGGGTCGCGCGTGCACCGTTTCACCCCCGACGGCACGTACCTGGGCGAACTGGGTCTGGGCTCGGGGGAAGCGCCCGGCTACGTCATCAAGCCGCGGGTGATTCAGGTGGATCACGAGGGCAACATCTTCGTGAGCGATCAGAAAAAGAACCGGCCGCGCATCCAGGTATTTACCCACGAGGGCCAGTTCCTTCGCACGTTCGGCGACAAGGGCATCGGACCGGGCCAGCTTCTGCGCGCGCACGGCCTCGCCTTTGACTCCAGCCACCGCCTCTACGTGGTGGATGTGGATGCGATGCGGATCAACGTCTACGACCACAACGGCGTCTTTCTGCGGACCTGGGGCCATGACGGGCCCGGTCTGGGCGAATTCAACGCGCCCCACGGCATCGCCATCGACGCCAATGACGACGTGTTCGTCGTGGGGTATTACGGCCCGTGCCAGAAATTCACGCCCGACGGGAAACTCCTCCGTGTGTTTGCTGAACCCGATCCGCCCGACAGCGCCGTGTATTTCCACAGCATCAGCGTGGACCGCTGGGGCAACGTCTACCTCACGGTGCGCGGTGCGGGCGGATACGGCGGCGCCATCGAAGATACCCAGGGCAATCACGTGAGCGTCATGAAGTACAACAACAATGGCGATTATGTGGCCAGCCTGACCCTGAATGTCGACGCGCACGCCGAGAACTGGTCCACCGTTGAGCAGAACGGGATTGTGTACAGCATCTTCGTCGGGAATGAACGAATGGGGGTGGAGATCTCGGCGCCGAGATAAGCCCGGGGGAGCGCGCCAGCGGGTGCGCCTGAAAGAAAGGAACGATTTCGCATGCTTCTGCGGACACACCGGTGGTTACGGGTCGGTCTGCTTGCCTGCACGCTTGTCTGTCTGGCTCCGGTCGCTTTGGCGCAGGGCGCGGGACGGGCCGCGATTCGCCCCTCGCTGGTCCGGCTGGCTCCGGGGGAAACTCAGCAATTCCGGGCGGTGATTGAACCGCAATGGCTCCACGAAGCATACGTCGCCGATGAAGTCTCCTGGGCCGTGAACGGGGTTCCGGGCGGCAACGACACGCTGGGCACCATCGACGGCGAGGGGATGTATCGCGCGCCCAGGCAGGCGCCGCGCCCCTGTGAAGTTCACCTCTGCGCCACGGTCGACCGCGCGGAGAATCCCCGCCTCTGGGCAACGGCCCTCATCGGCGCCGGCGCACCGGCCTACGAACTCGCGGGCCAGTGGCAGGAACCCGCGGATGGCTCCGGGCGGCTCAAAGATCCGCTGGACATCGCCGTCGATCGCTCAGGCAACCTGCTCATCAGCGACGGGGGGCATTCGAAGGTGCTCCGGTTCACCCCCGGGGGCGAGGCCCTGGGCAGCGTTGGCGAACCCGGCGGCAACACCCCCGGACATTTCGGCGAGCTCCGCAATGTTGACGTGTCGCCCGACGGAAACATCGTCGCCTGCGATATGCGTACGGGGCCGCCGCGCATTCAGGTATTCGACCACGACGGCGCGTTTCTTCATGCCTTCGCGCAGAAAGGCATCGGTCCCGGACAGATCATGCAGCCGCAGGGCGTCGCCTTTTCCCCGGCCGGGCGCATCTACGCCGCCGATTCGGACAACATGCAGGTGAACCTCTATGAAAACGACGGCACATTCATTGAATCCTGGCGGCGAAACGGCGTGCGGCCCGGCGACCTGAACGAGCCGTATGGAGTCATCGTAGACGCAAACGGGGACGTGTTCGTGCCCAATTACTACGGCCCGTGCCAGAAATTCACCGCAAACGGCGAATTCGTCCTGGCCTTCGGTCATCCCGACCCGCCCGACGGCCTCGTGGCCATCACCGGCATCTGCGGCGACCAATGGGGCAACGTGTATCTCGCCGTACGCGACACGGCCGGACTCGTCCAGAATTCCGCCACTCCCGAACCCAGACCCGCCCGCATTATGAAATTCAACAACAGCGGCAGCCTGGTAACGAGTTTTTCCCTCTGGGAGGACGAACGCGGCGAGAACCGAATGGCCGTCGACGCGAACGGACGGCTCTATGTGCTGTTCAAACGCGTGGATGCGCTCGGCGTCGCCATCTTTGAAGAACGCTGACCGGTTCGTTGCCGCGCCGGCGAGGTCAGGTGTCCGCGGTGGGCACAGGCCGGCCCGCACACGAAAGGAGCAGGGAGATGATTCCAGCGGTTCGTTCCCGAGCTGAGAGCCGCGCCGTACGGAGGGTGGTCTTCCTGGCGGGACTGCTCTTGTCGGGCATCGCCCTGGCCGCGGCGAATCCCGTGGTCCAGAAATCGTCGGTCCGGATGCCGGATCTCGACCGGCATGTCGTGGCGGACCTGTTCCAGCCCGATTTCCTGGTCGGCGACAGCAATTACCACGCGCTCACCGTGGCCTCCGACGGCACCATTCATTTCGTCGTCAATACCCACAACTTCGATTACGGATGCCGGTACTACATCTTCGATCCCCAAACCGAGGCCATCACGCTCGTCGGCAAGCTGGACGAAGTGCTTCAGGAACCTGCCGCGACCCACGTCCCCCAGGGAAAGGTGCATACGCCCCTGGTTGAGCACCAGGGCAAACTCTGGTTCGCGACGCACACGTCGCACTACCACGGCGAGCTTCCGGAATTCGATCCCAAAGGCAAGGCGCCCTACAGCGGCGGCCGCTTCACGAACTACGACCTGCAGACCGGCCAGTTCACCGAGGTTGCGCGAGGCGTCCCGGGCGAGGGCATCATCACCATGGCGATGGACACGCAGCGCGAAGTGCTCTACGGCCTGACGTGGCCATCGGGCATCCTGCTCACATACGACATTACGAAACAGGAAATGCGCTGCTGGGGCGGCGTCCAGGGCCGTGGCGAATGGGGCGAACATCCCTGGGAATGGGACCGCATCTGCCGTACGCTCGGCGTGGCGCCCTCCGGCGAGGTCTACGGCTCCACCATGTACGGCAGGATATGGAAATTCGATCCCGCCGCCTACAATGCGGTGACGTACATCCACGGCCTGGATCTGGCCCGCTTGCCCGTGTCCCAATCCGCCGTCGAGACCCAGCGGGGCGATTTCCAGTACAACTGGCGCGTCATCGAGTGGAACCCCGCCACGAAGAGCTTCTGGGGAATCACCTGGGAAACCACCACCCTGTTCGAGTTTGACCCTGCCGCAAACTACCTCCGGTCCGTGGACGAGATGCGGCCCGACGCTTATCGCGGCATGCCGCGCAATCCCGAGATCAGTCAACTGGGCTTCATGCTGGGACCCGGCAACACCCTCTTCTACCTCGCCCACGGCCCCGAAGTCGCCCTGGACGACCGCCCCCCCGCGCAGTCCGGTTTGTACCTGCTCACCTACGACATCCAGCGCGAGGAACTCACCAACCACGGGCCCATCCTGTCCCGCGACGGGCGCCGCGTGTTCTTTTCAGAGAGCATCGCCATCGGCGGCAAGGACGAGCACATCTACACGGTGGCCTGGGTGGAAGTGATTGATCCCGCCCGGCGCGACGAGATTGCCAAAGCGCGCGCGTTCGGACCCGCCGAGACCGCTCAGATGGTCTACGAGATCCTGCTGGTCCGCCTGCCTCCCTGGAACCGGTTCGTCCGCGCGAAATGAGCCATGAACGGGCCCGTGCGGCAGCCGGACCTGCTACTCCTCAATCGCCGGCTCACTTCAGGCGAGATGACGGAGACGCTTGTCCTCTCGGGCGCTCGAGCATTTGCCGGCTCATCCATGTGGTGAGACAAGAGAACACTTCGTCTTCCCGAGCGCCAACGGCGCGGTAACATACCAGCCCAGCCTGAAGGGCTGGGTACATACAGTCTGCATATCCCCCGGTCTGAAGGACCGGCACATCACACTCCCCGTCAATGTCGCGGGCCTTCAGCCCTTGTAGGCGTTGGCCTATGCCGCTTTCCTGGGGCTTCACCCCAGGCTGGTATGTTCTCGCGCCGTTGGCGCTCGAGAGATGCGTACAACCGCGGAGCCCCCTGCAGTACCGTTTCCACGGGCACCGGCCTTGCGGAGGCTTTCTCGCGTTACCCGGTGATTCGGGCTACTGCAATTTCTTGACTTTGAGATTGCGGAATTCAATCCGGAAGCCCTCGCCTTCGACTCCCACGAGGCCCTTCGGATTGCCGCAGTCGGTGATCTGGCAGGTCACGGCGCCGTTGACCCACAGCGTCAACGTTTTTCCGCGCGCGGTGATCTCGAGGGTGTTCCATTCGCCCGCGGCCTTCACGCGGCCTTCCTTCACCTCCTCGGTAGTGGTAAAGAATTTCTTTTGACCATCCGGCCCCGGCGTTTCACCAAACAGGTACCCGCCGGCGGCGTCGCCTATCTGGGCCTGGTGCCAGATGGCTCCATCCCTGGAATTTCGCGCATACACCCCGCTGTTGTATCCACTCTTGCCCTCGACTTTGGTGTAGCGGAATTCAGCGTGAAACACGGCATCGCCAAACTCCCGGTTGCACAGAAGCATGTCGTGCCCGCCGTCGCCCTCGCAGACGAGTATCTTCCCCGATTCATCCAGGTGCCACTGCTGCTTGCCGAGCGGTTCGCCGGGCGGCACCGGCACCCGCGACCATCCTGTCAGGTCGGCAGGCGGCATGATGCTGATCCAGCCGGATGGTTCCGATTCCAGGGCACTCGGCGTCGGCTCCGCGGCGCCGGCGCTTCCCGCCGCCACTACGACGGCCAGCAGCAGCAAGCCCGCGAGACACCCGGCAAAGCGGCAACGCGCGGTATCATGACACGTGGTCGTGGCGCATGTTCGGCCCTGGGGCGACTTCGCCTCGATGCCCGACTGAATGTTGCGGCGGTTGGAACTGCCTGCGTTTTCAGGATGCATTGCCGTCACTCCTTTCCTGTTGGCGGTTCGGCAAGAAACCGGAACCGGTACGCCATGGACAATGCCTGCCCGGGCGCGACTTCCTGTTCCTGAGAAAACAGTTCGAGGTTCACCTGCTGGTATTGGGGACGCCACCACAATTGCGGAGATTTGACGCAGTCAGACGGGTAATCGATCCGGACGCCCGCCTTGACCTCGTGATTGAAGTATGCGAATCCGCCACCCCGCGCCCCGAGCATCCTGTCCTTATCCGGCCCGCTGTTGCCCGTCCAGTCGCGGTTGATTTTCTCCCACTCCTCCGCCTTGATGTAGACACTCACGACGTCCGACTCCGTCGAGCCCGTAAAGGCGTCAAATTCCGGCCGCACGCGGAACTGCAGAAGTTTCGGCGCCGGGCCGCGATGAAATATATGCGATTCGAACGCGATGACTTCGTCCTGCAACCTGATGACACGTTCCACGGTGGAGCCGTCGTCAAGCGAACGGTGGAGCCGGATGCTGTCACCGTCCGCTTTCCCTTCAAAGACCGTGAATGCGTTGGTGGCCAGGCCCATCTGCCCGACCTCGTCAAGCGCCCCCTGAAGTATGTTATCGCGGATGATTGCGGGAAGGAGGTAACGGCCGGTGGGCTTGTGGAACATCTCCACCAGCTTTCCGTTCTGTTCCGGCAGCACCGTCAGCCGCCATGTCCCGTTTTCGATACGGAGCGCGGGCATCGACTCCATTTTCATAAGGCGATCGAAATATTCCTGCGCGGAAAGCTGCTCCGACACCATCGTCATGCTGTATTGCCTGCACAAAGCGATGTACTTCGGCACAAGCCCGCGGTACGGTTCCGGCCAGTCGCGCTTGCACATTCCGTTCTCGACGCGCCACGGAAACCCGTTGACAAGGATCAGCGTTCGGTACGCGGGTATGGAGGCTTTCTCGACGCGCGCCCGAACGGCATCGCTTCCGGCGGCGGCGAGCGCCTGGTCGAAGAGGGCCATGGCCTTGAACGCCACCTCAGGCGTCAGGCCAAGTTCCACGGGGGCCGCCCCGCAGTTCGGGTGGCACTGCCGCTGTTCCGCGTTGTCCCGGATGAACTGGATGTATTCGAGCAGGACCGGCGCGGCCTCCTGATAATGAAGGCGGCAAAACTCCTCCACCAGCGCGTTGCTGTCGAGGGAGGGATCCCAAAGCGAACGGGAAAGCACGTAGTTGCGCAAATCGCAGAACTCTCCCGTGTTGCCATTGCCGTTGGCCTGCATGAACACGCCCCGCGCGTGATTGTCCCTGAAAAACCGCAGGTTGGGCCCGATCACGCTGAGATTGGGGAACGGCAAATCGTAGTACGAGAAATTCGTGTTGTAATTCCACACCCAGACGTTGTCGCAGATGGTTTTCCAGGCGCGCATGTCCTCGCAGAATTCCCGGTTTTTAGGGCAGCCGGGGTCGTCGATCGGGTGGAGTTCGCAGCACTCAATGCTGCACAACTGGATTTGCACGTTCTTGCGCGGCACGATGGTCTTGGGCGCTTTGCGCGTATACCAGTAGGCCAACGTTCCGATCTTGACGTCGGGATGCCGGTTTTCAATCCGTTCCGCCACGGCATTGACCAGGGCCAGGTTCGCCCCCATCGGTGTGCCTTCGCGCTGATTGATCGCCTCACACTCGGGACAGCGGCAATAGGCATCATTGTCATTCTGGCTGACCGCGATGTTCTCCAGGTCCGGATTGGCCTCGAGATCGGCCAACACACCCTGTGTGATGATATCGATGACTTCCGGATTGGTGACGCACGGTTCGGTGGAAGGGGTGGGCAGGGTGCACTTCCGCTCGCCGTCGATAAAGGCAAAGTACTCCGGATGGGCCGCGCCGTATTTCTCGGTCGTGATCCAGCGTGCGTAGCTGTGCCCGATGAGCGTCTGCCGGGTTGTCCCGCCAAGTTTCTCGTCCTGCGTGACGGTGTTGATGCGCATGCGTGCCGCGAACTCCGGCCGGTCGGAATTCTCCTTATAATAACTCCAGCGAAATGAAAACGGGGGCGTATACGAAAAATCCGTCTCCCCGAGCGGCGGCGCCTGGCTCACGGCAGGGAAATGGGTCTGGTCTGCCGTCAGAAAACGCACGCCGCAATACCGTTCGAAGAATTCATAGACTCCATACAACGTTCCGCGCGGCCGGCCGCCCGCTATCACTATGTTTTCGCCGAGAACGCGGATGCGCAGCGATTCCTCGCCCATGCCGTCCGCATCAAAGCCCGATGGGCCGGCCGCCGCCGCGGCCCCGGGCCCGATGAAGATGTTTTTCGAACGGGCAGGAACCTCGCCGACGATCGGCAGCGCCACCCCGGTCAGCTGGCGGAACAGCGACTGGAACTCCTCCGCGGCGTAGCGCTCGCTCGCCGTGGCGTCGCCGGCCACTACGATGGACCAGCCGTCCATCGTCTCCATCCTGACTTCCCCGGCAGATGAAGATTGGATGGCGGAAACCGTCACCAGCAGAAGGACAGGCATTCGTCGCAGCACGTCGAAACCCTCCCGTGTATGTTTCCCGGAGATCCTACTCCAAACCATCACTCCGAAAGAAGATTCCCTTTTTCCCGAATCGGCGTGTCAGCGGCGTCTGCCGTCGATTCGCCTGGCCCTCCATCCTCGAAAAGGCCGTGCCGCATCGAGTAGAGTATTCGCGGATTGCGGCGGAAGGAGGTCTCGATGGGCGTAACCGTGCTGTTGTTTCTGACCGGCCTGCTGCTCCTCTGGGGCGGGTCGGAGTTCATCACCCGGAACATTGGCCTGCTGGCGCGCGCCCTGGGCGTCAAGGAACTGGTCATTACCGTCCTTGGCGTCAGCGTGCTCTCGAGTCTGCCGGAACTCACCATCTCCGGATTCGCCATGCTGCGCGGCGATGACTCCATCTCGATCGGCAACGTCATCGGCTCGAACTTCGTCACGCTCACGTTCGTGACGGCCGTGTGCGCCCTCTTGCGCCCCATCGACATCCACGAGGAAGTACAGCAGCGGGAGTCCAGCTGGATGATCCTCTCCAGCGCCTTTGTGCTCGTGCTTTCTCTGGACGGGCGCCTGTCCCGCTCCGAAGGCCTGCTCCTGATGCTGGTCTACATTCCGTACGTGCTGAGCGTGCTCAAGACCGCCCGCGTTGAAGACACCCGCGAACACGCCGCACGCGCCCCGGCGCCCAAAACCAGGGCGGCCGTGTTCGCGGCCCTGGGCATCTTCATCGTCATCGCCGGCTCGAAGATCGCTTTGGACTCGGGCACCTCGCTGGGCGCAGCCCTCGGCATCCCCCCGCTGGCCATGGGCGTATTGCTGTTTGCGTTCGGGACCAGCCTGCCGGAACTCACGATCAGCCTGTCCGCCACGTTCAAGAACAAGTCGGACGTGACGATCGGGGAGGTCTACGCCTCCAACATCTTCACACAGCTCGTCGTGTTGGGGATCTGCTGCATCATCCGGCCCATGACAGTCGAACCCGCGCTGATCTCCTTCGCCATGCCGTTTCTGATACTCGCCTCGGTCGTGATTCAGCTCTTTGTCACGACGGGACGCAAGGTCAACCGCATCGAGGCGCTGGGCATGCTCGGCTTCTACGTCCTCTTTGCGGCAAGCCAGTTCCGTCCCTTACCCTCGCTCGAAAGCCTCCTGGGCTTCTGATGTATGTCCCGGCGCGGCGCGCAACCTGAGCGTCTACTCTGGAAGATAGACGTTGTTGATCTTGACGACCACCGTGGGCCCGCCCGTCACCCCCGAACCGACCAAGATGCAGCCCCCGTCCGGGGTCAGTTCGAGGTCGTGACCCGTGGCCGACGGCAACTCCGTCATCGAAAAATTCCACAGCAGATCGCCGTTGGCGGTGAATTTCGACAGGATCAGTTTCCCGGACTTGTTGCCGGAAACCACGAGATCGCCCTGCGGCGTTTCCTCAATGTCTCTCAAATCATAAACGGTCGCGGAACCGCCGTAGGCCCGCATCCAGACCAATTCGCCATCCTCATCGGTCTTCGCGAGCCACGGACCGTGATTCAACGCTTTGGTGATGTCATTAACGAGCATCCCGCCCAGGACATACCCCCCGTCGGCGGTCTGTGTCACAGCGTACGATGTCGCGCCGTACCCCAATTCGACGCACTGATAGGTCTTGGACCACTCGAGTAAACCGTCGGTGTCCAGTTTGATGAGCAGCGCGAGATAGCCATGCGGACTGCCATTGTCGGAATAACCCGAGATAACGAAGCCCCCGTCCGCGGTTTGCTGCCCGGCCATGATGTCCTGGTCGTAGGCCCTGGCGTTGTCGTTGATGACCTGGCAAAACTCCAGGTTGCCGGCCGCGTCGGTCTTGAGCACGCTGGCCAGATTGTACTGACCCACGTAGGACGAGCCAGCCACAAAAAAGCCGCCGTCGCTCGTCTGTTCGATCTTCAGCCCCCAGACCGAGGTCTGCGACGGAATATAGGTCCATCCCGTGGAAGGCGGCGGCCCGGCGCTCAACACGATGGCCACCGCGGTTTCGGGCGCGACACTCGCGCCCGCAGCCGGGTCCTGCCTGAGGATGTGGCCCGCGGGAACCGTGGCGCTGGTCTCCGATGTCACATCGCCCACGGTGAGGTAGGCAAACGCGAGCGCGCCGGACGCTTCTCCCTCCGTCATGCCCGTCAGATCAGGCACCTTCACGCCGATCTCAAGGCCCAGCGCCGCATTAATGACCAGTTGAACGTCCTGCGCGTTTATATCGTTGTCGTGATTCACGTCGCCCAGTAGGATCGCCCCCGGCGCGGCCGGCCCGCCTGCGCTCTCCAGGTGCGGCGCGGTAAAAACCGCCCCTGCGCCAGCTTTCGCCCGCGTTAATCGTGTTTTCAAGATGCAGCACGCCCGAAAGCCGAGGTTCCCTCATGACACGCTCCCCCTCAGATGTTGCCTCATCCGGCGTTTGCCCCCCCAGGCAAACCGGATGACGAGTGTTGCCGTCGGCGCGGGAGAATACTCCTGCAAACGAAAAAGATCAATACTCCCCCAAAGCCCCAAAAAACCGAATCGGGCATGCACGATACAGTCGGAGTTGCCGCTGAAGAGGGCTTGTACGACGCACAAAACGGCAGCGCAGCGGGCGCCTGCCGGGCCCGGGTGGACCCAGTGAACCGCGTGGACTCTGTAAGCGTCTTTCTTCGGACCCCGTTCCGGGATACCCGGAAGGTACGCCCCGCGGCGTCAGGTATCCCGCCGCTCCGAAAGAGGCGCCCTGCACCAGCCATGCCGAGCTGGCGCTTGGCGCTTCCGGAAAAAGCAGCCTCCGCGGGAAAAGGTCAATGGTCGCAGAGGTTCCCGCCCGTCTCCAGGGCGCCCTCAAGATAGGCCGAGACGATCGCTTCGGGCGCGGCGGCGGGAGCGCCGACAAGCACCTCAATACCCTGTTGCGCGAACAGCATCTGGGCGCGCTGTCCCATGCCGCCCGCGATGATCACGTTGGCCCCCTGTTCGTGGAGCCATCGCGGAAGCACACCGGGCTCGTGAGGCGGCGGCGTCAGATAGACCGTGCCAAGGATGGCCTTACTCGCGGAATCGATCTCCACGACCGCGAACCGGTCGCAGTGACCAAAGTGAGCCGCAAGCCGTCCGTCAGCAGTCGGAATAGCAATCTTCATCGTAGGATCCCTTTGTTGCTTGTGATACGAAGTTGTGTGTGCCCACGGCGATGGCGGCGGCCGTCATACCCAGTGCCCCTCGACATCGGCGCCGTCCTGACGCGTGAGCATGCCGGCCTTGAACTGCTCGACGGCTTCCGCGACCGTGCCCGATGCGCCCGTGTACACGCCGACCCCGCCCGATTGGAGGGTGGCGAAGGCCTTGGGGCCCACGTGACCGGTCACAACCGCTTCCACGCCCAGCTCGACCACGTTCCTGCCGGCCTGGATGCCCGCGCCCTGGGCCGCGTTGAGGTTCATGCTGTTGTCCACGGCCTCGAACCCCTCCGCCTCTGTGTTCACGACAATAAAGCACTTCGCCCGGCCGAAGCGCGGGTCGATCGGGGCGCCCATATCGGCGCCCTGCGCTGTGACTGCGATTCTCATGGCAATTCCTCCATGCCTTACGGAGAGCAAGGCACGTGCCATAACAGCACGATGGCCCGGATTTACACCAGAGAGGCTGCATCGAGAATTCTGCGTGTTGGGGACTGCGGGTGAAACCCGTCTATTGGGCGCGCGCCGAATCATGCAATTTGCACTATTGTCTGCGCTGGCCGCGCCCGTCCCTGCCCGGCGCCACAATGCCCAAGGCGCGAACCTTGCGGTACAGCGTGCTCACGTCGACGCCCAGCACAGCGGCCGCGTTCTTGCGGTTTCCCGAGTAGCGTGCGAGCGCTTCCTGAATCAGGAACCGTTCCATGGCCTCCAGACTCATGGCTTTGGGCTCGTCGCGCTCCACGCCCGTGGAGGGGCGCAGTTCCGGCGGCATGTGTTCGCCCTCGATCAGACCGCCGCGGCACAGGACAAACGCCTGCTCGATGATGTTCTCCAGTTCGCGGACATTGCCCGGGTAGTCGTATTCCATGAGCCGGGCCATAACCCTGTCCGACACCCCCGCAATGTCTTTGCCCTGCAAGCGGTTGAACTTTGCAATCAGGCTGTTGACCAGCAGCGGGATGTCTTCCCGCCGCTGTTTCAGTTCCGGCAGCTTCAAGTAGACCACGCGAATCCGGTAATACAGGTCGTCGCGGAACACGCCCGACCGCACCAGCCCCGCGAGATCCTTGTTGGTGGCGACAATGACCCGAACATCGACCGGGACCGGTTTGAGACCGCCCAGCGGTTCGACCTGGCGTTCCTGAAGCACCCGCAACAGCCGCACCTGCATCGCGGGGGAGATATCGCCGATCTCATCCAGAAAAATGGTCCCTCCGTGGGCCAGCGCAAAGCGCCCGGGCTTGTCGCGTTTTGCATCCGTGAACGCGCCGGCCTTGTGGCCGAACAGCTCGCTTTCGAGCAGGGTATCCGGCAGCGCCGCGCAGTTGACGGCCACGAACGGTTTCTTGCGCCGGGACGAGAGGTTGTGGATGGCGCGCGCGAACAGCTCTTTCCCGGTTCCGCTGGCGCCCTCGATGAGCACCGTGCTTGTACTTGCGGAAATCTGCGGCACCACGTCAAACAGCCGCAGCATCGCGGGACTCCGCCCCACAATGTCCTCAAACGTGTAGCGGCTTTCCAGCTCTTTCTGCAGCTGCTCGATCTGGGTCAGATCCTGGAAGGTCTCCACCCCCCCGATCACCCCGCCCGTGTCATCGCGGAGCAAGGCCGTCGAGATGCGAATGGGAATGCGCTGCCCCTCGTGATTCACGATGTGCGCGGTTGCATTCACCACCGGATTGCCCTCGGACATCGTCTTCCGCAACGCGCAGTCCGTCTCGCAGATGCTGGCGTGAAAGACATCACAGCACCGGCTGCCGATGGCTTGATCCCGCGAGACGCCGGTGATGCGTTCGGCCGCACTGTTGAAACACGTGATCCGCCACTCCTGATCGACCGTAAAAACGCCCTCGTTGACGGAATTCAGGATGGCGGCTTCCCGTTGCGCTGCGTGATCCGTGGGTTTCATAAATCCTCCTGTAGGGAAGGATACCGCATAATCGCGCAAAATACCACTTCTTGGGGTGTTAATTTACTTCTTTTGCACGATCATGGGCCTTTTCTGTGCCCCCGATTCCGTGCAAATGTCTGGATAGGCCCGTTGGCCGGGGAAAGCGCACGGTTGGCACGCAAATTGATTCTCTCCAGGCAATGAAAGTCGCGATTCCAGAATGGCAGGGCCGGATTTCCCCCGTGTTCGACGTTGCAACCACCTTGGTGGTGGCGGACGTTGTTGACGCCCAAACTGTGGAACAACGCACGGTACGGCTCTTCTGCAGCGACCTGCATGGCCGCGTGCTGGAGCTGGCGGGGATGGGCATCGACGTATTGATCTGCGGCGCGATCTCGTGGCCTTTCGAGATGGGCCTGTCCAACGCAGGCATCGAGGTGATCCCCCACACGTGTGGCGAGCTGCAGCCCGTCCTGGCGTCGTACATCGCGAACCGGCTCAACCCGAACCCGTTTCTGATGCCCGGCTGCTGCGGCAGGCGACGGCGCTGCCGTGGTCAGGGCCGTCGTGGACAGGCGTGAGTCGTGCCCGTCAGGAAACTCTTGTTGAGAACGCCGGCGCTCCTGGCCGGAAGTACTGGTTGGAAAGGAGGTGGCTATGCCCAGAGGTGATGGATCAGGCCCGCCCGGAGGCGGTCGAGGACAAGGTCGCGGCCAGGGTCGCGGCCAAGGTGGCGGCCAGGGCCGCGGAAGAATGGGCGGCCCATTCGCCGCGGGTCCGGGCGGTGAATGCGTATGTCCGAAATGCGGGTACAAGGCGCCGCATACGCCGGGCCAGCCCTGCGCTCAACAGGTCTGCCCGTCCTGCGGAGCGACAATGACGCGAGGCTAGCGCACAGCCAGACAGGCGATTACGCCGGTCTGTGAAAAGGAGAGTAACCATGCCAGGTGGAGATGGAACGGGCCCGATGGGTATGGGCCCGATGACGGGACGCGCAGCCGGTTTCTGCGCGGGCCATGCCGTTCCCGGATACATGAATTCCGTGCCCGGCCGTGGCGGCTGGGGCCGCGGCGGCGGCTGGGGCGGAGGCCGCGGCGGCGGCCGGGGCTGGCGCAACCGGTTTTTCGCCACCGGACTGACGGGCTGGCAGCGCGCCGCGTACGGTTACCCCGCCTTCGGCGGTATGCCGTATGCCGGACCCGCTGCCCCCACGGTACCCCGAGAACACGAGCTCGAGATGCTCAAAGACCAGGCGAACTACTTTGAAGAGGCGCTTGAGGGTATCAGGAAGCGCATCGAAGAACTCGAGAGCAACGCCAAAGACGGATAATCCAACGAACCCGGAGGACGTGGCAGCCCGCGCCGCACTCGCAGGAAGGAATGTATGAGAATCGCTGTCGCAAGCGGGAAAGGCGGCACAGGCAAGACCACCGTCGCCGCCAACCTGGCATACGTTGCATCGCGCGAGGGCCACACGGTGGCCTATCTTGACTGCGACGTTGAAGAGCCTAACGGCGCCTTGTTTCTCAGACCGGCAATCTCCGAACGCGAACCGGTTCATGTGAGCATTCCCGCGGTCGAGGAAACCAAATGCACGAACTGCGGCCTGTGTGGCGTAATCTGTCAATACAGCGCCATCGTTCCCATCAAAGGGAAGGTGTTGCTCTTCCCGGAACTGTGCCACGGTTGCGGCGGCTGTTGGCTGGTGTGTGGCTCCGGAGCACTCTCCGAATCGCGCCGGAGCACCGGCAGGCTCGAGACGGGAAACGCGAATGGGATCCGGTTTCTTCAAGGCATTCTGGACATTGGCCAGGCCATGAGTCCGCCGGTGATCCGGGCCGTAAAAGCCGCCGCGCCCGACGCCGATTTTGTGGTCATTGACGCCCCTCCCGGGACCTCGTGCCCCGTCATCGAGAGCGTTCGCGATTCGGATTATGTGTTGCTGGTAACGGAACCTACGCCGTTCGGTCTGAACGACCTGAAACTGGCCGTGGAGATGGTCCGCGTGCTCGGCCTGCCATTCGGCGTGGTGATCAACCGCGCCGAACCTTCCGCCAGTGATACGCACGCGTGGTGCGAATACGAGCAGATACCGATCCTCGCCGAGATACCCGACGACCGGCATGTGGCCGAGGCCTATTCTCGGGGCGAGATGGTCTGCGAGACCCTGCCCGGGTACGTTCCGCTGTTTTCCGAACTGCTCCGACGCATCGCGGCATCGCTCAATGCCACGACGACCACAGCCGGCCGGAGATGCGCCCCATGAAAGAACTGGTTGTCATCAGCGGCAAAGGAGGCACGGGCAAGACCTCCATCGTCGCCTCGTTTGCGGCCCTGGCGGGAAATGCCGTTCTGGCCGATTGCGACGTGGACGCCGCGGACCTGCACCTTGTCCTTGAACCCGAAATCCGGCGGCGCGAACCCTTTTCGGGGGGCAAGCGCGCCCGGATCGAACCCGGCCGGTGCAATGCGTGCGGCAAATGCAGGGAACTCTGCCGGTTCGGGGCCGTTCTGCCGGACCGCCCCCGCGATCCGTCGGGCGGCCGGGTCTACCGGATTGACCCGATCGCCTGTGAGGGCTGCGGCGTCTGCGCCTGGTTCTGCCCCGAACAGGCCATCGTGCTTAAAGAGGCCATCAACGGCGAGTGGTTCGTCTCCGACACCCGCCACGGACCCATGGTGCATGCCAAACTGGGGATAGCCGAAGAGAACTCCGGCAAGCTGGTCAGCACAGTGCGTCAGGAAGCGCGAAGAATCGCCCAGACCCTCAAGCGGGACCTCATCCTCATCGATGGCTCCCCCGGAATCGGATGCCCGGTAATCGCTTCGATCACCGGGACAAGCCTCATCCTCGTCGTTACCGAGCCCACCGTGAGCGGACTCCACGACCTCGACCGCGTAACTGCTCTCGCGAAGCACTTCGCTGTCCCCGCCATGGTATGCGTCAACAAGTGGGACCTGAACCCCGAGCTTGCCCTGATGACCGAAACCCATGCGTTACGACGCGGCCTCCGGGTCGCCGGACGGATCCGGTATGACCGGGGCGTCACGCAGGCGCAGGTCGCCCGGAAGTCCGTGGTGGAGTACCAGAGGAACGGCTGCTCCGAAGATATCCGGTCCGCATGGGAGGCCGTCCGGCGGGAACTCGACCGCACGCCCGACGTTTCCGGCGAAGGAAGGCGGGCCTCGTGAGCTCGCCGTACGAAACCCGTGGCCACAGCCTCGTTGACTTCGGGCCATTGGCCCGGGAGTACAATCGGTGGTACGCGACGCTCGACGGGATGAAACACGACGCGACGCAGAAGGCCGATGTGCTCCGAATCCTCGGTCGCCCCTGCGCTCCTTCACGGTTGCTGGACGTTGGCTGCGGCACGGGCCACTGGAGTTGCTTTTTTGCCTCCCTGGGCTACATCGTTACGGGCATGGACCTCTCCACGAACATGCTCGAGATCGCGTGCAAGACGCACGGGCGCAGCGTGGACTGTTGCGCGGGGAACGCCAACCGGCTCCCGTTTGAAGATGCGTCGTTCGACGTCGCCGCCGCCATGGCCACCCTGGAATTTCTGGCGGATCCCGCAGGCGCGCTGCGGGAGATGGCGCGATGTGTCCGAACAGGGGGCCATATCCTGATTGGAACCCTAAACCGTGCCGCCCCGTTGAATCGCCGCCGGCTGGCCGAAGGCAAGCAGCCGTATGCGTCGGGCCATCTCCTCTCCCCCAACGCGTTGCGTGAGATGCTTCAGCCAATTGGGCCCGTCCGCATGGCCGCGTCCGACCCGGATCGCGTGTTCGGCCCCGAACGCCCGGATCGCTCAAGCTGGGATCCTCTCGACACGAGTACTGAAGGGCCCTTTATTGTCGCGGTGGTGCAGCGATGAGCAGGCACTCCAGAAAACGCGCATTGCGTTGCAGGAAGGAAGCCTCGTCATGCTCCGCATCACGGTCGTAGTCGAAAACACCGCCTCGGCACGCGACCTTCTGGCGGAGCACGGGCTCGCGTTCTGGATTGAACACCGCGGCCATCGCATCCTCTTTGACACCGGCCAGGGCGGCGTTCTGGCACACAACGCAAGCCGCCTCAATGTCCCACTGGATGCGGCCGATGCCATAGCGCTGAGCCACGGACATTACGACCACACCGGCGGCCTGGCCACCCTGTTCGAGAAAGAGGCGGTCCCCGCCCTCTTCCTGCATCCCGCCGCTCTCGCGCCCAGGTATTCGCGGCCGCCCGATGGCCCCACCCGCGCGATCGGCATGCCTCCGGCAAGCATCGAGGCGGTTCGACAGCACACGACAATCGTCTGGACGGAATCGCACGCGGAGATCTTCCCGGGCGTGCATGTCACGGGACCGATTCCCCGGCGGAGCGGCTTCGAGGACACCGGCGGACCCTTCTTTGCCGATGCCGCGGGCCGGGAACCCGACCTGCTTCCCGACGATCAGGCCTTCTATCTGGAGACGAGTCACGGGACGGTGGTCGTCCTGGGCTGCGCGCACGCGGGAGTCGTCAACACGCTGCACTACGTGCGCGCACTGACGGAAAACCGCCCCATTCACACGCTCATCGGCGGCATGCACCTCGTCTCGGCAAACGAGGAACGCATGGACAGAACCATCCAGGCGTTGCGGCATTTCGGCGTCCAGCGCCTGATGCCTGCCCACTGTACGGGGTTCCCGGCCATGGCGCGCCTGTGGCATGAGTTTCCGGGCGCGTGCGTGCCGTGCGCCGTTGGAACCGTGGTTGAGATTGAAGAATAATCTGGCAAGAGGTACCGTGAACGCCCGGGTGCCGCTTCGGAGACGTCCTGCGGGGCGCACGGCGTTTGCCACGCTTCTCGCCCTCATTCCGGGGGCACGGCCGGCGGCCGCGCATCCGCAGGTATGACGGAACGAAACCGCCCTCGAACGGAGGAGATGGCCATGGCCGACCAGAGACCAGCCGTGATTCGGGTCACCGGCCTCCACGTGGAATTCAAAGCGTCGCGGGGGCGGCGCGTGAAGGCGGTCGACGGGCTCGATTTGTCGGTTGGGCAGGGCGAAGTGGTGGGCTTTATTGGCCCAAACGGCGCGGGCAAAACCACCACCATCAACGCGCTGATGGGCTTCATCCAACCCAGCCAGGGCGAGCTGAGCGTTTTGGGCGAGACGGCCGGTTCCGCTGGCGCGCGGCGGCGCATCGGTTACCTGCCTGAAGTGGCCGTGTACTATCCCTTTCTCACCGCCCGCGAAGCGCTGCGCCTCTATGCAAAGCTCGCCGGCATATCCCGGAATCACCGCGAACAGCTCCTGACCGGGTTGATAGAAAGGGTGGGATTGGCGGGGCGCGACCGCGAACGGCTCAGCGGCTTTTCGAAGGGCATGCTGCAGCGGGTCGGCATCGCCCAGGCCATCATGGGCGAACCGGAACTCCTCATCCTCGACGAAGTCACTTCCGGGCTGGACCCCGTCGCACGACACGACGTTCGCGCGATTCTCATGGAGTTCAAGGCGCAAGGCAAGACCGTGTTCTTTTCCTCGCACGAACTGACGGAAGTGGCCCTCCTGTGCGATCGCATCGTCCTCCTTGACGAAGGGAAAACCATCGAAGAGGCGCGCCTGGACCACATTCTCGCGGCGTCAAAGTCCGTCGTGGTGCGCGCGCGGCTCGACGGGCCTCCCGGCCATCTGCCCGGCAACGTCATCGTGCGAAGCGCGGGAGAGAATGGGCAGGTGTATGCCGCGGACAGTTGGGAGACCGCGCAGGCGCTTCAGGACCATTTGAAGGCCCACGGAGCAACAATCCTCGACGTAAACGAGGAGCCTCCCTCGCTCGAGGATTATTTCGTTCGGAAACTCGGCCACAAGATCACGTAAACGCCCGGCTGCGACTTGCCCGCGTGAAGGAGACAGGCCATGGAACGATTGTTCGGGATTGCGCAGACCACCATTCTCGAATCCCTCCGGAGAAAAGACCCCTACGTCGTCCTCATACTCGGGTTCGCCATCGTCCTGGGCGCGGGCCTCTTCAACCAGTTCGGCATCGAGGGGCTCGAGAAATTCGTCAAAGATGTCGCCCTGACGGTCACGAACATCCTCTGTATCGTGCTCTGCGTAGTGGCCTCCGCCCGACAGTTTCCGGCGGAGATCGCCAACCGTACTCTCTACCCCCTCCTGGCCAAACCCGTCAGCCGGACCACGGTTTTTCTCGGAAAGTACCTGGGCGTGGGCCTCATGAGTTCCGCCGTGGTATTGCTGTTCTGGGTGGAATTGCATGTCCTGTTCCTGGTGTTTGAAATCTCCCCGGGCGCGATCTTTCTTCAGGCGCTGTACCTGCGGATTCTGTCGATGTGGCTGATCGCCGCGGTTGTGATGGCGCTGTCCCTCTTCCTCACCCACGGCGCCAACGTGACCGTCTCGCTCCTTCTGTGCCTGGCTATGAGCACCTTCGCGAACACCATTCTCGCGGTGCACAGCGAGTTGCAGGGCGTCGCGCGCCGGCTGGCGGAAGGGCTGTACTGGGTGGTTCCACATCTGGAACTCTTTGACCTCTCGAAGAAAGTCATTCATGAATGGCCGTCGATTCCCGCGGGCGCCCTGGCGGCCCTGACCGCGTACGCGGTCGTGTATTCCGCCATCTTCATCGCCCTCGGCGCGTGGCGTTTCGGGCGGACCGCGCTATGAGGCGCGGGCCAAGCGGACAGGAGTGGTGACATGGGATCAAAACTGTTTCCCCTGCTGCTGATTCCCGGCTTTGTCCTCTGCGGTCTCCTCGTCCGCGTGCACAATGGGCAGGTCGACGAGGTCCGCGCCCAATTCACCGCCGACGAGATGCTCGCGGCCAAGGAGTCCATCGCGTTGAGCCTGATGGGCCAGCTTCAGTTCACGGCCCACAGTCTGGTCTGGATGAAAACGCTCGAATACCTCCACAACGGCGTCGCCTTACGCCTGCCCACGGAGGCGGAAGAAGCCCGCGGGTTCCATGCCCACGATGCGGAGGATGTGGCCGCCGGTCTGGAACATAAGTGCGGCGTGCCGGTGGCCTTAAACGCCGAGATGGACTGGCGCGGCCCGGTGGGCCAACTGCACCGGACGATCGCGCCATACATGGTCATGCACAGCCACAGCGATCCGGTCGAGCTGATCCCGTGGTATCAATTGACCCTCAAACTCAACCCCAACCTGGAACGGCTGTATACCCTCGGCGCATTCTTCATGGCGGACTTCGCCGAGGAACCGCGGAAGGCCGTTCAACTGCTCGAGGCCGGCGTCGAGACCAACCCCTGGACATTCGAGATTCGCGCCGCCCTGGGCAGGCACCTCTTCGACTATCACCAACAACTCGGAATCCCGGCGCCACAAGCGTACGAACAGGCGGCGGAGGTCCTCCGTGAAGCCGTGGCTAATGCGAAAGCCGAGCAGGCCCGGCTCAAAGACAATCACAGCGGGCTGGACGACTATCAGAACCAGTTGATGCAGGAATCCTACCTGTTTCTGGCCAAGAGCCTGACCGAGCTCGGCCAGTACGAAGAGGCCCTCGCCGTATGTGACGAGGGATTCCAGACTACCGGCCACAATCTTCTCAGAGTTCAAAAGCGCGTCACCACGAAGCGCATGGAAAAGGAAAGAACGCCGAGCGCGGAAGAATGAACCGCCTGCTGCATGGCGCCCGGGACATGCCGCGCGCCCGAATCCGCCCCTTCGCGCGAAAAGGCTATCCAATCCCGAGCGCGGCGTTGATGACCCGCTGGATGTCCAGCGCATTCACCACGCCGTCTCCGTCCACGTCGCAATCATGCGCGACGGCAAGCCCCAGCGCGGAGTTCACTACAAGCTGAACATCCGTGGCGTTGCAGACACCGTCACCATCGATGTCGGAACCTTCCAGTCCACCGGTTCCCACGATGATGGCCCCCGCAATTCCCGCCGCGGGAATGTCGAGTCCCCAGGGGTCGGACATCAGCACCGCCACCGGCGCCACGGGATACACGGCATCGGGCGCGCCGGCCGCTATCGAGAACTGGACGTAAGAAACGATTCCGTTGGCAATAACGTTCTGATTGAACCCCGCAACGATAAGCCGGGCGCGTCCCGGCTCAATGATGCTGAAGTTGACGTCCTTTCCCGCATCCGCAGCGGCCTCTCCGGACTCGGCTCCGTCAAGGCCCAGGAAGTCATTGTTGTAGAGGATATCGAGTTGAATGCCGCAGACTTCCTCGCCGGCATCCGCTGTCAGGGTGATCGAGATGTCCACGTCGGTGTCGCCCGCGCCGGCACGAATCTCGCTGCAATCCAGAACGGCGGCGTCGACTTGCATGGACACGCATAGCAGGCACTCCGCCATCACCGCGATACACGGCGCAGCGAAGCCCCGGTTCAGGCTTCCAGTCATCTGTGGCTCCTCACTGCCTCCGTACGCCCGACCTCGGTGCAAGAAAGCGCTGGCGTATCAGGAGCACGAGCGCCATGGCCGCCCCGAGCGCGCCACACAGGACCGCCTGATGGGACGGGTGCGTGTCGCCCCGGGAAACGGCATCGGCGCGTGGAGAATCGTTCTGAAGCGAAAGAAAGGCCGATTCGGATGGCCGGACGAACTCCTCGCCGGAACCGCGAACCATAGCTACATCCATCCGGTGACCGAACGCGGCCTCCCCGCCGGAGACAATCTTTGCATCGCGCTGCGGCTCCGCAATCGTTCCGGGCACAGCGCCCCGCGCATGGACAGGAAATGCAGAACGCGGCCTTCCCACCGCGCTGTGTCGCAGCTCAGGCGGCCCCGCGTCATGGTTTTCCAGGGAGACCGCTCTTTCTTGCCGCGCCAGCCATGGCTCCCGGCCGTATCCGACTCCGCCACGATAGACGCCGCCAGACATGGCTTCGTCGCGCTCCTCAGCGGCACCGTCAAGATACCCTCCCGTCAGACTGGGCGTCGCATACGCGGCGCTCTCCGGTGCCTGAGAGGAGTCCTGCATGGCCTCGACGGAAAGGGCTTCCTGGCCCGCGAGCTCCGGTTTCGAGCCGGGTTCCGGCAGCGCGCTGGCGCCGTCATTGCCGGTCTTCGCGGACGTGTCCCCGGAGGCGGTTTCCTCCTTCTGGGCCATGGGCACCGCAAGAGGCACATCCTCTCCGAACGGTCCCGAAGCGATGCCCGCGGTAAACCCGCAAGGTTCCGAATCGCGGGAGGCTGACATCGGAATCAGATACACCGAGGCAACCGTCCCCTGGGGCATCACGGTCTGATTCATGCCCGCAATCAGCACGCGAAGCTGGCCGGGCGCAGGTTCGCTCCACGATACACCTTTGGCGCTCTGGACTGCCGAATACTCCGCCGCAATCGACTCCACCTGGAACTGTGCCGGATCGTACCGCAAATCAAATTGCAGACCCGCGGTACCGGCGAGCGCGTCCGGGGTAAACTCCACCGGAACCGCGATGTATTCGCCCTCGCGCCGCACATGACCCAGATCGAGCAGGGCCGCGCCAAAAGCGGACTCCAGCGCCACGACCATCACGGCGGCCGCCGAAACGACGTAGCGAACAGAGACACGCCATCTCATGGCCGGCTCCTCCGGCGGTTTCCGGTCCGGCGAGAACCCAGATACCACCAGCCGGCACCCGCGACCGCGAGAACGACCGCCACCAGAACGACGCCGGAACGCGAACCTTCCTGCGCCCGGCCCGCTCCTGACGCGGCTTCGGCCGCCGGCAACCCTGCCGTGAAGCCCGCGTTATCTCCATCAGGCGCACGCGCGGGCACTTCCTGCCCCGTTGGGTCCGATAGAACCACGTTGGTCAGCGAAACCACGCCGGCGGGGTCCTCGGAGTGTTCCCTCCGTTGAAAGTGCAGCACGGCGACTTCACCGTTTTCGATCACGTTCTGATTGAGGCCCGCAATGATGACCCGGAGCAGGCCCGGCCGGATTCGCGCCGCGTGTACCGACTTGTCGGCCGCCTGCGCGGCTGCGCCCAAAGACGCGCCCGATTCGGAAGCCAGGGCCATCCTCTTGGGATCGAAATCAGCATCAAACTGGAGTGCGGCCACCTGCTCCCCTGAAAAGGGCGTCAGGACAATCGGAATCGCGAGCGTCGCGTCGTCATTCGAGCGCGAGGTACCGGCAGTCAAGCTAGCACCGTGCGCTACGCCGGCGCAAAGACCGGCATACAGCGCCCATGCCGCCCCCCATAAAGGGGCGCGCCATCTCTGCACCCATGCTTCCATCATGTATCCTTCGCAAGCCCCCCGGGAAGGGGCGGGCACTCGGGCCCGCCCGCTTTCCCTGGAGGCGGTCAAGCCATCCTGTCTTTACCTAGTGCACATCCGGATTACAGGGCTCGGCGTCCGCGTAGTTCGGCACACCGTCGTTGTCCTGGTCCCGGTCGTCCGCGTTGGGGATGGCATCCCCGTCGCAGTCGTTCGGACACCGGAAATCGTCATCCAGGCAGTTCGGGATACCGTCCCCGTCGGCGTCCTGGGCGAAATCGGGCCGCCCATCGCCGTCGGTGTCAACCGCATTGGGACCGCCCGGTTCCCTGAGCAACGGCTCGAGATAATCCGGGATGCCGTTGCCGTCCGCGTCAATGACATCGGGACTGTCGAGGTTGGCAAGCCACTCCGGAATACCGTCCACGACGTATGCGATCAGGTTTGCGACGAAATTCGCTCCCTGGTCGCCGTTGCCCGGCATGGGCTGGCCATGACCCGCAAACCACTCGTCCAGGCTCGACTCAATGCAGTCTATGAGCGGCGCCACAAAATCCGGGACGCCGTCCTCATCCGAGTCGGTCAGGGAGACGGCGGTGACCTGTTCCAGCCATTCTGTGATACACGGGGCGACGTAGACGGCCAGTCCTTCACCCTGGCGCATCGCCTGCGGCACGCCGGGGCCTTCCTGAGCCCGCGTGAGCAGCGGGGCGCAGAAATCCGGAATCCCGTCGGCGTCGCTGTCGTTTTGGAACATCCAGCGGTTCATGTGGGCGAACAGGTTACGCATATCCTGGGTAGTGCGCATCCGTTCCTGGAACTGAAGGTTGCCCAGGTCGAGTTCGCCGCCATGCGACAGACCGGCAAGCGGCAACAGGCAGGACGCCTTCTCGTCAACCGGCATCTCGAGCGTGCCTGTCTGCTGCTGCCCCTGCCCGTTGTTGTTGGCAAAAAAGGCCACGCTCCACGCCTTGTTTACGCGCAGACGCAGCACGAACTCCCCGGTTGCCGGGTCGACATTGCCCTGCGCGTATTGCCCGTCGTGCGAAACCGCCCGCACCTGCACCCGGCTCTGAAGCAGGGTGTCTTCGCCTTCAACCCGCCCTCGAACACGCTGGACCAGCCCCGCGGTCTCGAGCGCGGTGTTGATACCGTTTTGAATGTCGAAGATGTTCACGGCGCCGTTTTCGTCCAGGTCGGCCTCGCGCACCTGCTCGCGCACCTGAAGCGCCTGGCAGATCATCGCCTGAACGTCGCGGATATCGCACGAACCGTCCCGGTTCAGATCGCCCAGCATGGCCTGTTCCGGCGCGTCCTCCTGAGCGGCTACCGCCAGAAACGGGACGCCGCAACAAATCAACAGAGTCATGAGAAGCACTCTGATTCTCATCGTGGAACTCCTTTTAAAACTTGTGCACGCCCTTCGGGTAACGATGACGCCTGAATTCGCGTGTGACTCGCCACCTTCCCGGGCTTCCGGTAGTCATTTTCAAACGGCGCTCTCGCACCGTTTTGGACCAGGCACACTTCAGGCGGGGCAGGGGGGAGCGTTGGGCGTGAGGTGAAAAAGGAATCGCTCAAACGAGGGTCCGGCCGCTTTGGAGAAGCGCCACGCCGCGTAGCGGGGCACGGGCTGGACAGGTTGTTCGGCCGCAAACAGTTCAAACGTCACCCATGCCGGGCCCGGTTTGCGGACACTTGTCAGGCAGGCTTTTGAATCTCTGCGTTCCGCAGGCGGATCTTGGGAGACGGGCCGCGACTCCCCCAGTTCAGTAACCGCGGCCTGAAAATCGCGCACATCCACCCGGCCGTCGCCGTTAACATCGCGGGTTTCCAGATCCGCTTGGCGGGCAAGCACTTCGGAAGCGATGGCTTGAACGTCCAAGACGTCCCAAATGCCGTCAGCGTTTACGTCGGGGCATGGGGAAAGGCAGGGCGCCGGTCCTCCGCATATCGCAGCCAGCATCGCCGCGATGCAGCATGTTACGCCATATCGTGTGATGAACGTAGGCACACTCCACCTCTCTCCTGACTCTACCAGCCATCCCGGATCCTGTCAAGCAGGGTTGCCATAAATCGCCCGACAGGGTATATTCTATACAAGGAGATTCAATGGGGAAGTGCCGCTTAATGACGCTGGCGTCCGCCGTGGTCCTGGCTGCGGCATCCGTCTGTCCCCCGAACAGCGTCAATCCTGTATGCGGCGACACCAACGGCGACTGCCGCGTCGATGTGCTGGACATTCAGGCCGTGTGCGACGCGTCATTCGCGGCAGACGCAGACACTCCCCTTACCGACGTCAACGGCGATGACCGGACCAACGTTCTCGATTTCCAGTTGATACAAGCCCGCGCAACGGCGGCCTCGCAAGAGTCGCAGCTTCCGGAAGACGAACTACCCCGGAAAGCCTGCCAGTTCGCGAATCCGCTGTCGTCATGGCTGGGTCTTCACCATCCGGTCGCCATCCTGGAGCTTGCGCAGGCGCCACGGCAGCCGTTTCCCACCCCCTCCGGTGACAGGTTCCGGAGCGAGGGTTCACGAAAAGAGCGTTATCTCTACCGGCTGACGTCAAACGCCCCTCCCCTGCGTGCGTGACCTGAGCCGGCGGGATCGCTTCGCGCTTCGTGCTTTCGATTTCCTGCCGGAGTGGTTGCGTGCGTCATCGTTTCGAAACAGAAGGCCAAAACCATGACTTGCCAGGGGCGCGGTGTGGAGATGCCTTTCACTTTCGCCCGCGCCTTTGCCGATGAAGGAGTCCCGATCATGAGGAAATTTACGATTTTCGCGTCATCTCTGCTGTTCACACTGGCGGCGGTTTCCGCGCTTTGCGCCACCCTCGACGTCGCAGTGCAAATAGCGCCCAGCAAGCTGCTGCTCGGCGCCGATCAGGGCGGCTACGTCACCGTCCACGCCGCTATCGCCTACGGCCTGGTCGATACGGATTCGCTTACGCTCAACGGCGTGCCCGTCGACTACACCAAGAGCGACAGCCGCGGTGAACTCGTCGCCAAGTTTCCCGAAGTGGCGGTCAAGGACATCGTCGCGCCGCCATGTGCCGAGTTGGTGCTTTCCGGCATGACGATTGACGGCGAATCGTTCTCCGGTGCGGATGTCGTCCAGGTTATCGACTGGCCGTCCCTGCCGTAAGCCGCCGAAGGAGCTGACCGTTTTTGCAGCGGTCCACGGCAGCCCTCTCCACCGGAGGGGGCTGCCGCTCCGTGATGTTGTGCGCAAGGGGTGGTTCAGAAACCTCAAAAAGCCCCTGGATTCACTTCAACACAGTTGCGCCCATGATGCCGAAGATGACGTCGTTGGCCACGGCTTCGAAAACCACGGATGCGAGTTCCGCCCCGGGCCTCAGCGCGAACGGGATGAGATGAGCCTCGGTGTCGACTTCAACAGGCAGCGTAAGATCGGGTACGTCCGCGGAGCCGGCCGGGCCATGGCGGCCTCCGAGGTTCTCGAACCCGTTCGCCGCGCAGTCATGGTACCGGCCGCACCAGGTGCCCCAGCAGTCGCCGATGGTGAAGGGATTGACCAGGTCGGTGGACTCCTCGCCGCCGTCGGCGTACCGCAGCGTGACGCGCACGTTGGGCACGTGGCTCTGCACGGGAAACGTGATGCCGCTGATCATCAGGTACAAGGTCTGGCCCGCCGCGTGTACGGGAAACGTCAGTTTCGCGGGGAACCCGCCAGTGACTGTGACCACACCGATGTTCGCGCCGTCCCTGACGGTCTGGAACGGAATGCCGTCGCGGGTCCAGGCAACCCCGTCTGCGCCCACTTTGGCGCGCCACGCGGCGTCGCTGAGGGTCTCGATGCGGCCGCCGTGGTGCGTGTCCCGGAAATGGTCTTTCCAGTAGCCGAAATTGACCTGGCTGGCGGGCATCTCCGGCGCGGGCGCGTGTGTCTGGACGTACTGCGGCGCCTCCACGACCGTCGAGTTGAACACCCCGGAGAGGTCCACCAGCGCCCAGCGTGCACGATCCTGGACGCCGGCCTCCGGCGCCTGCCACACGCGGCCCGGCGCAGGAGACGCTGCGGGGTCGATACGCAGCCGGATGGGCATCCACGTCGTCAGGGGCGGTTCGCCCGCCAGCACAAACAGCACGCCGGGCCCCGGCGCGGCCGCGACCGTCCCGCGCAAGGTACCGTCTTCGATGCGCCCGCCGCGGAACAAGCCCTGCGGGTCTTCCCAGGTGGAAATCGCGGCGCCACTCAGCACGACCTCATGGTTCGCGCCTTCCACGACCACCGCACGCTCGGGAATGGGCAGCGTGCGCGGGGTGAACGCAACCTCGACGCTCCCGCGCGTTGCGGGACCGCTTTCGACGACCACCCACGTGACCCCGCTGAACCCCGGCTCAAACGAAGGCGGTTCCTTCGGAGTGGGCACCACGCGGACATCGGAAACATCGCTTCCCGCGAGGGGAAGGCGCCACCGCACGGCAGTCTCCACCGGCGACTCCCATGCCACGCGAATCCGGCCCTCTCCCCGTGCCCATGAATACGAGAAGTGTGGCGCGGCAATGGAAGCCTCGGCCCAGTCGTCGGGAAACCGCGGCGTGACCTGCACGACACCGTCCTGCCGCTTCGGGCAGATGCCGAAGAGCCCCTCGACCACGGCGCGCCCCCACATGCTCGACGCATCGGCGAATTCATCATTGGCGCGCTGGCGGCCATCGGTATGGCAGTGGCAGGACAAGCCGCCCGGCGTGGGACCATTGAAGATTCCGCAGAGCGTGGCGCGCAACAGCGCGCAGGCCTCATTGTTCCGCCCGGCGGCGAAATTCGTGAGGGCGTAGTTGAGTTCTTCGCCGTAGGCCATCTCATACGTGCTGTGGGTATAGCTTCGTCCGTGATTGGGGAACCAGTTGGAGCTCCAGACCAGCATGCCCCCGCCCGGCGTGCGTTCGGTGCGGAGATGCGTGTCCGCCCATTCGAGCATCTGGTACGTCTGGAACAGATCAGCCGCGCCGAATTCGGCGGAATGATAGAGCGTCGGGAGTTCGGGTTCCGGGTGCAGCAGCCCGTGCCCGCGCGTGTCGCGATACTCCGCAAACACGCCCGGCCGTTTCATCCACAGCGTGTCCTGCATGGTCTGGAGCGTCCGCTCCGCGCGGGCCGCAAACGGCGCGGGGTCGCGGCCCAGCCGGACCGCCAGGTCCGCCATGAACCGGTTCGCGTTGAGCATGTACGCCGAAGCCTGCGTGCATTGCCCCCCGATGTACCAGTGCGAATCGCTGATCCAGGTGTTCAGCGCGCTTTCGTAGAGTCCCGCCTGTCCTGGCTGCAGGCGCTGGTCTTCCCACGCGAGGATCCCCTCGAGCACGGGAAAAAACCGCTCCATCAGCTCGCGATCGTTGGTGTAATCGAAATACTGGCGGACATGGTCGAAGAACACTTCGTTCATGTTGTAGAAGACGCCGGGGTCGCATTCGAGAATGGACGAGAGCGCGCCCGCGTCGGGTCCTTCGTTTACCAGGCCCAGCGTCGTATGCGCCTCAATGTACTGCCGGATCCGGTCGGTCCAGCCGTAACAGACGGGTCCGTACCCCGTACGCCACCCGAGGTACGCGAACCGCCACGACCAGCCCCCGTGCACCGTGGCCAGATCGCCCCAGGTCCCCTCCGTAGCGAAGGCCATCATCGGAACAGCCGCGTCAAGATACGGGTCTGGCGTGCGCACAACGACGCGTTCGGCGATCGAACGGTTGCGATCCAGAGCGGCTCGCCACGCGCGTTCCGGCTCCGCAATGTCCCCGGCAACGCCGCCGCCCATTCCCACCACGATGAACCCCTCCAACGCGCCATCCGCAAGGGGTACCCGCTGAACCGCGAGCCGGTTGCGTTCTTCCCGGACATCTGTTGCGGACGCCAGAGACGACGCCAGTTCCGCGGGCGATGCGGCAAACCGGTCCGGAGCGCCGAAACCGGCCCCGTGCTTCCAGGAACTGCCCCCCTGCACCACCGCCTCCCATTTTGGCAACCTGTGCCACACGCTGAACGCCTCGCGCGTCACAACATCAGACTCATCGAATGCGCGGCGCAACGCAAATCGGCCCCCGTTCCACGACACGCGGTCTTTCAGACACTGTTCCGGCGCGAACACGAATTCGGGCGCGTTCATGTTGTAGTTGGTGAAATAAGCCGATGCGCCGCCATAACCCCACACCAGGGCGGCGTCTTTCGGCGGCCGGATTGCGCTCAGCTTCACAATCAGACCCGCGGCATCAGCCAGCGGAGCCGCCTCGAGCCGCACTTCCGTTTCCGGATACGCCTCGTCGCGCAGGTCGTACACCATCCGCCCATCGACGTACGCAACGTCGATATCGGACCACTGATGGAACCACGTTCCCGTCGCGCCTTGCGTCATCCCGATGAACAGGTGCCCCAGCAATCCCCCGGCGGCATGGAAATCGAACAGGAAACGGGGCTCATTATATGCAATCACGGCCGGCCGAAACGAGCTTCGTGGATTCTGCGCTAATTCGTCCGGCGTCCAGATCATTTTACGGTCGGCGGGCGGATACAGCGGCCGCCGGTGGAGCCGGTATTCGCCCTCCACCACGCCGATGTCCGAGCCCGGTTGCGGCCGGGGCGCCATTGGATCGCTGCTGATCCGAATCTGCCATCCCCCGGGCGCCGGCGTGTAGCGGCCCACCTCCGCTTGCGCTGGCGCACCCATCCCCGCACCCATGGACAAAAGGCAGGCGCCAATCAGAAGCCCGCAAGATACCATCGCCCGACCCTCCTCAAAAACGACCTTCCGCCAGCTCGACTGTGGCGATCCCGTGCGCCGGCAGGTCGACGGTCACCGCGTCTTCCTCAATCGAAAGCGCGCCAAGACGCGTCTCGGTCGGACTCGTTGCATAGCTCTCCTTGAGCCGCAACCCGTCCGGGAGAGACACCCGCAAAACACGCGGTCCCGCAATCCCGTCGAAATCGACCATACGCACGATGGTGGTGTCCCGCGACTCGGCCCGCTTCACACAACTGATGACCGCCGGCGCGCCTTCCAGAGACAGCAGCGGCCTCACGGCCTCCGGGGCTCCTTCCCTGCCAGCGGGCCGGAACGGCAGGAGCGGATAGAATGGCCGCCAGGCCCGCGCCGCGGCGTCGGAGGCGTTCAGGTCCGGCCCGGCCGCCGCGATACGGTACCGGAAGCGCAGGGCGCCCTCCTGCCCCGCGCGGAAGTTCGTCGTCCAGCAATTATTCATGACCAGCGAATAGAGGTGGCCGCGGTCAAATGTCAGCCGGTCGGCCCAGCGGTACATGTTCAAGTCGCTGAACGACACCAGGGGCGCGTCCAGGGGCGCCCAGAGGACGCTGTACTCGCCGGATCCGGCCACGGCCCAATGCTGGATCGAGTAGAAATCGTAGCAGGAATACGGGAGCTGGTCGATGCCCGGACGCATCACCGCATCGGCGATCTCCACGCGGAATTCCGGCGTTTCCACCTTGAACGGAAACGCAATGGCGATGGATTCCGGGTCGAGCACCTCTTCCTTCTCAAACACGTCCTCGATATCCAGCCAGTCTTCGAACAAGCGGTACGTCTGCACAATGCGCGGGCAGCCCGGCAGCGACGTCTCGAACGTCACGCTTTGGTAGACGGGTCCGGTCTGGCAGGCCACGAACCGGCAAGGCCCCGAGGGGACCCGGTCGAATGCCACCGGCTGTTTCTGGTCGATGGCCTCGCGGCCGCCCTGGGGAATCTCGCGCACGGCCTGGTTCCCGGCATACGCCGCGTCCGGATCGAGCAGCTCGCGGAGCTGCCGTTTGTCATAAAACGACGTCCACAGGCCCGTGTCCGGCGAGAAGGCGAGCCGGTATCGCTCGTTTTCGAGAAGGCCCTCCCCGGCCGCACCTGAGGGCGCTTCCTCAACACCGTTTTCGAGCCGGTACACGGCGCATCCGAACGCGGGCACGCCGTCCGCGAGAAAGTACAGGCTCTGGCATTCCGCATCCCACTGGACAGGGGCAACCCGGCCTGTGCGGATATCCACGGCACGGCATACGTCCTCGGATACCGCGAATCCCGCGGATCGCGGCAGCGCGACGATCCCCCGTCCCACGGTCCCCATCGTGTTCCATACCGCCACACAGTTTCCCGGCGGGGCGGGCACGCACGCCGCGAGCACAGCGAGCGCTTCGCTCTCGAGCGCGCCGGTCAACGCGGCGGCCTGCGTGGCCTGCCCGGCCTTCCATTCCCATTGCACGCGGGTACCTTCACCGTGCGGGTCGCTGATGCTCTCGCTCGCGCCCCACGTGTGTTCGTCGAAGTGAATCATATGATCGTATGCCTGCCGGATGCGCTCGTGCGGATACGGGGTTCCCGGTACATACAACGAGGCAAGCGTCCACAAGGTTTCCACCGCGGTGAGCCGGTCGTGCGTCAGGCGCGCCAGACTGGTCTCGAGGGCCGTGCTGGCCGGGCCGTCCGCCCACCAGCTTGGAATATCCCCGGAAACGACCGGCGCCGCGCTCCCGTATTTCGCCTCGAGCACATCCAGATACTCCCGGTTCGTGGCGACCACGACGCGCGGGAGCGCGTACGTCTCGTTCCAGGCCCGCGCGTTCATGCTCGCATCGAGATCCGGCGGGAGATTGTCGCCGCCCATCCGGAGCTGAATGTCCGTGACTTCGGTACCGGTCGCCTCGTTTCGCCGGAGAATCCCGAGGAACTGCGCTTCATGCAGTCCCGGCTCGCGAAAGAAATTCCCTTCGCGGTAGCTGTCCGTGTACCACACGAACAGGCGCTTACCCGCGGGACCTTCCCAATAGAACGGCCGCGGCACCGCGCCGTCCCGGTACCACAGAAACTGTCCGCGAATCGAATTGGCGCGAAACGACGCGCGCGGCATCCCGGATTCCACGAACAGATCGGCCAGCGCCCATGCATACCCGGGGACGTCATCAATCATCACCGTGTCGATGGTCACGCCGTAGCGTTGGCGAAAGTCCTCGGCGGGATAGAGACAACGGATGGTCTCCTCGTGGCCCGTCAGTTCCGTCGGCATGTTAAGGTAATAACCGCAGATCTCGATGCGGCCCTCGCGCACGAATCGCAGGAACGCGTCCATCCGGTCCGGATACCGTTTGCGGAACTGGTCGGCGAGGCTGGTCACCTCAACCGTCCACCGGTAGCGGCTCTCCCCGGGCCAGTCCGCGGTTTCCTCACAAAACCGGATCGCGTCATTCATCTCGCGCGTGAGGCGCTCGATCACCTCCGGCTGGGGTTCCGTATAGCCGAT
This sequence comes from Candidatus Hydrogenedentes bacterium UBA2224, assembly GCA_002348185.1. Lineage (GTDB taxonomy): Bacteria > Hydrogenedentota > Hydrogenedentia > Hydrogenedentales > SLHB01 > UBA2224. The sequence goes on along the minus strand of DDYW01000102.1, from coordinate 16,399 downwards.
GTCGTAGTGCGTGTGCGGCGTCATATAAAACGTCCACGCCCTGGCAGGCGCGAGGGTGCACCGGGCGGTCAGGCGCTGGCCGGTTTCGGTATCGAAGCGCACATCCAGTTCAACCGGTTCGCCCGGCTCGGGCACATACAATGGCCAACCGTCGGGGGTCGATTCGGCAGCGGTCACGGCGTGCGTTGATTCATGGCCCCCCGCGGAAACACGAAACACGCCGCTCACGGGAAGAGGCCCCGTGTCGAGCATGGTGCGCGCCAGCACCCGCCGCATGCCGCTTTCCCGCAGCACGAACGGGACCGGCTCGATATCCAGGACCAGCCGCGCGTTCAGACGCTCCAGCCAGGCCGCGCGTTCCGCATCGAGTTCCGCGCGCAGGGCGGCCAGTTCATCGCCCCAGGCCACGCGAACCGCCCGGAAATCCGCGTGCGTGCCGTCGTGCGCGATCAGGCCCACGCGTCCGGGTTGGGTATCGGCGTACGGCATCCGCACCTGCCAGCCGGGTTCGGTGTCCGTCGCGCGCCAGCACTTCGCCAGCACCACGTCGCCGAGCGCGGCCGCTTTGAACCGGTACCATTCGCCCGGCTGAAGACCGATGGCCAGTTCCGTCCGCTCGATCTTCAACGGCGCATTCTGCTCAAACGCGATGATCTCGAGCGCGTCCAGCCGATCGTAGTATCGGACGACTACCCGGCTGCGGTCGTCTTGAACGCGTAACGTCAGGCCGAAATTGCGCCGTTGGGAATCGCCGCACCGCGCCTCCACCTCCATCAGCACATCGCTCTGCGGCGCCAGGTCCGCCAGCCGGCCCGCATATTCCTCCCCGCCCCGCGTCGAGAGCAGGCCGTCGGCGGATGACCAGTCGCCTTCCGCCTGAAACGCGGCCCAGTGCGAGGCGCCGTTCACAAACGTGTCTTCGAACGTGGTTGCCTCAACGGCGCTCAAACAGACCAGGAGCAGCCCGGCGCTCACTACACGGCACAATAGATTCATGGCGTCACCTCGTTGTACCGGACGTTCAACACCCCGGAGGCATGCTTACAGAGTGGCGCGTCATTGTAGCACCTGCGTCCGATTCCGTCTCGCGGTTACCCGCCGCGACTTGCTACAATGCCTTGGACGCCGCGGCTCGGCAGGCATCGCGGCAGGGGATCACCCAATGAGCAAAGCCGTTCGTTACAACTTGCGCTGGAACCGGCACCGGCACATCCGCATGAGCGCGCGCTCGTTCGGTCCGGATCGGTCGCTCTTCTTTGTCATGGAACCCTGGACTCCCCCCATCGTCAACCTGCACGGCCGAATCAGCTACTATGCTCCGGAACGCATCGCCCAAGTCCGGAAGCGCCTCCAGGGGGTCGACAAACCGGCCTACCTCCAGGACATTCTCGACCGCATCCTCGACCCGGGCCTGGACGACCCGGCACGCGTCGCCCGGATCTGCGCGTTCGTGGCCGATGCTCTCTACTACAACCCGATCGAACAGCCTCAGGAAGCTCATACCGGCCCCCTGTTGACGGATCCCGTGGAACTGCTCGAACTGCACGACGGACGCTGCGGCCAGGGCGTGCTCGTCACCCTGGCGCTGCTCGAACAGGCCGGGCTTCCCTGCCGTCGGCGCGATGTGTTCCATCACGTCACCTGCGAAGCCCGGTATGGCGGCCGCTGGCATCTGGCCGATGCGCTCATGTTCGGCGCCAACCAGCCCGAGCGCGACGGCGAGGTCCTAAACGTCGCGCAACTGCGCCGCGAACCCTATTTCGCCGACGCGTGGCCGTTGCGGCACTTCGCCTACACTCCCGAAGAACTCCTCTCCCGCGACGGCTACCGTATCCTCGGCTACACGTTTGGCGACTGGGGCAGCCTCGCCTACTACAGTTGGTATATGGGAGGCGAAGAGGATTATCCGCCCACCATGCCGTGCGTGCTCCCCCCGGAACGCCTGGCCGCGGGTAAAGTGCGACTGCACTGGAGCCAGTCGGCAAAACGGAACGGGGGGCGCGTCCGGTACCGCGTCGCCGTCTACCTCGACCGCGAACGCACCCGGCGCATCTTTTTCAAGGAAACGGACCGCACGTCGGTCGTATGGCGCCTGCCGGAGATGAACCGCATGTATTTTGTCGGCGTGGCCGCGATTGACGACCATGTCCTGAAAAACCCGGATACGTGGTACCCGGAGGCGGTGACCAATTTCGTGCTCGTGCCGAAAGGCCAATACGGCTGGTACGGCGTGCTGTAGCGGACCGGGGCACGCCGGCCTGGCTCGGTTAGGTGTTGCCGGTCCTCGCCCGGCGGTGCAGTTCTTCCGTGATGGCGTTCATACGTTCGCGCGACAGGTCGTACCAGAGCAGCACGAGAATCGCGACGAAGGCCGCGGCGCATGCGGGCACGGCATAGAGCACGCGCATCCGCCACAGGGTCTCGGCGCTCTGCACCGCGCCCGGGCCTTCCTGGTAATGCACCACGTATTTCAGCGCGAACCCCGTCCAGAAAATTGACGCCGCGTTGTACAGTTTGGTGAGAAAGCTGTTGGCGCCGTAGAACATCCCCTCGTTGGCCTGCCCCCGCTTCCATTCGCTGTGGGTCGCGATATCCGCAAGCATGGAGGTGGGAAACACGTAGGCCGCGCAGTAGAAAAACGCCTGCAAGAGGCAATACACGATCAGCAACGGAAACGATCTGGGCGCGAACAGAAAATAACTGGAACCGTAGACCAGCCCGATGCCCAGAATGCCCAGCGAAAGGCACGTCCGCTTTTCCAGGCGTTTGCCCAGTGCGTTCCAGAAGGGGAGAAACAGCACCCCGCAGCCGATCGCGAAGAAAATGTACAGGAAAAAGGCGTCCCGGAACGGGCTGAGCGGTCCCACCAGCACGCGTTGGGCAAACGGCGTGTTCCAGGTCCGTCCGAACCAGTCGTCGAGGAGAAACGTATACATCCACAGCCCCGCGAGAATGCCCGCCTGGTATACAAACACGGCCAGAAAGAGGATGAGGAAATGGCGGTCGCGGAAGGCATAGCCGAGCGCGCGCACGATTCCGTTAAGGTGCCGGACCAAGCCAACGCGCAGGGAGGGCATTGGCCCCCCGGGCCGCCGGCCTTCCTCCAGGGTCAACCGCTGCCCGGGTGACAGCGGCGGTTCTTTCACCAGGACCGCGAAAAGCCAGTAGCACACGATCATGACCGCCGAGGAATACAGCGCGAATTCCTGAAACCCCGCGATCTCGTCGCCCCGCCAGGAACTGTACCAGCGAATGCAGCCGCCCCAGATGTTGCCGAGGTACGCCCCCGCCTGCATCCAAGAGGCCAGCGCCGTGCGCGCCGAGTACCCCGTGGCAATCTCGGGAACCAGCGCGGTAAATGGAATGCCGGTCATCGTGAGGCCAATCGAAAACACCACCTGCATGACGATCAGGTAGACATAAAACTGGGCGTGCGTAAGCCCGGCCGGCGCGAACCACATCCCGATGACGCCCGCCGCGTAGACCAGCGAGCCGAGCGCGATGTAGGGCATCCGCCGCCCGAATCGCCCCGGTGTGCGGTCCGAAATGTAGCCCATGAGCGGATCCAGGAACGCGTCCAGCGCGATCGAAAAGCCGCGCACGTTGCCGACGATGACCGGGTCGTATCCGAGGAATTTCGTGAAGTATAATTGGAGTTGCGCCAGCACGGTCGTGGGCCCGGCGCCGCCGAACATGCCGAGCCCGAACAAGACGCCGTGGGATTTCGGCAGCCCGTTTGAGGTCATCGAGGTCCCCCCTGAACCTGGATTATAGGAGAAGCACGGTGAAAAGCGGAAGCGTGTTCATCGCCGCGTGGGTCAGCCTGCCGATCCTGCTCGGGGCCGCCCTCAGCGCCCATGCGCAGGGACGTGTGGTGGAAATCGCGCGCGGACATTCGTGGGTGAGTCCCTACTGGGGCTACAGTTCCCCCAAGATTGTCAACGACGGAAACGCCTGCTACACCGCGGGCCTGTGGGGCGATGAACCGGATACTTCGTACGGCGTGCTTTACAAATATGACGGCGTGGCCTGGCATGAAGGGGCGCATCTCTCGGACATCTATCAACCCGTCACCTTGGCCCTGGACAAACAAGGCCGCCTGCTCGCCGCGTATACGGAACAGCTCCAGCCGGTCCGCATCTACCGTTCAAAGGTCCCCGGCAACATCCAGGACCTCGAACGTCTCCCCGGCCCGCCGGACATGAAGAACGCCTACTACATCGGCTTCGCCGTTCGCGAGGAGGTCCTTTACCTTGCCTATCTCGTCACGCCGGAATATTCGATGTTTCTCGCCACCCTGAACCTGGCGTCGCTCGAATGGACGCCCAGCCGGCTGGTATGCGCGGGACAGGTTGAACACAACCCCAAGACCGCCTGGACCTATCCCATCCTGTACCCCGCGGAAGACGGGCTGCATCTCGTCGCATCCAACGCCCCCGACGGCGGCGAGGGCAATACGTACAATCAGGTCTGGTACCTGTTCTACCCTCACGGCGCGCAGGAGCCGTCACTGCGCGAGCTGGTGGCCGAAACGCCCATGGGCCATCTGTCCTATGCCCTGGATTTTGCGCTTGACACCGACGGCACTCGGCACACTCTGTTGCTCTGGAACCAGCGCAAGTATGGAGACCCCCTCCCCCCGGACAGCCCCCCCGCCGGGCTCTACCACGCGTGGCGGGACGATGCGTCCCGGTCCTGGCCGCGTTCGCGCCTGCTGCCGGACGGATACGGGGGATTCTTCGTCTCGAAAACGGGCCTGACGGCCGTCTCGGCCTCAAACAAGACCTTTGTCTGGCAGGGACCGCGCGGCGGATGGAAAGACGGCGGCCCGCTCTGGCAGGAATCGCAGGCGCCCGGCCCGCCCGGGTTTTTTGATGTCCTCTCGCCCGCCAGCGGCAGCGACACCCGCGGGGGCATAGCCATCGTCACGGATTCCGTCCTGGCGACTGAGAAGGACCAACCCGCGCAACGCGTGCTCTGGGCCATCCTCCCCGAATGAATCACCGGATGGCCGCGTATCCTCCCGGCACCCCCCGCTTCGAGTAGACGATCTGCCAGAGCTGATTCCATCGCGCCCGGAACGACCCCGCGCAGCAGAGCAGGTAATACGTCCACATCCGGTAGAACCGCTCCCCGTACTTTTCCTGCAGTTCCGGCCAGTGATCGTCGAAGTTGCGCCACCACGCCATCAGCGTCTTGTCGTAATCCGGTCCGAAATTGTGCAGGTCTTCGGTCACAAACAGGCCTTCCGTGGCCTTCGCCAGTTGCCTGATGGACGGGAGCATCGAGTTGGGGAAGATGTATTTCCCGATCCACGGATCGGTCGATGTGGTGCTCCGCAACGTGCCGATCGTGTGCAGCAGAAAGAGGCCATCGTCAGCGAGGCAGTCGTGCACAATCTTCATGTAGACGCCGTAATTCCGGTATCCCACATGTTCGATCATGCCCACCGACACAATCCGGTCGAAGCGCCCGTTCAAGGCCCGGTAATCCGCAAACCGGATCTCGACGGGCAGTCCCGCGCACAGGTCCTTCGCCAGCGCGGCCTGTTCTTTCGAGACGGTTGTTCCCACGGCCTCCACGCGGTACTTCTCGGCGGCGTATCTCACGAACGAGCCCCAGCCGCAGCCGATGTCCAGCACGCGCATGCCCGGCGCAAGCCCGATCTTTCTGCAGATCAGGTCGAGCTTGTCTTCCTGGGCCTCGTCCAGCGTGAATGCGCGTTTCCAGTACCCGCAGGAATACGTCAGGCGGCGGTCGAGCATCGCCGCGTAGAGGTCGTTGCCGATGTCGTAATGCTGCTCGCCAATGACAAACGCCCGCGACCCGCGCTGGAGGTTGAATACCCGCGCTTTGATGGCTCCGAGCACGAGCGGCCAGTTCCGGAGGCCCCGCGGGAGCCCCGCGCTCAGAATCCGGTGAAACATCGCGTCGAGCGCATCACAATCCCACCAGCCATCCAGATAGGATTCGCCCAGACCCAGCGACCCCTGGCTCAGCCACCGGCGAAATGCCCGCGGCTCGTGAACCGTGATGTCCCACGGACGGTCCCCCCCGATACGGACGTCCGCCCCGGAAAAAAGACGCGCCGCCGTCCGCGCCTCGGCAGTCTCAAGAGATGCCGCCTGTTCGAGTTGCTGCGTAGCCATACCCGGGCCTCGCGCTTCGTGTATGGTCGAATTGCACCAATTCGCAGAACACGCTTCCCGCAATTGCATCTCGCGATACACGTGCAGTATATCAAATGCCGGAAAAAGGGCTATCAGTCCCGCAGAGCGCCGGAGCGGAGACCTGGTCTCCCTTTCGGTGTTCGAGCGGGTGGAGGATGCTGGACTGCTGTTCCATTGCTCGCACTGTAAGCAGTAATCGCAACGCGTCCCGCAAAAACCGTTCGCGGAATGCCCCAACCAGAAAACTCTCAGTGTCTTTTTCCCGGCTCATGGGGTATAAATACATCAGGGGAATTGAGTTCGGACAGGATCGGTGGCTGTAAGAAGCAGGAGGCGCAATTCATGTGCAAATCTCATCTCGTCTTGATATTGACCGTCGCAATGGCAGTAAGTCTTTCCGCTTTCGCGGAGTCCCGCGAAGATCTCGTCGGCAGCGTCACGGATGTCAAGGGAACGGTCCAGGTGATTCGGTCCGGCAGCGAGCTCGCGGTCGAAAAGGGTACCCGCCTGTACGCCTCCGACGTCATCCGGACGGACAAGGAATCGGGGGTCGGGATCGTGTTGAGAGACGACACGACACTCTCCCTGGGCGCGTCGAGCGAACTCAAGATGTCCGAGTTCGAGTTCAAGCCCAATGAGGGCATCCTGGGAATGACGCTCAGCGTCGCGAAAGGCACCCTGGTATACATCTCCGGGCAAATCGCCAAGCTGGCCCCCGGCTCCGCGCAGATTGAGACCCCCGCGGGCGTCGCGGCGGTGCGAGGAACGGAACTGCTCGTCGAAGTGCCGGCGCCCAAGGCCGAAAAGAAAGCGGAGAAGGCCCAATGAAACACGCGAACATCGTGCTCATGGTCCTGCTCGCTGTCGCCGTCGGCTGCGCGACTACCCCGAAAACCAGCTTCTATCTCGTGCCTGACCCCGAAGGCCATGTCGGCGAAGTCACGGTCACCAACCAGGCCGCGAGCGTCACCCTCAACCAGGCCAACCAGACGGTCGCGGCAAAACGGCAGGACGCGGCGTTCTCGGAAACCCGCCTCGCGGCGGACGAGGAGATACAGGCCAAGTTCAGCGACGCGCTTGCCATCGTTCCGCCTCCGCCCACGGGGTTCAGCATCTATTTCGCCACCGGTTCCAGCAAAGTCGACGCGGATTCTCTGCCGGTGTTTGAGCAGGTCCTGGCGGAGGTGCGGAAGCGCGATTCGCACGACATCAGCCTCAACGGGCATACCGACCGTACCGGCGAGGCGGACGTGAACATGAAGCTCAGCCTGGACCGCGCCAACGAGGTCCGCAGAATGCTCGTGGACCAGGGCGTCTCGGCAGAGTATCTGACGATCGAGTATTACGGCGAGAGCAAGCCTCTTGTTCCAACCGAAGACAACGTCAGCGAACCGAAAAACCGCCGCGTCGAAGTGGTTGTCCGGTAACCGGAGGGGAGCGCAGGCGAGCCGGTGACCGGGGACAAACCAGGGTTTCGCTTCATGCGGCGGATGCGCGGCGCAACGGTGGGCCGTACGCAGCTGCGTCCGACGTCCCACATCATCGCGCTGCTTGGCGTTCTGCTCACCCTGGCATTTCTGGTCCTGGTCGTCTATCCGCCGGCCCCGGTCAAGGCCTTCGAAGTCCTGGGCTACGACGAAATGGTCCGCCTTCTCGGGGGAGACCTGCCGCCCCCCGGCGTGGCCGTCATCGACGTGGATGAACCCAGCCTGGCGCAACTGGGTCAGTGGCCGTGGCCCCGCTACCGCGTGGCCGCGCTCATCGAGGAGGCGGCGGCCCTCGGCGCTCGCGCCATCGCGCTCGATGTTCTGTTCGCTGAACCGGACGGCCTCTCCCTCGACAACGTTCGCGCGTTATACCAGCGCGACCGCGGCATCGATCTGAACCTGAGCGGCGTCCCCCAGGAGGCTCTCGACAACGACCGTCTGCTGGCGGAAACCGTCGCGCGCCACAACGTCGTCCTCGGCGCGGACCTGAAATTTGGCGACACCGCCGCGGCCGCCGCCACCCCATGCGGCACGTCCGTCAACGTGGTCCTGCGCGCCCTGCCGGGCGCGGAAGGCGTCCCGCCGGTCCCTGCGGCATCCGCGATGGTGTGCCCGCTGCCCGCGCTTGCGGAGGCCGCCACCTTTGTCGCGGCCACCAATCCCCTGCCGGACCGCGACGGCAAATTGCGGCGGACGCCCCTCCTGCTGCGGTACGGCGATGCGTGGGTGCCGAGTCTCGCCGTGGCCGCGCTCCTCGCCGCATCCGGCGAGCACCAGATGGTCATGCACTGGTCCAGCGCCGGCATCCATGAACTCCGCCTGGGGGAAACCGTCATTCCCACGGACCCCCAGGGGAATCTGCTGTTTCCGTATCGCATGCGCCCCCCCGACCGCTTCGACCACATCTCCGCGGCCAGCCTGCTCGAAGGCGCGGTCGAGCCCGCGCGGCTCGAAGGCAAAATCGTCTTCATCGGGTCGTCCGCAAGCGGCCTGCAGGACATGCACGCGACGCCCGTCATGCGCCTGTGCCCCGGGGTCGATCTCCATGCCCTCGCGGCCGACGCCATCCTGCGGCGGGACTTCTTCATCGAACCGGCCTGGACCCGCGGCGGGCAGGCCCTCATCGTGCTCGTGGCGGGCCTTCTCGTAACGCTTCTCGTCGCCCGCGCACGCGTAGCCGTCAGTGCGCTGGGAACCGCCACGGCGGTCGTGGCGCTCGCCCTGGGAACCTGGGCCCTCTTCAACCGCTGGGGGGTCTATTGGTCCCCCCTTCCCGGCATGAGCACCCTGCTGGCCGGCTCGTCCCTGCTCACCATCGTGCGCCTGCGGTATGAAGAGCGACGCAAACAACTGCTGCGGCAATCGTTCGCGCGCTACGTCAGCGCCGAGCTTGTGGACCAGATCCTCAAGAGCGCCCAGCCAGTGAACGTGAGCGGCGAACGCAGAATGGTGACCATCCTCATGACGGACATCCGCGGCTTCACATCCATGGCCGAAACGATGGACCCGGAAGATCTCGTCCTGTTCCTGAACACGTATTTTGCTGCCATGATCGACATCATTCTTGAAAATGAGGGCACGCTCGACAAGTTTATGGGCGACGCGGTCCTCGCCCTGTTCGGCGCCCCGGTCCAGCATGATGACGACGCGCTCCGCGCCGTGAAGGTCGCCCTGGCCATGCAGGACACGCTCCGCCGCCTGAACGCGCAGTGGGCCAGCGCCGGCAAGCCCCAGATCCGCATCGGCATCGGCATTTCAACCGGCGAGGTCATCGTGGGCAATATCGGCTCCGCGCGCCGCCTCGAATACACCGCGATCGGAAAAGACGTCAACTACGCCCAGCGCATCGAGGCCCTCACCAAGGAGATTCCCGCTGCCATCCTGGTCAACGAGACCACCTACGAACTCGTCAAGGAGCGCGTGGTGGCCGAAAAATTCGGTCCGCTGACCATCCGGGGCCGGGAAGCGCCGGTCTGCGTTTATGGCATCCGGGAACTCCGGAATAGTGTACACTGATGCCTTCGTTATCTTCCGGTGACACAACCGCGCCGTCCAGCCCTCGTACAAAGGGGAGGCTTCCAGGTTTCGCCGGTGGGAAACTCGCGCCCGAGGCGCTGTGCCCGGGGCGCTGGAGCAGCAGCCATGCACATTGAATCCTATCTGGGGCGGAACGAGCTGTTCATGGGGCTCGGCCTTCAAACCATCGAACGCATCGCGAAACAGTTTCGAAAGACGACCGTCAAGGCCGGCGAGCCCATCCTCCTTGAAGGTACCCGCGGAGAAACCTATTACCTCATCGCAACCGGCGAGGCCACCGTCCTCAAGGGCAGCGGCGTCGGACAACGTGAACTCCAGCGCCTGGGGCCCGGCGACGGCTTCGGCGAAATGGCCCTCGTGGCCGACGAACCCCGCTCCGCAACGGTGAAGGCCGTCTCCGACGTCGAACTCCTCTGCCTCGACCGGGAGCATTTCGTCGTCCTCATGGAAGAGGAAGAACGGTTCGCGCAGCGCATCCTCCGGCTGCTGTCCCAGCGCCTGCGCCAGGCCAACCAAGTTGCCACGCTTGACCTCCTGCGGGCGCATCAGGGACTGATCATCTCGCTGGCCGAACTGGCCGAATCGCGCGATTCCGACACCGGCGCCCATCTGTACCGCGTGCGCGACCACTGCACGCTCCTGGCAAAGCTGATGGCCCAGGACAGGCGGTTCAAAGAGCACATCAGCCCGGATTTCGTCGAAGCCATTTATTACGTCAGCCCCCTCCACGACATCGGCAAGNNGCATTCCCGACGCCATCCTGCTGAAACAGGGCAAGCTTACGGCCGAGGAATTCGAAGTCATCAAAACCCACACCCTGGCCGGAGGCCGCGCCCTCGAGACCGTGCTCCAGTATTGCGACCTCCAGATGTTCCGCATCGCGCGCGATATCGTCTTGAGCCACCACGAACGCTACGACGGAAACGGGTATCCCAACGGCATCACGGGCGCCGCCATCCCCCTGGCCGCCCGTATCATGGGCATCGCGGACCACTACGACGCGCTCCGGTCCAAGCGCGTGTACAAAGACGCCTTCACCGCCCGTGAAGCCATAGATAACATCCGCGAAGAGGCCGGAAAACGCTTTGATCCCGACATCGTCGACATCATGCTCGCCCACATCCGCCTCTTCGAGGACATTCACGAGCAGTACACGGAAATGGACTCCGTGCCCGACAAGCACGCCGGATTCCTCTGAGCGGCAACGCCCGCAACCGCGCACGCGGCCGCCCGGCATTCACTCCGATGCGCCCACGGGCCAGACCTTCAGCGCCTGCGTCCCGCCGCCCGCAAGCGCAAACGGGCCGGGGACAGGGTTCTCGATGTTGCGCTGCGCGCCGAAATAGTCCGCATCAATGCGCAGGGGCGTTCCGTCCGGGTTTTCGTAGGGGAGTCCGGGGATCTCCGCCATCCCCAGCAGCTCCGTCGTCACCAGGGGGCGCTGCGGTCCGGCCGTCCAGGCGGGATCCAGGCCCCCCTCGAGATACAGGCCGTCCGCCCGTTCGACCAGAACCCACCCCGCATCGCGGCGGTCGGCCACCAGCGGCGCCTGTTCGTGTCTGGACGGCAGCGCGCCGTTAACGAACACGTTCCCGCCCATGTACACGGGAAGTTGCGCCTCGTCGTAGCCGGTCAGGCCGCGCGACCCCACAAACAGGTTGTTGTAGTAGCGGTCGTCGCCGCGCGGATTGTCGTGCATCCCCGCCAGTTCCGTCGAATGCGCCCGGTGATAGGGCGTCAGGCGGCCGTCAAACCCCAGCAGGTTGAAGTTTCCCGCAAACAGATTGTGCACATAGGCGCCGCCCCGCGACACCGACAGCAACGACACCGGGGAAAGGAACAGGTTGTTGTCTACCAGAAACGGCCCGTGATTCACCTCGACGAACAGGTCCTCGCTCGGATTGTCGTAAAACAGGTTCCCGGTCACGCGCGCGCCCTGCGCCATCCAGTCCAGCCAGATGCCCCGTGTGCACCGGTAAATGCGGTTGTGGCCGATGACCGTGTCGATCGCCCCGTGAAACTTAATCCCCGCCATCTCCGCGCCGGTGAACAAGCGCCGCACGTGGATGTCGTGTATCGTGTTGCCGGTGACGGTGCTGAAGATCGCCCCCAGGCTGCCCACCATGCCCGATTGTTCGCAATGGGAGATGGTGTTGTTCCGGACGACATGGCCGCCGACGGTATCCCGGTTCCACCCGTTCTCCAACGCGCGGTGGATGGTCTCGACGTAGCCTTCCGCGGTGTCTGCCGAGGTGTTGTCCCACTGGTCTCCGTATTTTCCGAGCGTGACTCCGGTACAGACCGAATACCGGATAACGTTGTCCTCGATGATCCACCCCTTGCTCCAGTGCGTCCCGATGAGCCCGATTTGCTCGGCTGTGGGCGGCGCCCACTGGGTGGCCGCGTGCTCCATGGTGAAGCCGCGCACGGTGAGGTAATTCACGTAGGGCCTGTCAGGATAGAACACCGCCCGCCGCACATTGATCTCCACCAGCCGCTCGTTGGGGTCCACGCCATCGAACTGGGCCCAAATCGTCGTGTCCCGCTCCCCCACTTCGGCGTACCACAATCCCGCGTCTTCGGGCGGCGCTTCCGGCCGGAGACTCCGGAACACCAGACATACGGCCTTGACCCCGCTCACCGGGCTGAACGTGACCGGAAACGTGTCCCACGACTGCCATCCCCCCGTGTTCGGCACCGGACAGGTGCCCAGCAGCTCCCCGTCCGGTCCATCGAGCCGAAGCTCGATGAGGCCTCCGGTGCTGGCCGAAGCCGCGCGGATCTCGAGCTGCCCGGTCCCCCCCTGGAAATCGACATTGGGATACGTGACCCAGTGACCGGACAGAATGAAACCGATGCACTCTCCCCCTTCGGAACACGGCGCGTTCTGCGTCCCGTTCTTCGCCGCGAACCCCGTCGCGGGAATCCGCGGCGCCTCCCCCGAACCGGGCGCCGGCCTCAGCCACGCCACGTTCAGCAGGTAGCCCTCCCCCGCCGGATGCAGCCACGGGGGCACGGTGCCCGCCGGCGCTAACACCTCGTCCCGCGCGGCCGCCTCGATGAGCCAGTGCCCGTCGAGATACACCGCCCCGGTATGGTGCACGCGGTCCTTCGGGTTGAACCAGTCGCCGTGGATCGGATCGGCATAGGGGTTGTAATCGCCAAAGAACGTGTTGGGCAGCACGGCCTTCCAGGTGTCGTGCTGCACCCGTTCCCACCCCGTAACCACTTCGGACCCTTTGATGACTGCTCGCTCGCCCGGGGCCGCCTGATACACTATCCGCTTCGCGTCGGACTCGCCCCCGCGCGGAGGCGTCACCCGTTCGCGGTACACGCCCTCATGCACCGTGATGACGTCGCCCGGCGCCGCCAACGCCGCCGCGGCCGAGATGGTCTTCAACATGCGCGACGGGGTTCCGTCGTTGGCATCGTCACCATTCACCGAGACATGGTATTCTGCCGCCCCGCACGCCGCGGACAGCAGCAAAACGCCCCATACCGCCCCCGCAACCCTTCGGCCAGTCTCCATGAGCCCCTCCCCTTCCTGCGCGTATACGCGCCGTGCCCGCGGCGGAATCCGCCCGTAACCGCGTCCATTATGTCACGATTTCCCGGCAAACGCGCGCTTCTCCCCCGGACTAGCGGCAGTCGAACGCGAACGCAGTGCACGAGATGGACGGTGTGGACCGGATGGACAAGAAGAACCACCCTGTTCCAACGACTCCGGAGAGGTGAAGACCACAGGCGAAGCCCGTGGATCGGGTGCATCCACCATGCCAACCCCAGAATGGGGTTGAACAGCCCCTGCGCCTTTGTTCGACCCCATTCGCAATCGTTCAGGCAGGCACGTCCATATAGTCCATGCGGTCCATATGGTCCACAACGTCCACCACGCCACCGCCGATGGCCACAATCCGGCGAACGCGGTTCTTCACGCCAGGGTCTTTTTGAAACGCGTAGTGGCGAACCAGAGCGTTCCGACGCCCATAGCGAATAATGCGACCATCTGGGGCCAGAGCACGGAGGGTCCCACGCCTTTCAAGAAAATCCCCCGGATGATCACCAGGAAGTAGCGCAGCGGGTTCGCATAGGTCAGCCATTGGATCGATTTGGGCATGTTGGCGATCGGAAACATGAACCCCGAGAGCAACACCGCGGGAAGGTAAAAGAAGAACGTCCCCATCATGGCCTGTTGCTGGGTGCTGCTCATGGTCGAGATCAGCAGCCCGATGCCCAGGGTCGTCATGATGTACAGGCCCGTGGCCCCGAACAGCAGCAACAGACTCCCCTCCAGCGGCACCTGGAACCAGAACGCCGCGACCAGCGTGATCGCCACCACGTCGGCAAACGCGATTACGGCGAACGGCAGCGTCTTCCCAAGAATGAACTCGCCCGGAGTGATGGGCGTGACCATGATCTGTTCCATCGTACCGGCCTCTTTCTCCCGGACCACCGCCATGCTTGTCAGCATAAGCGTGATCAGCATGACGAGGATCGCAATCACCCCCGGTACATAGTAATTGCGACTTTCGAGGTTCGCGTTGAACCACGCCCGCGTCTCGAGCGTCAGCGGCTCCGCGCTGGCTCCGTCGGCGCCCATACGGCTCAGCCGCGTCGCGAGCACGTGGTTGCCGAAGCGCCCGATAATGCGCGAGGAATAGTCCAGGACGATCCCGGCCGTATTGGAATCCGTCCCATCGACCAGCAGTTGGAGCGGCGCCGTGCGGCCCGCGCGAAGATCGGCTTCGAATCCGTGATGGATGCGCAAGACCGCCTGGGCGTCGCCATGGTCGAGCAGCCGCGCGGCATCCGCATCGGTGTCGATGTGGCCGGCAAGGTCAAAATACTCCGTCTCGGTGAACTGCGCCGTCAATTCGCGGCTCGCCACGCTCGCGTCGAGGTCCAGTACGGCAAGGCGCACGTGTTTCACGTCCGTGGTGACGGCGTATCCGAACACGAGCACCTGGACGATGGGCATCACGAACACGACGGCCCGCATCCGGGGATCGCGAAACACCTGGATAAACTCCTTGATGAGCATGTGCCGGATTCGTTCAAACACGCGCGGGCCCTCCCATCCCTGCCCTTCAGTCGAGCCGCTTTTCGAATTTCAGAATGGCCAGAGCGATCATCACCACCGAAAACACGGCCAGCAGTGCCGCATGAATCCCCAGCACCTCGAGCCCCACGCCCTTCAAATAGATCCCCTTCAAAAGCGCCACGAAGTACCGCGCCGGCACCAGATACGTCACCGCCTGAATGGCGCGCGGCATGTTCCCGGTGGCATACATGAACCCCGACAGAAGGAACGACGGAAGAAAGGTCAAAATCATCGCGAGCTGACTCGCCAGCAACTGGCTCCGCGCTACGATGCTGATCAGCATGCCCATCGACAGGGCGCCCGCCAGAAACACGGCCGACACCCCAAACAGCAGCGGCACGCTCCCGCGCAGCGGCACGTCAAACACAAATGCGCCCATCAAGACCGCCAGCAGCACGTCGAGCATCCCAAGCGCGAAGTAGGGCAGCAGCTTTCCCACCACCAGCTCGGGGCCTTTAACGGGCGTGGAGATCAGTTGCTCCATCGTGCCCTGTTCCCACTCCTTCGCGACCGTCAGCGACGTGAGCAGCGCGGCAATCACCATCATGATCACGGCAATCAGGCCGGGAATGATGTAGTTTCTGGATTCGAGATCGGCGTTAAACCACACCCGCGGCCGGAAGTCCACGGGCGGCACGGGAGCTTTTCCGGTGATCCGCCGCATTTGTTCCAGCAAGACGTTGTTCGAGTAGGTCAGCGAAATCGCGTTGAGATACCCCATGGCGATCGTGGCGGTGTTCGAATCGCTCCCGTCCACAATGGCCTGCACCCGCACCGGCGTCAAGGTCCGCGCGCGCTCCGCGAAATCGCGCGGGATGACCAGTCCCACCAGAGCCTCACGTGTGTCGATGGCGCGCTCGATCTCCGGGTAGCCCGCCGCATACCGCTGCAGCGAAAAATACCGCGACCCGGTGAAATACGCCAGGAATTCCCGGCTTGCGGGCGTCTGGCTCTGGTCCCACACCATCAGCGGCACGCGGTCCACGTCCAGCGCGAGGGCGTAGCCAAACAAAAAGAGCAGCAGCATGGGGATCGCGATCGCCATGCCCAGGCTCCGCGGATCGCGCAGAATGTGAATGAATTCCTTGCGGGCGACCGCGCCCAGGCGCATGAGTTTCATGCCGCCACCTCGCCCTGCGCGGCCGCGAGCCGGTCCCGCGCCTCGACCAGCGACACAAACACGTCTTCCATCGACGGCGTGATCGCTTCAATCCGGTTCACCGCGAAACCCGCTTCCGTCAACGCCTGCTGTACGGCCTCGCCGCCCTCGCCCGCGCGGGCCACCGTCACGTGCAGCCCGTTGCCGAACAGCGCGGCTTCCTGTACCGCCTGGACACGTTCCAGGAGCTCCATCGCCTCGCTCGGGCGCTCGCACTGCACCTCCAGAACGTCTTCCGCCATCGTCTCCCGTTTCAGCGACTCGGGCGTCCCCATGGCGACCAGCTCACCCCGGTAAATGAGGCCAAGGCGGTCGCAGTATTCGGCCTCGTCCATGTAATGGGTGGTCACAAACACCGTGACGCCCTTGCCCGAAAGCTCGTAAATGAGATCCCAGAATTGGCGCCGGCTGATCGGATCCACTCCCGACGTCGGTTCGTCGAGGA
>DDYW01000016.1 GCA_002348185.1 Candidatus Hydrogenedentes bacterium UBA2224 | reverse complement strand
TCGACGAGATCCACCGGCTCAATCATGCCGTCGAGGAGACCCTCTACTCGGCCATGGAGGATTTCGAGGTGGACATCATGCTGGGCAAAGGGCCGACCGCCCGTTCGCTCAAGATCGGTCTGAAACCGTTCACGCTGATCGGCGCCACGACCCGCGCGGGCCTGCTGACGCCGCCGCTCCGCGCGCGTTTTGGCGACATGTGCCGGTTCGATTTCTATTCCCCCGAGGAGTTGAAGATCATCGTCAGACGCTCCGCGCGGATCCTCGCGACCCCCGTC
Organism: Candidatus Hydrogenedentes bacterium UBA2224; assembly: GCA_002348185.1. Classification (GTDB taxonomy): domain Bacteria; phylum Hydrogenedentota; class Hydrogenedentia; order Hydrogenedentales; family SLHB01; genus UBA2224. The sequence continues at coordinate 22,594 of DDYW01000016.1, read as the reverse complement.
GACGACGGCGGCGCATACGAGATCGCGCGCCGGTCGCGCGGCACGGCCCGCATTGCCAACCGTCTCCTGCGCCGCGTGCGCGAATATGCCGAGGTCAAGGCCGACGGCGCCATCACCCGCGAGATCGCCGACGCGGCCCTGAGGCTGCACCGCATCGACGAGATCGGCCTCGACGATATGGACAAAACCATCATCGCCACGATCATCGACAAGTTCAGCGGCGGTCCCGTGGGCGTCAACTCGCTCGCGGTCGCCATCGGCGAGGAACCCCAGACCATCGAAGAGGTCCACGAGCCCTACCTGATCCAGCTCGGGTTCATCAAACGCACCTCGCAGGGACGCGTCGCTCTGCCCGCGGCCTACCAGCATTTTGGTCTCACGACCCCGGAAGGACCGCAGGGGGCGCTGTTCTAGCCCGCGGGATGCTCCGTAAACCCCGAAAACCGCCGCCCGATTTCCCCGTTTTACTGCCCAATGGAACTATTCCGCCGGCAGGATGATCAAATGGGTCAGCAAGGTTCATTCTAGTGACGGGCCGGAATGAGTGCAGACATTGGCCGTCAATCTAGTTGTATGCGATTGATTGAATGAATAAAGCGGGGAGGTCGTCTGTAGGTACAGGCGAGTATTGAACGGGGCCTGAGACATCCTTGCGATTCTTCCGTGAACATGCGGCCGCCAGGCACGTAATACCATCGGGAGGAGACGACGGTAGCGCGGAGCGCGCTCGGCGAACGGGCAACGGCATGTCACCAAAACGTGGGCATAAAACGTCTACTATAGGCGGGTAATGCATCCGATACGTTGTTACACAGGGAAGTTGATGAGCAATGGAACGCAGACGGTACATACGGCATCTGACGGAGACGGGCGCCTGGCTTTGCCAGCCGCGCGAGCGGCGGCCGGTTCCCATGCGCTCTGCCGATCTGTCCGTGTCGGGCGTGCGGCTGCTGTGGTTGCGGCCTCTCGCCCCGGGCACCCCGCTGCTCGTCCGTCTGCAACTGGGCGAGACCGGCCCGGTCATTGAGTGCAAGGGCCGCGTGTGCTGGAGCGCCCCGCTTGAGAACGGTTTGCATCACTTCGGCGTCCGGTTTCTGGATGTGACCGACGACGAACTCGAACGACTGGAGGAGTTTCTCAGCTCTACCAAGGCCAGGCCCGTATTGGCAGCAGTGTAACCTCCCGTACGACACCACGCTTGCCAACCCCGATCCGATCCTGCGGGCCTGGCCTCCCCTTCTTGCCCCGGTTCTACACGAACCGGGGTGTCGCGACCCTGGGAGCAGTTGCCCCTTCCGCTTCGTTTTGGTACAATATGCGCCATGACAGAGCACGATGCTTCGATGCGAAACAGCCCAAGCCCTCCGCGCGCACAAGTGCTTGTTGCCAGCGGAGATGCACCGTACGCGCGTACGCTCGAAAGTTTTCTTGAGGGCGAGGGGTATCAGGTTGAGCGGTGTCACGACGTCCGGGGGGTGTTGCGTCTCGTGGGCCGGAACGCCTTCGATATCGTCGTCCTGGATCTGGATCTGGACGAGGAGAGCGACCTGGACCTGGTCACGTTTGTCCGCCGGCAGACCCCGGACGCCCAACTGATCCTGCTGGTCGAGATTGCCCGCATCGAGAAAGCGCTCGCGGGCATCCGGCGGGGGGCGTTTTTCTATCTTCCCAAAAACTCGGCCCCTTCGGACGTCGCCCTGGTCGTGAACAAGGCCCGGCGGAATCTCCAGACGGAACTCGCCGTCCAGGATTATGAACAGACGCTGTTTCAGGAGTTTATCGGGGAATCCCGGGCCATGAAACGCGTGATTGAGGTGATCAGCAAGGTGGCCCCCACGGACAGCACGGTGCTGATCCTCGGGGAAAGCGGCACCGGTAAGGAGGTCATCGCCAACGCCATTCACCGCCTGAGCCGGCGGCGCGAGATGCCGTTCATTGCCGTCAACTGCGCCGCGCTACCCGAGCAGCTTCTCGAGAGCGAGATGTTCGGCCACCTGAAAGGGGCGTTCACCGGGGCCGAGGCCACCAAGCGCGGCCTGTTCGAGGAGGCCGACGGCGGCACCATTTTCCTCGATGAAGTGGGCGAAATGAGCCTGGCCACCCAGGCCAAGCTGCTCCGGGTGCTCCAGGACGGCGAGATCCGGCCCGTGGGCGCTTCGACGTCCTCGCACGTCGATGTGCGCGTGCTCGCCGCCACGAACCGCAATCTGGAAGAGGCGGTCGCCGAACGCAGGTTCCGCGAAGACCTCTATTTCCGGCTGAACGTCATCCAGGTGCGCATCCCGCCCCTGCGCGAACGCATGGATGCCCTGCCCCAGCTTGTCGGCCATTTCGTTGCGCAGATGAGCCGGACCTTCGGCAAGCGCGTTCAGGGATTCGACGAACAGGCCCAGGCGTACCTGCGCAACTACCCCTATCCCGGCAACGTGCGGGAACTCGAGAGCATCATCGCGCACGCCATCATCATGGCCGATGACGACGTGATTCGCGCGCGCGACCTCCCGGATCAGGTGCGCGCGGGGGGCAGCGCGCCCTTCGCCCTTCCTCATTACGCCATCGACACCATTCCCACGCTCAAGGAAATGGAAGAACAACTCATCCGGCAGGCGCTCGAGAAACTCGACGGCAACCAGACGGAAGCCGCCGTCAAACTGGGCATCTCCCGTTCGACCCTGTGGCGAAAAATGAAGGAATACGGGATCAGCGCGGAGTAACGCGAAACGGCGCGGCCCGCGTCACGCGGTTTCGGGGGCCTCGCCCGAATCCGCGGGACGATCGGCGCGATCGAGATGAAATTCTCGGATGGCTTCCTCAATGGTCATCGCGAATACGCCGTCCTCGCGCTCGTAAAGCCGTTCGAGCAGGGCTTTCATGGTCTCGTCGTCGCGCAGGGCCGACGGGTCGCGCCCGTGTTCGCGTACTGCGCGCATCACGTCGCCGATGGTGATCTTGTCGATGGAACGGGCGGGCTGGAAGCGAATGGGCTCGGTATGGACCTGCCGGAGCAGGCCTGCTTCTTCGAGTTCGTCGAGCGCGTCATTCAGCAAACGCACGGGGACGTTCCAGTCGGCCGCGCACTCGGCCGCGGACAGCGGCGGCAGCCCCAGGTCGAAGCGGCGGCTGACCTCGAGTACCGAGCGCAGGCAGATGGCCTCTTTGTAGGCATGGCTGGCGTGCTCGGCGAAGCGTTCCATGGCGAAGGTCTTCTCGTACTGGTAGGCAAACGTAATCTGTGCGCCGAACAGGATGATGAGCCAGCAGGTGTAGATCCACACGAGGAGCAACGGGATCAGGGCGAAGCTGCCATAGAAGAAGTTAGCCCGCGCGACGCCCCATTGGAAATGCAGAAAGGTCTTGGCGGTCAAGATCCAGAGCGTCCCCGCGACAATGCCGCCCAGCAGCGCATACCGGATCGGCACCCGGGTGTTGGGCACGACGCGGTACACCGTGGCCAGGGCCAGCCAGAGCACCAGGTACCGCGCGCCGCTGAGGAGCAGGCCCAGGGGGCCCCACGCCAGGTCTTCCGTTTCCAGCGCGGTGGTAAGTCCCACCACGAAGGCCACCACGAACGGCAGGATCAGCACGATGAGCATGTAATCGGTAAACACGCGGAACCAGGACCGGTTGCGTTTTGTGCCCCAGATTGCGTTGAACGCCGATTCGATCCCGTTCATCAGACCAAACACCGAGAAGAAGACGAACACGATCCCCAGAAACGTGCCCATGGCCGTGCTCTGGCCGCTTTCCTCAACCATCTCGAGGATGACTTTGAGCGGGCTCTCCGTGCCCATCTGGTTCTGCACACCCTCGGGCGACGGCACGCCTTCCAGCAGCCATCCCAGGGCCGATTCGAGGAGTTCGCGGTTGCGCCGGGCGCGCGCGTCGGGGTCGCTGGGGACCGAGAGGGACGCGTTTGGCGCGGTTGCCGGGGCCTGCACCGCGCCGGGCGGCGCCGCGGTGCCTGCGTCTCGCACGGCGCCCACCCGTTCGGCGTAGTTGTGGATGCGGTGCTCGAGCACGTCGGTGAGGCTCTGCGCAAGGTCAAAGGTCTGCATGATGAAAAAGGCGAACGCCAGAAACGGCACGATCGCGAGGATCGTGGCAAACGCGAGCGAGGAGGTCCGCAGCCAGAGCACGTCGCTCATGAGCCCGCGGAACAGCAGGATCGCCACGCGGATGTGCTTGATGAGGAGTCCGCTCGGCACCTGTTCGCCGGGCTTGCCGATGCGCCAGACGTCGTAGGTCACAAACCGGTGGCCGCGCTGCAGGGCTTCAATGAGTTCGTTGAACAGCTCGCGCATGGCACCATGCTACAGGCTGGCCCGCGCGCGCGCAACCGGGGGCTTACGGGGCAATGGTCACCCGCGTTCCTACGGGGCACCAGTGAAACACCGTTTCGGCGTCCTCCGGCCGCATGCGGATGCAGCCGCGGCTCATGTCGGCGCCGATGGATCGCGGCTCGTTCGTGGGGTGAATGCCGTAGGGGGTGGCGCGCCCGCTCTTGCCGAGCCCCATCCACCGCCGGCCCAGGGGGTTCTCCGGGTCGCCCGCCTTCACGATGCGGCCCCGGTCCGACCAATCGGGGTCGGTCACCTTGTTCGCGATGACGAACTCTCCCTCGGGCGTCGCGTTGCTGCGTCCAAGGCCCACGGGAAACCGGGCCACTTCTTCGCCATCGTGACGGATGCTCAGGGTATGGCCGCTCTTATCGACACGAACCGCCACTGAACCGGGGGCGGGCTCTACCGGAGGCGCAGGCTGGAGCACCGGCGCGCTGGAACCCGTCGGGGCGGGACCGCGGTTGCGTGTCTCCGCCGCGCCCGGGGACGGACCCGGCGCCCGATGGGCCGGACCGGCGCCGCCCGCGTTCGCACTGCTGCCGTAGGGGGATGGCGGGGAGTCTTCGGTTGCCTGCGCGACGGCCACCGGCCGCTCGCCGGAGTTCTCCGGCGTGGCTGAGACCTCGCTGCCGGGAAATCCGGATGTTGCGGAAGGCGCCGCGCTTCCGGCGGGAAACAGGTCCGACACCACAAAGGCCAGGCCCGGCAACCGTGCTGCGCCGGCGGAAGGGCCCTCCAGCGCGGGCTGCAGCGTGGCCAGGATCCAGCCGGTGGGTGAGAAGACGGGGGCCGTTTCCTGCAGGGCGGCGCCCGGCAGGCCGTCCCCCGGCGCCACGCCGCCGTCCAGGCGTATCCAGTCGCCCGGTTGCCAGGCATACGGCTCGGTTTCCGGGAACCCACCGCTCTCCGGCGCGGCGCCGTCCGTCAGCCCGCCGGAGCCCAGGGAGGCGCCGGGATGGTCTCCGGCGGGTGCCTTCGGAGAGGTGAGCGGCTCCCGGCCCGGCAACCCGGTCACCTGCCAGGCGCCCATCCGGGGGCGAAACGCCGGAAAGAGGGTCAGGAGCAGCGCGATGAGGATGGCGGCGAGAGCCGCGCCCGCCAAGGCATAGCGCCGCCACCGGTGGCGGCTCTCGGAGGCCCGCCCGGCGCGCGGGGGGTCGAGAAAGCGCTGGATGTCCGCCACCGGCAAGGTTCCGGCCCTCCCCGCCGACTCGAGCCCGCCACGCGCTTCCCGCATCAGGGTAGCGGCCTCATCCCGGTTCCGGGGCAGCCCGCCCACGTGCGCGGTCCTGAGGTCGGGCATCAGGTTGAGACGCACGTCGAGCAGGAACGCGCCTTCGGCGTCCTCGACGCCGGTGACCTGCCCGCGGATGATGGCCGTGCGGTGGGGTTCGCCGGGGACATCAACGGGAAACTCGATGAACACCCGGTCGCCAGGCAGAAAGGGGGCCTGGGCGCGAATCGTGAGGGCTTCGGGCCGGGCGGAGATGACCTGGCCTTCCTCGGCAAGCCACTGCGCGTCCTCGTCGCCCAGGATGACTGTGCGCAAGGCCGGCCGGCGCCGGGAACCGGCCGGGGTCCGCCCCGGCGCTTGCGCTCCGTCTTTGTTCCTCGCCCGCGGCACGCTGTATCCCTTCACTCGCCCGCGTCTGCCCGAAAATGGCCTTGCCTTACTGTACCGCAAAACGCTGGAAATCACCGGAGAACCGTGGATTCACGCAGGCCGGGCCAAAAACGGACAAAGGCTGGAGACTCGCGGTCTCCAGCCTTTGTCTGCGAATGGTAATCTCTGGAGCGGCACCCTGTGCCGCCAACGTGCGCCTTAGAACTGGTCGAAAAGCCACACGAAGATGGAAATGGGCAGGAACACCCAGAACCACAGCGTACCCGGGTCAGTCAGGTCGAAATCCAAGAATGCTTTCTCCATGCTACGTACCCCTTCCAGTTTTCTTGCGCCACGTTCTTTATGATCGCGGCACATGCCTCGCCTACCGAAAATGCGAAACGCCCTTCGGACGTCTGCAACGCTTCGCCGCGTAACGGGCTCAATCATACCGGCTCCGCCCCTGTATGTCAAGCCATAGACACCGCTTGTGGATACCTTTTGGTCTCGGCGCCCGGCTGCAACGCAAACCCGGGCATCGGTTACCTTCATTTCGTTCAGACACCCGGGCCCGGTGCATCCATTCCCGGCGTGTTGAAAATCGCCTTGACAGACCGCGGAAACTTAAATATAATTCAAATAGAATTTAATTTTATTTAGGAGGCGGGCATGAACATGACACAGCTTCCACAGTGGCTGGCCGGATTGAATGAAGAGGACCTGCAATTCCTCAAGCGGTTCCTGCTGGCCAGCGGTTCGCTCAAGGCGCTCGCAAAAGACTACGGCATCTCGTACCCGACGGTTCGAACCCGGCTCGACCGGCTGATTGCCAAGGTGCAGGCTTGCGAAGACACGGCGCTTTCGGCGCCGTTCTACCGCAGCATCCGCATGCTGGTCGCCGACGGCAAGCTGGCGGCCGAGGTGGCCCGCGTCCTGCTCGACGCCCATAACGAGGAACTCAACAACCGGCAGAAAGGGGCTTCTCATGAATAAGCGATTGTGGTTTTCGGCCTTGCTGGCACTGACGGCCGCCGTTGCGGTGTTCGCCGCGGAGGCGGGTCCGGACAAACCGTTCTACACGCTGAGCGTTTCCGCCATGCCGGAACCGGCCAAGCCTCTCCCGGCGGGCGCTGCGCTGTCGTTTGACCCGTCTCAGAGCGCTGATGGAGACGGCTCCGTGCGCATTGACTATGAGACCGCGGGACCCGGTTCCATGATCCTGTTTGCGGCGGCGAATCCGGGACTGGACAACTGTACGGTGTGGTACGAGGCCTCGTTGCGCGGGGCAGGACTGAAGAGCATCGCGTACCTGGAGATGTGGTGCGATTTCGGGGCCAACCAGTATTTCTCGCGCGGGCTGGACCAGGTCATCCTGGGCGACGCCGAGTGGCGCACGGTGCGTATCCCGTTCTTTCTGAAGAAGGGCGAACGCCCGGCCCGGTTTCTCCTGGGGGTCCGGATGGAAGGCCCGGGGACCGTGTGGCTGGACGGCATCGCGCTGAGCCGCACCGCCCTTCCGGATCCTCCCGTAGCGGGCGGGGGCGGGGCGGGCGGCGGCGCGTACCTGGGGGGTGTTGTGGGTGCGGCACTGAGGCTGTTTGGAGCCCTGTGCGGCGTGTGGGGCGCGTTGAGCGGGATGCTGGCGCCGCGCGGCAAGGGGCGCGAGTTTGTCCTCGGTTCCGGTTGGGTGCTCACCGCGGCCGGGCTTGCGCTGCTCGCCGCCGGCGTGGTCCTGTCAGGAACGGGCTCACCGCTGGGACGGCCGTGCCTGCTGGCGGGGATCATCATCAGCGCCGTCATGATACCGCTGAATTTTGTGGTTCGCCGCGCCTACGAGCAGGCGGAAATGCGCCGTCTTGCCGCCCAGGATCTGCGATAGCGACTCACGGCCGCATGCGAACACGCGCCAGGCCTTCTACAAAATTGTAGGCGTGCTCGAATTGCGGGGAGATGACGTAGGCGCCGCTGATGTCGATGTAGCCGTACAGGCCGTCTTCCTTGACGACGGCGAGCCCCTGGGAAAACGACATGGCCCGCTCGAACCGCGGCTTGATGGCGAAGGTCCCGTCGGGACGGGCATACCCCCACACGTGCCCTTCCTGCACGGGCAGCAGGCCCTGGCGGAATTCGCGGGCGTCGTTGAAGCGGGGCTGGATCGTGAAATTGCCCTGGTGGTCGATACACCCCCATTTCCGCTCGACCCGGACCGTGGCCAGGCCGTTGGAGAACGGCAGCGCGCTGTCGAACTGGGGTTCGATAACGAAGTTCCCTTCAAGGTCGATGTACCCGGCCCTCCCGTTGACGACGACCGCGGCGCGGTCTTCCGAATAGGCCATGGCCGCTTCGAATCGGGGCTCAATGAGGATGGCCCCGTCGTGATCGATGTAGCCATACCTGCCGTCGAGGCACACCGCGGCCCGGCCCTGGCAGAACGAACTTACCCGGTCGAACCGGGGCACGATGGCCAGGCGGCCATGCGTGTCGATGTAGCCGTATTTGCCGTCGAGCTGCACCGCGGCCAGCCCTTCCCTGAAGGGTCCGGCATCGACGTACACCGCGTCGATAACCATCTTGCCGGTCCGGTCGATGTAGCCTCGACGGGCATCAATTTCAATCACGGCCAGGCCTTCGGAAAAGTCGTGGGCAAAATCGTATTGCGTGTTGATCACCACCTGCCCTTTGAGATTGATGAAACCGAAGAGAGGATACGCCTCCGGGTCGTCGTCGCGGTCCCGCGCTCTCCGGTCCGCATAGATGCTCGCAACCACCAGGACCAGGAGCACGGCGAGGCACACAAGAAAGAGCAGGTTTGCCCACGGGACTCCGCCTTTTCGAAGCCCCGGTTCCTTCCGCGGTGAGTCGATCGGTTGCTGGCTCATGGGTACGTTTGGCCTTTGCCTCCGACGAGATTCCCGTGTTCTCCGGATAAGAATATGGGCCAGCATCGTTCGTATTTCAAGAGGCTCCGCGAGGGGAGGGATGTGGCAGCGGCGATCTACCGCGCAGGCGAGAGGCCTGCATCTTATGGTGGACACAGTCATGGACGGGGTGGACGGGGTGGACGGGATGGACGCGATGGACGCGATGGACGGGATGGCCCCATCACCGGCCGGGGATCAGAGCCACTGCACAAACTCGAGCACGTTGTTGTCGGGATCGGCGATATAGAGCCACGTGACCTTGCCGGGGATGGTCATGGGCCCCTTGAGGATCGGCACGCGCTTCTCGCCGAGTACCGCGGCCAGGGTGTCCAGGTCGTCCGTGGCGATGGCGAGATGGGGGGTGTAGGGAGGGCCTGGTTCGGGCACGGGCGGCATCGTGGCGTCGAGCGACTGGAGCAGTTCCAGATTGCCGCCTTCGAGTTCGAGGTAGGCGAAGGCTTCGCCGTGCGCCTCGTCCGTTTCCCGGAAGAGGAACCGCATCCCGAGGGTCTCGGTGTAGAAACGCAGGGCACGGTCGAGATCGCGCACCCGAAACGCCATATGATCATTGCGCAGCATGGAACGCATTGTGCCGCACCGCGGACCGGGATGCAAGCGATGGATGGCGTCCGCCGGGTCGTGCATTTCCCGCCGGTACCCGCCATAATGCGCCCATGAAAACGCACGACCACACCCGAATCCTGTCGATCATTGCCCTGACTACCCTCCTGCTCGTCGCGCCCGGCGCCGGAGCTGCCAGCGCGAACCGTCAGACCGTCCCGACAACTTCCTGCTCCGCGGTGTTTGAGGATGGGACGCTCGTCGGCCTGTCCGGCGCGGACGGACGCGTCCATGCCGCGTTCGACGGGCCGCTGGACACGTTCGCCTGCCTGCACCGGCTCGACGCCACCGTGGCCATCGGGTCGGCCCAGACGCGTACGGCCGACGCGGAAACCGCGGGATGGTCGTGGCGCGCTGCCGGATTCCCGGAATTGCCCGGCACGCAGGTGCGGACGGCCGTGGCCGTGGAGGCGGACGAGCTCGTCGTCCGGCAGGACGCCGCATGCCCCCAACGGGATCTTTGGGGGGTCGAATGGAGCGTCACGGGGATCCCGCTGGACCGGAACATCATTGTGCCGGGGCACTCGGGCGTGCGGCTCACCGCGGCCACGCCGGGCGCCCGGTTCACCTACGACTATCCGATGTCGTGGGAGGCGCAGCTCGTGATTGTGGAGGGCGACGGCGCGGGATTTTACGTCTGGGCGCGGGACCCGGAATCCCGATTTAAGCGCCTGGTGGTGGAACGAAGCCGGACCGGCTGGCGCCTGCGTTTCATCGCGATGGCGTACGCGCCGTTCGAAGAGAGCAGCGCGCTCGCGTCGCCCGAGTGGCGGCTCGGCGTCTATGAGGGCGACTGGCGTGTTCCGGCGCGCCGCTACCGCGACTGGATGGTGCGCGCGTATGCGCCCACGCCTGTTGAAGAACAGCACCCGTCGTGGGTGAAGGACGTGCGGTGCTGCGTCATCCTGGGGCTCAACCTGGAAATGCTTGAACGCCTCGGAGAACTGCTCGATCCCGCGCAGACCATGCTCTACGTGCCGGGCTGGCGCTCTCCGGGGTACGACCGCGACTATCCTAACTACGACGATGTCCACGACGACCTGAAACCGTTTATCGACCGGGCGCACGCGCTCGGGTTCAAGGTCATGCTGCACGTCAATTATTTCGGCGTCGACCCGCTGAACGCGCTTTACGCGCAATTCGAACCGTATCAGGTACGCAGTCCGTGGGGGCCGCACGAAAAGGAATGGTGGCTGTGGACCCGCGCCACACCCGAGATCAAGTTCGCCTACATCAATCCGGCGTGCGCAGCCTGGCGCGACCTGTTCACGGAACGCATGGTGCGCCTGTGCCAGACCTACGGAGTCGATGCGCTTCATCTGGATCAGACCCTGTGTATTTACAACGACTACAACGGCCGGATCGACGGCATGACCATGGCCGAGGGCAATGTGGCCCTGCATCGGCAGCTCCGCGAGGCGCTGCCGGGAGTCGCATTGAGCGGCGAGGGTCTTAACGAAATCACGTACCGGCATGAGGCGTTCGCGCAACGGCACGCCTGGGGCCTGCAGCACGCCGAAGGCGCCTGGGACCGGGCCCTGCTCGCGGCTGCGCATCCGATCAGCTCGTATCTGTTTCGGCCGTACACGATCATCAACGGCTATCTGGGGTGTGCGCCGCCCGCCTCCGGCCAGCTCTATGCGGCCTGGAACGAAGCCTACGAACACTGGGGCGTGATTCCGACCCTCAAGCTGACCCCGGGTGACCTTGAGCATCCCGGCGGCTTCATGCGGCAGTTCCGCGAGGAGGCGGCCTTCTGGTTCGCGGCACGCCCCGAAATCGCCCTGGACGACCCCTGGCCCGACACCGTCGCCTTTCCCTACCGGTCGATCGGCGGGGAACGCGTGGTGCGGACCGCGGACCACCGGCTTCTGGCCGGCGAGCGCGTGGTCTCCCGCACGATCTCCGGGGTGGACACGGCAGCCCTCCCCGGCGCCATTCCGGGCTGGCTGGCCTATGACGGCGCGCGCCTGTTCGGGCTGGCCCCGGAATCCTGGTACCCCTATTTCGACGACCCGCGGGATCTGTCGGCGCCGCATCTGGCGGCGCTGCCCGAAGGATACCGGCCCGAGGGCGTGCTACTGGAAGAGTCTCTGGGCATGGTCCGGACAGCCCAACAGGGGGGCATCGTCGCGGACATTCCCGTGCTGCTCGAACAGGCCGAACGCGGGTCGCGTCTTGCCGGCGGCGGCGGCGGCGCGTTCGCGGGCAAGGGCCCGTCCCCGGACGGCGCGTTCTTCGATCCGCACGGGACCGTGCTCCACATCCATCCCCCCTGGAAAGGCGGTACCGGCGTGACCTACGCCCACTTCGACGTGGCCCTGCCCGATTCCGGCGAGCTTTTTTTTGAATCCACCGCGGCCATGGACAAAGGCGCCGTGGGCCGGACCGACGGCGCGACGTTCTCCGTGCGCGCTGAATCATCGGGAGAAACGCTGGAGGAAGCGGTGCACACCGCCGGAGACACACCGGTGCCGGTACAGCTCGAGCTGACGCGGTTCGCGGGCCGCACGGTCACGTTTGAACTGGCTGTGGACCCTGGTCCGGCGAACAACCCCACGTGTGACTGGGCCCGCTGGTACGGGCCGCGCATCGTGCGTCGCCTGCAGGGTACGGGCACGGTCGAGCTGGGCGGCGCCGTGGCGTACACGCATGCGGCGGCCGGAGGCGAGGTCGTTCCCACGCACGCGAGCGCCACCGGCCTCGCCGTGGAGGTCCCGCTGCCGGGTTCCATCTACTTCATTCGTGAAGCGCCCGCGCCCGTGGAGCTGCCGCTGGAACTCGCTGCCGCACCGTTCGCGACTATCTTCCTGGATGCGTTGGGGCAGCGTCTGGACGCGCCCCCGCACGCCGTGGCCCGGCCCGACAGCAGCCGCGTTGGCGGGAAGGACGTGCACGGTCTGTTCGTGCATCCTCCCGACGACGGCATGACCGTGGTGGTGTATTCCGCGGTCCTGCCGCCGCCGCCGGCGGCGTTCGAGGTGTCCGTGGGTCTTCGCGACGGGGCGGATGAGTCCACCGGGGCCGACTGCGTGGTCGAGATCAACGGGCAGGAAGTGGCCCGCGCCCGGGTGTTGCCCGGCGAGGGGCTTGTGCCGCTCCGCGCGGATGTAAGCCGGTGGGCCGGCCAACCCGCGGTGCTCGCCCTGACGACCGGTTCAGCGGGTTCCTTCGTGTGCGACTGGGTCATGTGGGGAGCGCCCGCCATTTGCGAGGCGCCATGAGGCTGTTGCGGGGGGAACGGTGGACCGAGTGGGCTCTCGCCGCGAAGAACCTGGTGTTTCCCATTTTCTGCCAGGAGTGCCGGCGCCGACTGCTGACCGATGACAACGGGTACTTCTGCGCGACCTGCTGGGAACTCATGCCGCGCATCGAACGGCCCTTCTGCACCGTATGCGGCCGTCCCCACCGCGCAGCCGTTGGATTGGGCACGCGCTCGAATTTTCCCTGCGGCCGCTGCATCGCCGCGGGACGGGACCGTCCCGTGCGTCGCACGTACGGGGTGGCGCGGTATGACGGGGTCATGGAAAAAGCGATCAAGCTGTTCAAGTTTCACGGGAAGAAACGCCTGGCAACGCCCCTCGCGGAACTCATGGCCGCTTTCGCGGAACAGGAACTGGAGTGCGATCGGTACGATATGGTGGTGCCTGTTCCCCTTCACCCCGTGCGCGAACGTGAGCGCGGCTTCAACCAGGCCCGGCTTCTGGCCGCCGAGGTGGCCGCGGTGTTTCCAAACGCCGCCGTGGCCGCTGTTTTACGCAGAATCCGGCCCACACGCACCCAGAGTACCCTCCGCGATCCCCGGGAACGGCGCAGAAACATCGAAGGCGCGTTCGCCGTGGATACTGGCGTCGCCCCGCCCAAAGGTCATGTGCTGCTTATCGACGACGTGGTGACCACCGGATTCACCGTGGGCGAGAATGCCTCAGTCCTGTTGAATGCAGGAGCCGCGTCGGTGGATGTGCTTGCCCCCGCTCTCGCTGTGCTTCGCGGCGAACCGCGAAGATAATCCCCCCGCAGCGTGTGCAATGGCGATGCGCCGTTAGCGAATGTCCGCCGTCAATGACTTGAACAGACCCGAAATGCCGCCGATGCGCTTCAGCCGGACCTCGATGAGGTCCAGGCGTTCCAGCTTCTCGCGCGCTCTCTTTTCGTCACGGGCGACAATGGTGCCTGATTCCATCATCTCTTCGCGGTTTTTCACCATGGCTGAGTATCTGAATACGGCCACGTTGACGTCTCCTGGTTTTCTTACAGATGGATGCGCCTTCCTCTACAAGTCACCGGGATGAAATAAGGATGAGGCAGAACCACTCGTCAACGGGCCGTCAACACCACCGCCCCAGAACTATAAACATAAATGACTAAGAAAAGGTTTAATACCGAAAATAATGCTACCAAATATGCGCGGCAAAGTCAAGCCCCGCGCGAAAAATCCCTACAAGTTCTGTAGTGGAAAACACTTATATACTGCGTAGGAGCTGCCCTGACATCCAGAACACGCTTCTTCCGCGCAGATTCTCGTTCCATCCCCAGTGCCGCAACGCGCCGAACGCGGCCGGGCTGGGGGAATCTGCCCTCGTGCGCGCGCCGAACGGGCGTTCTTTGACACTTCGCGGGGCCGTCGGTTAGCATCACCGTGCACTTTATTCAGGTCAATAACAGGAAGAGCAGTCATGGATACCTCGCGCAGCGTTGTGGTGCGTTTTTTCAGGAATCACCGGCCGGGATTGCGTGACCTGGCGGTGTTTCTGGCGGTGCTGGCCATCTTCTTCACGTCGGGCGCCTGCGGGCTGCTGTACCAGGTAGTCTGGACCCGGAAACTGGTGCTCTTGTTCGGGACGGCCGCCTATGCCGTAAGCACGGTATTGTCGATCTACTTCCTCGGCCTGGCCGTGGGCAGTCTGTGGGGCGGGCGTCTGGCGGACCGGAGCAGGAACCCGCTGCGGCTGTACGGCGTGTTTGAACTGCTCATTGGCGCGTGGGCCATTCTGTTTATCGTGACGATCAGCCCCGCCGAAGGGGTGGTTGTGCCGGCGTTGCGGGCGTTTTCGGGTCAGCGGGTCTTCGCGGTCGGCTTGCGTGCGGCGCTTTCACTGGTCTTCTTGCTGGTGCCGGTGGTGCTGATGGGGGCCACTCTCCCGTTGCTGGCCAGGTATGTGACCGCCAGCGCCCGGACCCGCGGACTGCGGATCGGCGCGTTGTACAGCATCAACACGTTTGGCGCGGTGGCGGGGTGCGCGTTCACGGGGTTCTGGCTTCTGGCGGAATACGGATATTTGCGCACGACGCTGGTGGGCGCGGCGGCCAACGCGGTCGTGGGCGTGTTGGCCATCGGCCTGTCCCGGTTGGCCCGGCCGGCCTCCCCGGGCGAAGAGGCCCCGGAAACCCCGGGCGCACGCGCCGGCGTGTTCCTGCCGGCCGGGAAGGCCGCGCTGGTGCTCGCCGTGTTTGCCTTGTCGGGGTTCTGCGCGCTCGCGCTCGAGGTGGTGTGGACCCGTCTCCTCGTGCTGGTGTTCACGGGCACGACCTACGCGTTCACGACGATGCTGGTGGCCATGCTGTGCGGCATTGCCCTGGGAAGCGCCGTCGCGGCGGTGCTGGCGGACCGGGTTAAGAGCCCGGCGTTCACGTTTGGGGTGGTCGAGATGTGCGTGGGCATCGCGTGCATTCTCATGCTGGGCAATTTCGCCCGCGTTGCCGGACAGTACGGGCCGATGATGCAGGAAGCCGGATACCGCTGGGCGGGGATCGTGCGCGGCCGGTTTCTACTGTCGTTTTCCGTGCTTTTTCTCCCCACCTTCCTCTTCGGCATGACCTTTCCGTTCGTGGTCCGGGCGATGACGGCCGGCCGGGAGCGCCTGGGCCGCGACCTTGGCGTCCTGTACAGCGCGAACACGTTTGGGGGGGTGCTGGGCAGTCTCGCGGGCGGCTTCCTGATCATCCCGCTGCTGGGGACGCACCGGGGCATTGTGACGCTCGGGTCGGCGCTTTTCGCGGGGGGGCTGCTCATCACTCTGGCGAGTCCGGGCCGGTCCATTGCGCGCAAAGGCATTGCGGCGGCCGCGGCGGCGGGGCTGCTGGCCTGGGCGCTGGTCCACATGCCCGCCAACGCCGGCCTGGCCGTCAACCGGGCCTACCTCCCTGAAAAGAGCGAGATTCTGCATTATGCCGAGGGCGTCGAGGGCACCGTCGTGGTCGCCGAGGAAGACGAAGAGGACGGTGAACCGGGCCGTTACCTGTGGATCAACGCCATGCAGGCCACGGCGTCCATCGAGAAAGGCGTGCGCATGAACCGGCTCCAGGGTGCGTTGCCCCTGATGTTCGCGCACAATCCCGAGAACGTGCTGTTCATGTGCTTCGGCTCGGGGATCACGGCGGGAACGCTCGGCCTGTCCGACACGTTCAAGCGCATCGACGCGGTCGAGCTCTCGAAAGATGTGCTCGAAGCGGCGCACTACTTCAGCGAACACAACCTCAACGTCATCGAGAACCCGAAGACCAATTTCATCATCGACGACGGCCGCAATTTCCTGCTGACCACACGCAATCAGTACGACCTGATCACGTTTGAACCGATGCCCCTGGCCCAGGCGGGCGTGTCGACGTTTTACACCCGCGAGTATTACGAGTCCTGTCTGGCCCACCTGGCGCCGGGCGGGGTCGTGTCGCAGTGGGTGCCGCTCCACAGCCTCAGCCCCGGGATCGTCCGGTCGCTCGTCTACACCTTCACGACGGTGTTTCCGGATTACTGCGCCTGGTTTGTCAACGCCGACCTGTTTCTTACGGGCTCCAACCAGCCCCTGGTGCTCGACATGGCGGCCCTGCGCGCGCGTCTCGAGAATCCCGCCGTGTGCGAGGCCCTGGCGGCCGCGGGGTACCACGACATTCCCGAGTTGCTGGCCAGTTATTTCATGGGGAAGGAGGCCATCGACGCCTACGCCCAGGGGGGCACGGTCATGACCGACGACCGGCCCTGGGCCGAATTCGTCGCGCCGAAGCTCATGTACGAACGGCATGTGGCGGCCATTCTCGATGAGCTCATCCCGCATTTTGAAAGTCCGGTGCCGCGCATCTCGTTTGAGGGGATCCCCGAAGACGGGGCGCAGGCCTTGCGCGAGGCCATCCAACGCCGCCACGAAGCCCGGCGCATCGATCTCCAGGGGGTCAGCGCGTATTACGGCGGCATGGTCGGCGGCAACCAGGAGGATCATTTCGTCGAGGCGCTCCAACTCGACCCGAACGATGCCTGCGCCCGTCATTACCTGCTGCAGATCGTGCCGGCCGTCGGCAAACAGTACATGCGCTGGCAGGAATACGACAAGGGCATCGAACTGCTGTCCAAAACCCTCCCCGTTCTCCAGGACGACCCGAAGCTCGTGCTGATGCTGGCGGATTTCCACTATGCCAAGGGCAACCGGCAGGAAGCCCTGGTGCAGTACATCCACTACAAATCGCTCGGGGGCGGCGAGCAGCGCGCCGCTCTGCGGATTCAGGAACTCGCCCGCAAGACCGCGCAGGAAGACGCGCCCGGCGGCGAAACGGCGCCCGAATCCACTCCGCCGTCCCCCTGATACGGGCAGACCTGCCGCCCGCCGCGGACGGCGGCCACCCCGTGGACCCGGTCCATCTGGTCTATACAGTCCATATGGTCCACCATGTCAGCACCGATACCCGCCCACGAACGGCTCCCCGTTCTGTGCACCGTCCCGAGGGGCATTCAGGAGGAACCTATTCCAGCAAGGACGCCACCACGCCGGGCAGGGCGCTCAGGGTTTTTACGGTTGCATCGGGGACCACGCCGGTCTGCGGGTCATCGGCGGCGCGTTGCACCCAGACGGCCTTGATGCCTGCCCGTTGCGCCCCGGCCACGTCGTCCTGAAGGTCGTCTCCGGCCATCACCGCGTTTTGGGGCGGGACTCCGAGGCGTTCGAGGGCGGTGGCGAACATGAGCGGCTCGGGCTTTCCCGTCCCCAGTTCACCCGAGATGACCACAGCCCGGAACTGCGGCGCGAACCCCGCGCGCTTGATCTTCTTGTGCTGAAGCGCCGCAAGACCGTTGGTTACCAGCGCAAGGCGATACCGCCGCGCCAGGCTCTCCAGGGTCGCGATGGTGTCGTGAAACAGCGCAAAACCGGCCCACCGTTCTTCCTGAAACGAGGCCGCGAGCTCTTTCGCGAGGGCGTCGTTCCTGACGCCGTGATCGGCGAGCGCGCTGCGCCACGCCTCACGCTGATAGGTCCGCGCCCACGGACGCAGGCGTGCCAGGGGCTCCTCATTGCCTTCGAAGGCGGCCCACAGGCCTTCGTCGGGAGACACCCCGATGCGCTGGAGGTAGTCCGCGTATTCGCATTCGGTCCACAGCCGGCGCGCGTGGGTACGAACGGACTGGGTCAAGGCCTCCGGTTCGATGCCGCATTCCGCCCACGCGGCCGCGCAGGTAGCGAAGAACGCCTCCTCGAATGCCTCCCGCTGAACCACGAGCGTGTCGTCCAGGTCCAGCAGCACTGCATATTCGGCCATACGGACCGTTCCTTCGGGGTTACGTCCCGGCCCTGCCGGGCCGTTGCCGGGTGAAACATCATCATGCACACCGGCACGGGCGCCCGCAACGTTTCCGGGGTTACCGTTTCACGCTGAAACGGTAGGTGCCCGAGGCCACGTCAAACGCGGGGCAGCGGGCGTCTCCGGACGCGGGCGCGACCCCGGCGGCCTCACGCGCGGGCACGCCGCTTTCCAGCACCTCCGCGCGGGCATCCACCGGCAGCAGAACACGCGCCGTCACGCCGACCGGCACGGTCACCTCGAGATGCAGTCTCCCGCCGTCCACGCGCCATGCGGCGCGGATGGTCCCCCGGACCGAATCATACGAGGCTTCGGCCCAGTCCAGGCCCGGCTGCGGCGGGCCCGGCGCGATGATGACGCGGTCGCAGCCCACGGCGTCGGGCGCGGGACGAATGCCCGCGACATGCTTGTAGAACCATTCGCTCACCGAACCGAACATGGGATGGTTGTTTGAGAACGTGTTGTCGCTGCCCTCCCAGTGCTCCCAGAGGGTCGTGGCGCCGTTGTCGAGCATGTATCCCCAGCCGGGAAACGTCCGGGTGCCCGTGATGGCGCAGGCCACGTCGTGCCGGCCCGTCGCGCTCAAGACCTCGAGCATGTACTTCGTGCCGAAGATGCCCGTCGAGAGATGGCCGTCGTGCGCCGCGATGTCGTTGACGAGGACCTCGAGCGCGTTCGCGCGCACCGGTTCCGGTACGAGGTTCATGTAGAGCGCGAACGCCTGCGACGCCTGCGTGCCGGCGCCGTAGCGGCCCGTTTCGGGGTCGAGGTACCGGGCATTGAACGCGTCGGCGATCCGTTCGCCCAGGGCCGCGAACCGGGCGGCATCGTCCTCGTTGCCCAGCAGCGCGGCGAATTCGCGGGCGAGCGCGACGTTGTACGCGTAGAACGCGGCGCCCGAGAGCTCCGGTTTTTCGGCGAGGCTTTCGTGGTCGCCGATGCCGCCCACGTAGATGAGGTCCGGCGCATTGGCCTCGATGAGATCGACCCAGGCCTTCACGCGCGCGTACTGGGCTTCAATCAATTGGCGCTCGCCGTAATACTGGTAGAGCTGCCGCAGCAGCATCGGATGGGCCGTGCCCCAGCCGATGGGACCCGATCCCTCACCGAATCCCGCGTCGTCTATGCCCACAAACGGCGCGGTTTCCGTGAACCCGCCGTTGGGCCGGACCGCGTCGGCCAAATCTTCGACGGCTTTCGTATAGAACTGCGCCATGTCAAAGTTGAGCAGGAACGCCTCGCTCGACGCGACGATGTCGCCGCCGTAACCGAACTTCTCGCGGTGCGGGCAGTCAGACTGCACGCTGAACAGGTTGCTCAGAAACGTACGGAGCGTCACGTCCTGGATCTGATTGTAGAGGTCGTTCCCGCACTGGAACGCGCCGGCCGGCGCCACGGCCGAATGCAGGACAATCCCTTCCACGGTGTCGGGCGCCGGGGCGGCAGGCAGGCCCGTCACCTCCAGGTACCGGAACCCGCGGAACGTAAACCGCGGCACATACGATTCGACGCCCTCGCCCTTCAGGATGTAGACGTCTTCCTGCCACGCGGTGACGGGCCGGTTCGAATCCGGCGGGCGCTCCCGGTTCTTAATCTGGCCGCAGACGGCGGTCATGGGGTTCAGGGCGCCGTCGTCATGGAGCAGTTCGCCGTAGCGCAGCACGACGCGCGTCCCCGCGGGCCCTTCAACGCGCAGCCGCGCCAGCCCGCCGAAATTCTCGCCCAGGTCGAAGATGTACGTTCCGGGGGCCGGTTCGCTGACGGAGACCGGGCGGAGCGTGCGCGCCGCCCGGATCGGCGGCGCCATCTGGGCAACAAGCGGCCCGACCGCCGTGGCCGCGGGCACGGCGTCTTCCCACTGCGCATCGTCGAAGCCGGGCGCATCCCAGCCCGGCTGTTCGAGCCGGGCATCGTAGACCTCGCCCAGGTAGACATTGTTCCGCACGATGGGCGCGTCGCCGGTCTTCCAGGTACCGTCGGTGACGATGCGGTCCTGCGTGCCGTCGTCGTAGTCGATTTCGAGCTGCACGATGGCCCGGGGCGCCCCGATGGTGAGGTTTTCGCGGATATTGATCCGGTTCCACATGAGCAGCGGCAGCGGGTTGTACCAGCCGTTGCCGACCAGGATGCCCACGGCGTTCGAACCGTCCCGCAACGCGTCCGTCACGTCATAGGTGGAATACAGAACGCGTTTGGAGACGCTGGTCCAACCGGGATCGAGCCAGTGCTCGCCCACCTTCTCGCCGTTAAGCCGCAGTTCGTAATAACCCAGTCCGGTCACATAGGCGCGGGCGCGTCGGACGCGTTTGTCGACGCGGAACTCTTTGCGAAACAGCGGCGCCGGATTATCGCCGAACAGCGCCTCCTCGTCCTCGGGCAGGTCTTCCTTGCGCGAGATCCACTGAGCGGTCCAGTCGTTGTCGTTCAGCAGGGCGGCCTCGAACCACGCGGGCGCGCTCCAGGGCGACATGCGGCCCGCCTCGTCCCACACGCGCACCTTCCAGTACACCCGTTGACGGGCCTCGAGGGCAGGTCCGCCGTACGGGATCTGGATGGCGTCCGCGCTGGTCACGCGACCCGAGTCCCACAGATCGGCGGCGTCGCGGCTGAGCTGTTCGAGCGAACTGGCGGCGAGAATCCGGTACGCGGTCTGGGCCTTGGCGCGCGCCCTGGCGTTCGGCGCTTCGTTCACCCAGGCGAGGCGGGGCGCCGCCGTATCGATGCCGAGCGGGTTCCGCAGGTATTCGCAGGTCAGCCGGGCCGGCTGCAGCGGGCCGGCCGCCAGCCGTTCGGGCAGATGACGGCACCCGGCGGCCACCAGCACCAGAGCCATAAGCAAAACGATAGCGACACGGCGCATATACACCTCCAGCGGTACAGCCGTTTCCCGAAACTCCTGTGTGCGCGAAGGCGCAACAGGCTCTGTCATTGTGTAGGGCGCAGCGAAAGGGCCCGCAGATTCATCACGCCTTCCGCGGGCTTGCCCTTGGACGACACCGTTACCGCCAGGACACCGGCGGACGGGATCTCGACGGTTCCGGCCGTCTCGGTGGCGAAATCCGACCACGTGCCGGTCTCCTTGACGGTGGCCGTCACGACGGCTTCGCCCACACGGACCTCGACGGGCGTGCCGCCTGATCCGGTGTTGCAGGCGTAGGTCAGGGCGACTTCGTATTTTCCGGGCCGATCGACCGTGATATGCCAGGAAACCGAATCCCCGGGGTCGGTCCAGAATCCGATGGCGTCCTTCTGCGCCTCGTACCGGGCGGTCTTGCCGATGACCAGGGCCTGTGCCGCGGGCAGAGCGAGGCTGCCGTCTCCGGCGGCATGAATGGTCATGTCGACGTCCGGCGCGCCCGCGATCTCGAGCACGACGACCGTCGCGTCCGGGTTGGGCATATGTTCGGGCAGATCCACGGTGAGGGACCGCTCGCCGGTCCGCGAGACAGCCAGGGGGACGTCCGGGTTCGTCAGAATGTAGGCCTTCGTCACGTCGTTTTTGAGGCCGGGCACCTCGAGGACCTCCTCCGGCCAGTCGAACACGTGCAGGTAGAGTTTCCCGGGCGCGGTCGTGCAACGGCCCCAGGGCAGGTTCGGGAACGGGCTCGGCCCGGTGCCGTAAATGGCCTCGCCGTGATCCCGGAGCCAGTCGCCCATGGCGAGGAGGCGCTGTTCCATAATGACGGGGATGCGCCCGTCGGCAGTCGGGCCGATATCGAGCAGCAGGTTGCCGCCGCCGTTACAGATCGAGATCAACATGCGGATCAGCTCCCGCGGGGTCATGTAATCGTCAATTTCCTCGTTGCGGTTGTAGCCGAACGATTTGCCGATGCCGCGGCATTCCTCCCACTTGTGCCGGGAGCCGAGGTCCTGACCCCATCCCACCTCGCCGTACTCGGTGGTGTAGAACCCGCCGTGTTTGCTGCGGCAGCCCTTGCCCCAGCGGTCATTCACCACGACCCGGTCGCGCACGGGCGATTCGTTGTAGAGCCACGCGAGGAACTCGGCGCTGCGCCAGAGGGTGTCGGGGTGGTCCCATTCGCCGTCCGGCCATACGATGTCCGGTTCGTAGCGCAGCACGAGGTCCTTCAACTGCGGCAGCATGTGCTGTTCGACGTAGCGCGCAGGGTCGCTGTGGTAAATCGGGTTGAACCACTCGTACAGCGAGAAGTAGAACCCCATTTTCAGCCCGCGCGCCTTTACCGCGTCCGTCAGTTCGCCGCAGAGGTCGCGCCCGGGGCCCGCGTCCACGCTGTTCCAGTTCCAGCTCTCGGCGTTGGGCCACAGACAGAATCCCTCGTGGTGTTTCGAGGTCAGTACAACGTATTTCGCGCCCGACCGTTCGAAGATCTCCGCCCAGTGCGCGGGATTGAACATCTCGGCGCGGAACTGCGGCGCAAAATCGGGGTACTTGAAGTCTTCCCCGAAGTTTTCCACGTGAAACTTCCAGGTCTCGCCGTTCTTGTCCTGCATGTCATGCCAGTACCATTCCGAATACCGCCCTTTCGGGCCCCAGGAGGGCACCGAGTACAGGCCCCAGTGAA
>DDYW01000151.1 GCA_002348185.1 Candidatus Hydrogenedentes bacterium UBA2224 | reverse complement strand
TGCGCCGCTACTACGAACTCGATGCTTTAAGGCAATTATCTGATATCCAGATAAGAAATATTGCTTATAACCGCTCCCCTGCCCCGCGTTCGGGTGTACAATAGGTCACCACTCTCGAAGCGGGGGCGCTATGCGGGTCGGGGTCATCGGCGGCGGGCCGGCGGGGGCGGTCTGCGCCATCGAGCTGAGACGGGGGGCGCTGCACGGCGGCGACAGGCCGGAGGTGCTGCTGTTTGACGGCAAGTCCTTCGCGCAGGCCGGGCCGCAAGGGTGCAACATGTGCGCGGGGGTGATCCCCAGGGCGATCCTCGACCGGCTGGCGGCGATGGGCGCGGAGATCCCGGCGGCGCTGGTGCAGCGGGAGATCACCGGGCACTACTTCGAGACCCGCGCCGGCGGCGTGCACATCCCTAAGGACCCGGACGCCACCATCTACACCGTCTTCCGCAGCGCCGGACCGCGCACCGCCGAACCGGAGATCGCGCAGAGCTTCGACTACCTGCTGCTGCGGACGGCGCTGCAGGCCGGCGTGGTGCATGTCGACGAGCATGTCAGGGAGCTGCAGATGCCGGAAGCCCCCGGTGCGCCGTTCCGCCTGCAGACCGCGCGGGAGGCATACGAGGTCGACGTGGTGGTCGGCGCCTTCGGGGTGAACAGCCCGCTGGTGCGCCGTTTTGCGGAGCTCGGCTTCGGCTACCAGCCGCCCGGCACCTACCGCGTGGCGCAGGCGGAGATGCCGGTGGGCGCCGACTTCATCACCGCGGTCTTCGGCGGCGAGATCAAGATCTTCGCGCTGGGGCTGCCCGGCGTTGCTTTCGGCGCGCTGACGCCCAAGCGAACGCACCTTACGGTGACGGTCATCGGGCGCGATGTCGACCGCGCCGACCTGGAACGCTTTCTCGAACATCCTCGCGTGCGCCGGCACCTGCCGCCGGACTGGTCGCTCCCCCCGGTATACTGCCGCTGCGCGCCGCGCATCCCGGTGACCGCCGCGAAGAACGTGGTGGCTGATCGCCTGCTGGTGATCGGCGAAGCGCATATCGCACGCTATCTCAAGGGCGGCATCGAATCGGCGTTCTTTACCGGCGCCCGCGCCGCGGAAACCATCCTGGCGGGCGATCTCTCGCAGCAGGCACTATTCGAGCATTACGTTCGCCCTTGCCACGCGCGCTATTTGCGCGATAATGAATACGGGCGCTTCCTGTTCCGGTTGAACGATGCCATCTCGGGCTCGCAGGTTCTGTCCCGCGCCGGCCGCTGGCTGCTGGAGCGCGAGCAACGCCGCCCGAACTGGCGCGATCGCCATCACACGCACATCATGTGGTACACCTTCACCGGCAGCGCGCCGTACTGCGAGATCGTGCGGGAGGCGTTCCTTCCCTCGTCCATCCTGCGGACGCTGCTGGCGGTGACGTTGAGCGCAACCGGATTGCTGAAGGACAAAACGGATGGATGAATGGATGGGTGGATGAATGGATGTATAATCCGGTTCGGTGGTCGAGTAGGCAGGTGAGCCTTACGCCTCTTTCCACTGCTTTCGCGCCGTATCGAGACCGCCGCGGGTACGGGTAAAACTTTTATGAACGGGCACTATGAGAGAGGTGGTCTCGATACGGCACGGCAGCGATGGAAAGATGCGAAAAGGCTCACCTGCCTGCTCGACTACCGTAGCGGGCGCTATCATTGCATCAAATCAAGGAATCCTGTAATCAAGCCAATCAAGGTTCAGACATGACACAACCAGACCTGGGACCCTTGCGTGACGGACAGACAGTGGCCATCGTGGGCGGCGGGCCGGCGGGGATCGCCTGCGCCCTCACCGTGCAGCGGGAGGCGACGCGGCGGGGGCTGCACATCGATGTGCTGGTCTTCGAGCGCAAGCGCCTGGGCATCGATCACAACCAGTGTGCCGGGGTGCTCTCCCCGCCCATCCTGGCCATTCTGCGGCGGGAGTTCGACATCACGCTGCCCGCCGAGTTGCTGCGCAACGAGATCCACGGCTACGTGCTGCACGGCGCCCGCGACAGCGTGCTGCTGCAGGGCGACGAGCACGGCGATGCCACGCGCACCGTCCGCCGCAACGAGTTCGACGCCTGCCTGGCGCACTGCGCAACCGAGCGCGGTATTCAGGTCATCCAGGCGCAGGTGACTGACCTGGAGTTTCGCGAGGACGGCGTGCTCATCTTCACCTGGATCGGCACCTTCCGCGCCGACGTGGTGGTGGGCGCCTTCGGCACCGGCCGCGTGATGGAGGACACCTTCAGCCACAGCACCGCCTACACGCCCCCGCCCACGCTGGGCACGCTGGTGACGCGGTTCCACCCCGAGGGACACGCGCGCCCCATCATCCCCGGCCTGCTCGACGGCCACATCCACGTCTTCCTGCCGCCGTTGCCGCGCGTCGAGTTCGGCACCCTCATCCCCAAGGGCAACCACGTGACGGTGATCGTCGCCGGGCGGAAGCTGCGCACCGACGACATGCGCGCCTTCCTGGCGTTGCCGCCGGTGCGGGAGGTGATGGAGATCACGCCGGATGAGGACCAATTCTACAAGGGCCGCTTCCCCGTCGGCCTGGCGGGGCACTATTACGGAGACCGCTATGTGACGGTCGGCGACGCCGCCGGCCTGGTGCGCCCGTTCAAGGGGAAGGGCGTCACCTCCGCCGTCATCACCGGCGGGCACGCGGCGCTGACCCTGTTCGAGGACGGCATCTCCGCCCGCGCCTTCGGCGCCTTCGCCCGCCGCTGCGCGGAGATCACCGGCGACCTCTGGTACGGCCGCCTGGTCCGCACCGCCGCGTGGATGGCCGGCCACTGGTTCAGCCTGGAGCCCGCCATCCGCCGCGCGCAGACGGACGCGGCGCTGCAGGAAGTGCTCTTCGACTGCGTCTCAGGCCGCGAAACCTACCGCAACATCGTCCGCCGCCCGGGGAACGTGGGGCTGGCGGTGAAGCTGGGCCTGGCGACGCTGCCGGAGTGCCTGCGGAGGAAGGGATAAGAAGAAGCGATGAGGTCAGCCTGTATGAATAGTCTTACCGCATGATGCAATGCATACAGGCTTGCCCCATCGCACCCGTAAAGGGTGCGGCTACGGGTTGATCCAAGCATCCAACCATCCGCCTACTTTGCCGCCGCCGTCTCCGCCGCCACGTCGATCAGCTCATACTCGGTCGATCCCAGCCCGGTAGCCGCGGCCTGGCGGACCTGTTCGTACGGGTCCTTGCCGTGGATGCGCTCGAAGAGGTGACCAGCCTCCCCGGGCGGGCAGAGCTGGTCGGGGAGCGTGCCGGGGATGAGGTGCTCGGCCTTGATCAGGTCGAGCGACGCCTGCTCGATGGCGACGATATTATCGCTTGCCAGGATGCCGACGTCGGGGACGATGGACGGGGTGGTGAAGCCCCAGCAGTCGCAGAGCGGGGTGATGTTCAGCAGGGCGCTGAGGTAGAGCACGCGGCCGGGCTCGAAGAAGGTCAGCGCCTCCCTGGTCGCCGCGGCCATGCCCTGCTGGAAGAGGCGGAACTTGTCGCCGGGCTGTTCCATGCTGATGGCCTCGGTGGGGCAACAGCGCGTGCAGTGCATGCAGTAGCGGCAGTGGTGCTCGAAGATGCGCAGCTTCTCCTCACGGAAGCTGATGGCGCCGGTCGGGCAGCCGCTGATGCACTGCTCGCAATGCGTGCAGGCCTCCTCATCCCACTGGAAGTGGTTGGCCATCAGCGCGTGGATGGCCGTGCGCGTGCGGCCGGTGACGCAGCCCATGGCGATGTTCTTGATCGCCCCGCCGTAGCCGCAGTGCCCGTGCCCCTTGCCGTGGCTCAGCACGATCATCGCACCGGCGTCGGCGATGTTGCCGCAGATCTCCACCTCCGGCAGTCCCGGCACTTCGGTCGCCCGCGAGTAAAAGTAGCGGTCGAACTCGCCGCCGGCGCCCACCACGCGCGCGCCCACCACCTCGGGCGTATACCCGCGCGCCGCCGCCGCCTCGACGGCGGAGCTGCCGTCTGTGAGGAAGGGGCTGCCCCCGGCCGCCTTTACCGCGTCTACCACCATGCGGACAAAGAGCGGGTGGATGGTCGAATATCCGATGCCGCCGCCCACGTGCATCTTGATGGCCACGCGCTGGTCCTTGAAGCGCTCGCCCAAGTTCAACTGCCCTAACATCCCCTCGAAGCGCGCCGGCAGGGTATCAGCGCGCGCCAGCCGGGTGACGTGCGCGGACGCGAAGTAAACGGTACTGGTCATGGTTCCCCCATTTTGTGTTTCTCTCTTATTACGGGTCTTATGTCCGGATTCCTCCCGGTAAGTACTATTGACAGCCTGATGCGGCGCAGGTAACCTCTACCCACTACTTCGTCTGGAGGCATTCCTTTTGAAGAATGTATTGATCGTCTGCGGACTGATTATGGCACTGACTGCCGCCGCGCTGGCCGGCACCGTGACCCTGGATATGAACGGCTTTGCCAACCTGGCCGGCGGGCAGGTGACCGGGCCGGGGTTGGAGAAGGCCATTCCGCTGCCGGCAAAGGAAGGGCTGGTGAAGCTGGGCGGCCTGCAGGCCGGCGGCACCTACCAGGTGGATTTCTTTCACAATGCCGGCGAGGGGTCGAGCGACTTCACCTTCACCATGAACGCCGAAGGCACCGGCGTGGCGGAGGTGGCGAAGGGCGGCGGCAAATATGACATGCTGGATGGCTTCACCGCCGGCCAGGCGACGCTCAAGCTGAAGACCTTCCCCATCACGTACAACGCCAACCGCGGGCAGACGGGGGTCTACTTTATCCAGGGGCTGGTGGAGGCCTACAAGCTGGAAGCCGGCAAAGGCGCGCAGCCGCTGACGGCCATCCCGGGCTGCTACTCCGTCGACAACCTGTGCAATACCGGCGGCGGCAACGAGGACTTCGCCTTCACGGTCGATGACACCGGCAAGGTTTCGGGCATCGAGTCGATCTACGTGGTGAACAAGGACGAGGAGCGCAAGCGCAACGCGGACGAATACGCCGAATTCAAGGACAGCGCGATCAACCCGCGCACGGCGAAGGTGCATTTCCGCATCGAGGCGTCCGGCAACGTCAATTTCCACGGCACGCACAAGGTCGGCGAAGTCACCGGCGCAGCCCCGGTCTATGAATTCGTCATGCCGCTGACGGTCGGCAGCGGTGGCCTGAATCTCTGGTCCTTCGGCGCGTGGGAAGTGACCGGCGGCGACACGGTGCTCTTCGACGGCAAGCCCGCCACCGGCACCAAGGGCGAGAATGACTACCACTTCTACCCCGTCCTGCGCTACGACCTGGAGAAGAAGGCCTTCTACTTCGAGACCCTGCACGGCCCCGACACGACGGTCATCGGCGAAGCGAAGGGCGCGTATGACGGCGGCGACACCCCGCTGAGCGTGAAGGTGACGGCGACCATCGTGCCGGAGCCGAAGGCCGAGGAGAAGGCAGAGGAACCGGCACAATAGAGTATCGGGCGCGTAAGGGCCGGGCATCAGGGCGATCAACGGCACGGGTTTACCGGCTCGCAAAGGGCAGGCGCGGGACGCCTGGGATCCCAGGGGGGGTATTCCCGGCTCCAGGTTGAAGACCACCGGGTGCTTGCCTCTTCACCCGGGCATTGCCGCCTCCCTTTCCAAGGGAAGACTCCGTTGTATTATTAATGCTCAATTTCTCGCCACCAGTCGCAGATTCCGTGTTTGGTTGCGGCGTAGCCGCCCTGTATTACTAATGCTCAATTTCTCGCCACCAGACGCAGATTCCGTGTTTGGTTGCGGCGTAGCCGCCCTGTGGTATACTTATAGTGACTTCTCCAGGAGGTTTGCCGATGCGGATATTCCTGCATATCGCTCTGCCGATCCTTCTCCTGATCAGTTGCGCGCTGTTCCTGCCCTACCTCCAGGCCGCCGATGAAGCCGATGGGAACGGCACGGCATTCGTCGTCACCGAAGACGGATACCTCGCCACCTGTGCGCACGTGGTGCGCGATACGAAAAAGGTTGCGGTGACGATCGGAGAGAGGACATATGCGGCTACGGTCGTCAGCATGGATGACGAGCATGACCTGGCGCTGTTGAAGATTCCCGCCCACGGACTGACCCCCCTGCCGCTGGCCGATTCCGACGCCGTCGAATTGGGGCAGGAAGTCCGGGCATTCGGGTACCCGCTGTCCCATCTGCTGGGCGACGACTTGAAGGTGACCCGGGGCACGGTAGCCGGCCTCTCCAAGCGTGAAGGTTCCCGGGTGATCCAGATCGATGCGGCCGTCAATCCCGGCAACAGCGGCGGTCCATTGGTTGACGATCGGGCACGGGTCATCGGGGTCGTCAATGCCAAGATTTCGGCAGAGGACGTCGAGAATGTCGGCTTTGCGGTTCCCATCAATTACCTCAAGCGCATGTTGCGCGACCGGACGATGACTCCCGCGACAGGGGAAAGCGTGAAGGCCGCGCTGGATGGGCCGGCGTTGATCAAGCGCATCAGCCCCTCCATGGCCTATGTCGCCATCTGGTTTGGCCACGATACAGTGATCAACCCGGTGGATAACGCCGAGATGGTGCTTGTGCCGGCCGGCGACTTCCGGATGGGAACCTCGGACGCCGATATCGCCATCCTGATTAAGCAATCCGCGAAACTGAAAGCCGAATATTTTCAACATGAACAGCCGCAGCATACCGTCTATCTGGACAGTTATCTGATCTATAAAACGGAGGTCACCGTTGCGCAGTACCGGCGGTTCTGCGCGGATACCGGGAGGAAGATGCCGCCGGCACCGCCATGGGGCAGGGAGGTGACGCATCCCATCCTGAACGTCAGCTGGGATGACGCGCATGCCTACGCGCAGTGGGCGGGGGCGGATCTGCCGACGGAAGCCGAATGGGAGAAGGCGGCCCGCGGTACGGGCGGACGCCTGTATCTCTGGGGCACTGCCTGGCCTCCCCCCAACGACACCGCCAATTTCTCCGATCAAACGTACAAGCGCCTTCGCAAAGAGACCTTTCAGTGGACGTATATCGACGGCTATGACGATCACTATCCCTATATGGCGCCGGTCGGCAGCTACCACGCGTGCGCATCGCCTTACGGCGCGCTCGACATGGCCGGCAACGCCATGGAGTGGTGCGCGGATTGGAAAGGGGATGATTATTATGCCAATTCTCCCACCCGCAATCCGCAAGGGCCGCCGACCGGCAAATACCGCGTCATCCGCGGCGGTTCGCGGCTTACCTACTCTCCCTGGGATGCGCATATCGCCTACCGGATGGGTTACCCACCGGAGACGGCGAATACCGATACCGGTTTCCGGTGCGTGATCCGTCTCGAGGAGAAGTAAGCTCGAGCCTGACCGTAAGCGGTTGGCGAGAGGGGAAACGTTAATGCAACATGCAAAATGCAAATTGATCCCAAAAAGATCATGGTAGCGAAACAGAGGAAAGCTGCCCTATACCGGACGCACTTCTCATTTTGCATTACGCATTCTCATCGGCTCCCCGGCTCCAGGTTGAACACCACCGTCTTCCGGTAGGTCATCTCCTGGATCGAATACCCGATGCCCTCGCGGCCCATGCCGGACTCGCCGGTGCCGCCGAAGGGGAAGTAGCCGATGCCGTGGCGGGGGATGTCGTTGATGGTCACCTCGCCCACCTCCAGCCGGCGGGCGGTCTGCCACATGCGGTAGAAGTCGCGGGTGAAGACGCAGGAGTCCAGGCCCTTGTTCGTGCGGCGGGCCATCTCCGCGGCTTCGTTAAAGCTGTTGACGCGCATGACGGCAATCACCGGGCCGAAGGTCTCCTCGGTGGCGATGCGCGCGGCGGGCGGGACATGGTCGAGCAAGGTGGGCGCGAGATAGGCCTCCGTGCGCGCGCCGCCGGCGAGAAGCACGGCGCCGTTCGTCACCGCGTCCCCCACCAGGTCTTCCACGCGGGCGGCCTCCTTCGCGCTGATCAGCGGACCGATGCGGCTGCCCTCGCGCGGGTCGCCGTGAGTCCAGTTGGCCATCGCTTTCTGCAGGCGCTCGACCAGCGCGTCGGCGATGGGCTCCAGCGCCAGGATGAGGCTGACCGCATCGCAGCGCTGGCCGGCGTTCTTCAGCGAGCCCTCCACGCAGCGCTCGGCGGCCAGGTCGAGGTCGGCGTCGTCCATCACGATGGCCACGCCCTTGCCGCCCAGCTCCAGGTGCATGGGCTTGAGCGGGGCCTGCGCGGCCAGCCCGGCGCCCACTTCGGTGCTGCCGGTGAAGGTGATCATGCCCACGCGGCGGTCGGCGGCGACCAGGTTGCCGAAGACACTGCCGCGAGCGGCCATTACGTGCAGGACTTCCGCCGGGAAGCCGGCCTGAATCATCGTATACGCCCACAACAGGTGGGCGATGGGGGTGGCGCTGGCCGGCTTGGAGATGTGCGCGTTGCCCGCCAGCAGCGCCGGCACCGCCTTCGCCGCCGGGATGAAGAGGGGGTAATTGAAGGACGAGATGGCGGCGACGATGCCGATGGGCTCATTCACCACCAGCGCGATCTTCTGGCGGGTGTCCTCCGACCAGTCGCCGGGCAGGTACTCGCCGTTGATCTTGCGGATGTCCTCCTCCGCCAGCTCCATGCGCTCGATGGTGGCGTGGACTTCGCCGGCGGCGTCCTTCGGCGGCTTGCCCGCTTCCCAGAGGATGACGGTCTCGAAATCCGCGCGGTGCTCGCGCACCAGCTCCGCCGCCTTGTCCAGCAGGTGGAGACGCTGGATGGCGGGGATCCCGGCGATAAGGGAGCGGGAGCGGTCCGCGAGATCGATCGCTTCGCGGATATCCTCCTCGTTCGCCTGCACCACGCGCGCCACCAGCCGGCCGTCAATGGGCGAATGCACCTCCAGCAGCTCGTGCCCCTCCGCGCCGATCAGCCGCCCGGCGGCGGGCAATTTCACGGTGGGAACGCCGTCCGCCCCCGCCTCGATCAGCGGGGCGAAGAACTCGGAAAAGACCAGCGGCTGCGCGAGCGCCTGCGGGGTGGCCATGGGAACCTCCTGTGCGGGGTGGTGGGGGTATTATAGCATGCGGAAGGTTCCCTGTATTACTAATGCTGAAATTCTTGCCAACAGGCGCAGTTTTGTGTTTGGTCGCGGCGCAGCCGCCCTTTGCCAGCGGCGCGGCTTCCGCCTTATTTCGCTCTCACCCGTTCATACCTTACCGTGATAACCGTTGAACTGAGGCCCTGTGTCGCCTGGCCCATCTCGTCTGACTTCAATCGCATCTTGATGTGGCTGGAGCTGGTCGGGTCGGTCGCCACCTCGTATTTCAGATCGGTGCCTGCCTCGGTGAAGACGACCGTATCGGCCTTTTTTTGACCGGTCATCGACTTACCGTCTTTCGCCGTAAACGTGTAGGTGCTGCCGCTTTTTGTGATGGTCATGCTGCCTTCGCTTTTTTCCTGATCGTTGGTTTCCATGGTCTGCCCCATCACGGTGAGTTCGACGGGCTGCCAGCTCCCGACGAACCGGTCCGTGCAGCCGGTCAGCAGGCAACAGAGGAGAACGACAGACGACAGGGCAAGGATAATACGCATGGCACGAGTTCCTTTCGTGTGGTGGAATCCGGATTGGATGGATTATACAGTATTGGTGGTTGTTTTGTCTGCCAGGATTATCAGAATGCGGCGGTTCGACGCCGCACTCCGGAAGTGGGCTTGCACGAATGTGGAAACCGTTTACAATAGGACACGGGAAAGGGGTGTGCATGGCTGAGCAGTTGACGATAGCGGTGCGGGCGGAAGATGCGCTGGCGGAGAAGGCGGCGGAGCTGCTGGGGCAGCGGATTGCCGAACGCGGAGGGCCGGAGGTCACTCGTGTTTCCGGGAAGGCCGATATTGTGCTCGACATCCGGCCGGAGATCGGCGTGGAAGCGTTTTGCCTTGCCGGCGGTCCGGGGGAGGCGGTCACCATCAGCGGGGGCGACGCGCGCGGGCTGCTGTACGGGGTGGGCAAGTTTCTGCGCACCTGCCGCTACGCGGGCGGGTTTGCGCTCTCCGCGTGGCGGGGGACGTCGGTTCCCGCCAAGCCGGTGCGGGGGATGTATTTCGCCACCCACTTCCACAATTTCTACCACGACGCGCCGCTTGATGAGGTGGAGCGGTATGTCGAGGACCTGGCCCTGTGGGGCTACAACTACCTGGCGGTCTGGTTCGACATGCACCACTACAGCGGCATCGACGACCCGGCGGCGGTGGCCATGCTGGAGCGGCTGCGGGCGGTGCTGCGCGCGGCGCAGGACGTGGGCATGCGGCTGTCGCTGCTCAAGCTGGTGAACGAGGGCTACTACACCACGCCGGCGGCACTGCGCGCGACGGACACGAAGCTGGGCTTTTACGGCGTCGAGGTATGCCCGGGCACGCCGGAGGGCGAGGCGCTGATCCTGCAGAATCATCGCGAGCGGCTGGAGGCCTTCGCCGACATGGGCATCGACGCGGTGTGGCTGTGGCCGTATGACCAGGGCGGGTGCGCCTGCGAGCACTGCCGGCCGTGGGGGGCGAACGGCATGGTGCGGCTGGGCGAGAAGGTGGCGCGGCTGATCCGGTCCTGCTTCCCAGGAACGGAGATCATCTACTCGACCTGGCTGTTCGATTACCAGGGCGACCGGGGCGAGTGGCGCGGACTGGCGGAGGCCTTTTCCCCGCGGCCCGACTGGGTGGATTATCTGATGGCCGATTCGCACACCACCTTCCCGGAGTTCCCGCTGCGCGCGGGGGTGCCGGGCGGGCTGCCGATGCTCAACTTCCCGGAAATCAGCATGTGGGGCATGTACCCGTGGGGCGGCTTCGGCGCCAACCCGCTGGCGGGGCGCTTCCGCGGCATCTGGGCGTCGATGAAGGACCACTCCGCCGGCGGCTTCCCCTACTCGGAGGGCATCTTCGAGGACCTGAACAAGGCGCTCTACGCCGGCTTCTACTGGACCGGCGAAGCGGAGGTGGAAGAGACAATTCGCGAATACGCCGGCTACGAGCTGGGCGGCGCGGACCCCGGCGCGGTGGCGCGGGTGCTGGAGCTGCTGGAGGCCAACCACGCGCCGGTCTTCGCCCTCGGCTGGCGCCCGGAAGGCTGGTTCGAAGGCGAGGTGGCGCCGCTGGCGGGATACGAGAACGCCTGGCAGGTGAAGCAGTCGCACCGCGACGCCGCCCGCGCCGCGGACGCGCTGGCGCTGTGCCGGCAAATCGACCTGGCGCTGCCGGGCTGGGCGCGGGCGGGCTGGCGCTGGCGGCTGATGTACCTCCGAGCACTGCTCGACGCCGAATTGCTGGCCCACGGCGACGCCACCCCGGCCTGCGAGGAAGCGCTGCAGGAGATCACGCGGATCTACCACGCACAGCAGGGGGAGGCATCGGTGCGGCCGCCCGTACGGGAGAAGGTGGAAGCGTAGGGGACTGTCCCAGCCCATGAGAAAGAGTGCTGGTTCCGCTGATAGTCGGACGGTGGAAGCGAAGTAGGGACTGTCCCCGCCTCACACGGTGAAAGCGTAAGGGAACGGTCCCCGCCGTGACACACATCCCATAGCCAGGGCAACGCCCTTACTCTTATACACATTTTGGTGTCTCGGGCACGGCACACTGTCACGCCCTGTGCATACAGGCTTACCTGGCGCACCCGTAAAGGGTGCGGCTACGAGCTTGTCATATGCATAAAACTGTTGTAGCCGCACCCTTTACGGGTGCGCCAGGTAAGCCTGTATGCATAAGGCGTATATGTGAGCTGTGACCGAGAGGAATGTGTATAAGAGTGAAGGCAACGCCCCCGGAACCGACGTGTTATGGGATTCCTGCCCCGGCGGGACGCGATACACTATCGTAAGTCAGGGATTGGAGGGAGCATGTTCAAAGGTTTTCTCGGCATTTGTGTGATCGTTCTGACTTTCGGCGCCGCCTTCGCCGGCGACATCCGCTTCGAGGACGTGACCGACAAGCTCGGTTTGGCGGGGTACCGGAACTTCGAATACGGCCACGGCATGGCGTGGGGGGACGTGGACAACGACGGGCGGCCGGACCTGTTTTTCGGCGCGTTCGCCTCGTATGATCCCTACCACACCGAGAATCCGCCCTCGGCCAACGTGCTGCTGCTGAACAAGGGCGATCAGTTTGTACTCTCCCCGGACCGCGCGGTACGCATGGACGGGCGGTATCCGAACACCTCCGGAGCGCTCTTCGCCGATTTCGACAATGACGGCGATCTCGATCTGTTTTCCGGCAGCTTCACCTTGAGCGACAGCATGATGGGGGTGAAGGGTGGAAACCGCCGCATCGCCTACGGCGGCGGGCCGTGCGCGCTCTTCGAAAACCTGGGGAACGGGCGATTCGCCGAGGCGACGCCCTACGCGGGGTGGCCGTTCAACCTGTCCGCGCGCAACGTGACGACCTTCGATATCGACAATGACGGATTGCTCGACCTGCTGATCGTGGACGGCCATTACCGCCGCTGGCAGGACGTGAACCTGGTCGTCCTGCGCAACAAGGGCCACCTGGAGTTCGAGGATATCACCGACACCTTCGACGCGCCGCACGGCGGCCTGCGCGGCCTCGGTACGGCCATCGGCGACCTGAACGAGGATGGCCGCTTCGACCTGTTCGTCGCCCACTCGAACCGGCTGCTGCTCAGCAAGCCCGACGGCGGCTATATGGACTGGCAGCAGGGCGCCTTCCCGGGCGCGAGCTGGGAGAACAGCGGCGACGCCTGGCCCTGCGCGGCGCAGTTCGCCGACCTGAACGGCGACGGGCTGCTCGACCTGGTCTACACCATCCACGTCGTCCCGAGCCGCACCTTCATTTTCATGAACGAGACGGATGACCCGGCGCGTCCGAAGCTGGTGGAGCGCACGCGCGAGGCGGGGCTGGAGCACCTCGTGCGCACGAAGATCGCCACGCTGGAGGTGCGGGACATGGATAACGACGGTCTCCTTGACCTGGCGCCCGGCAACTTCTACCTGGACGGCAACGGCGTGCTGCAGCCGGTGGTCATGCGCAACCTGGGGGTGAGGGACGGGATCCCCCGCTTCAGCCTGCCGCCGGTGGACCGCTGGCAGGCTGTGTATGCGGCGGCCGGCCCGCTGGCGGATTACGACCGCGACGGGCGGCTCGACCTGGCCATGGTCTCCTGGCGCAAGCCGGGTTTCCTGGTGATGCGCAACGTCACCGAGGGCGGGCATTGGCTGGACGTGCGCGTGAAAGGCGACGGCAAGCACTATAATGTGATGGGGATCGGTTCCATCGTGCGGGTCTACCGCGCGGGGCACGCCGGCGAGAAGGCGCACCTGCTGGGCCGCTACGACATGGCCATCGGCTACGGCTACGCCAGCGGCCAGGAAGCCATCGCCCATTTCGGGTTGGGCGACGTCACCGCCTGCGACGTGACCGTCTCCTGGAACGGCGTGACGAAGACGGTAGCGGGGGTGAAGGCGGACGGGAGCCTGGAGGTGGCGTTTCCGGAGTGAAGGCCGAACCCATTCTCGTAGGGGCGAAGGGCCTTCGCCCCGTCACGGTAACCGTTCCCGGCCATATCCGAAATACGCACCCGGCGGCTGTCACGGGGCGAAGGCCCTTCGCCCCTACGAATACCAGGCAGGTCGCGGTGACAACCGGGCGACGGAAGCGCGGTAGGGACTGTCCCCAATACCGTTCACA
>DDYW01000138.1 GCA_002348185.1 Candidatus Hydrogenedentes bacterium UBA2224 | reverse complement strand
GCAACTTT
Organism: Candidatus Hydrogenedentes bacterium UBA2224; assembly: GCA_002348185.1. Lineage (GTDB taxonomy): Bacteria > Hydrogenedentota > Hydrogenedentia > Hydrogenedentales > SLHB01 > UBA2224. The sequence goes on along the minus strand of DDYW01000138.1, from coordinate 25,856 downwards.
TGAACGCATAATGTGATCAATCGTTGTATGGTACGGGGCGCAGATGCGTTCAGCGCCACGCTGCGGGGTATGCGGCCCAGCGCCGCCACCTTACTGGAGGATGTGGACCATGCGGAACCATGCCGGCCTTGTTGTGACCCTCTTCGCTTTGCTCGTACTTGCTGTCCTGCCTGCCCCGCCGAGCCGGGGGGATGCCGCGGCGCCAGCCTGTCTCGAGCGCGAATCGCTTGAAGTGGCGCGGACCCCGTCGGGGTTCGAGGTCCGGGCGAACGTTAACCATGCGGGTTCATTGCGGACCGGCGCGAGCCTGGGGATTGAGATCACGGACCTCGAAGGCGGCCCGGTGGCCAGGATATCGGACCAGGTCGCCCTGGACCCCGGCCCGAACCGGGTTGCCGTGGCGTTGCCGGCCGCCATCAACGAGGCCCGGCTGCCCCTGTACATGCTTCACTACGTTTTCGACGGTCCCAACGGCCGGGAAACCGGCACCCGGCAGCTTGTGGACGCCCTGGCGCAGCTCGAGACGCGCGTCGTGGCCTACAGCAACCTGCTTTCGGGCAGCAAAGCCACTGTGCGCGTCGTCGCCCTCAACCACGCGACCGAAGAACCTGTCGCCGACGCCTCTGTCGCCATGTTCCTCACGGTGGGCGAAGGCACGGAGCAGTTGCTCCATGCCGGCCAGACCACGCAGGATGGCACCCTCGAAGCCCTTTTCACCGTGCCCGACAACGTGGACGGCACGGGCAAGCTGCGCATCACCGTGGCATCGGAAGGGCTCGGACAGGACGAGGTGACCCAGGCGGTCACCGTCAAGCGCGCCTCCAAGATCCTCCTCACCACGGACAAACCGCTCTACCAGCCCGGACAGACCATCCAGATGCGCGCGCTGAGCCTCAGCGCGGCCAGCCTGCAGCCCGAGGCCGAAAAAGAGACCGTCTTCGAGGTGATGGATTCGAAGGGCAACAAGGTTTTCAAGAAGAAACTGACCACGGACGCATTTGGCATCGCCGCCGCGGATTTTCAGCTCGCGACCGAGGTCAATCTCGGGGAATACATCGTCCGGGCCATCCTCGGCACGACCCAGTCCGAGAAACAGGTGCGGGTCGAGCGCTATGTGCTGCCCAAGTACAAGATCGCGTTGTCGGCCGACAAGGAGTTCTATCTTCCGGGCGAGACGCTCAAGGGCGAGGTTCAGGCCGATTATTTCTTCGGCAAGCCCGTGTCCGGCGGAAAAGTCACCATTACCGCGTCGAAATTCGAGGTGGAGTTCGAGGATTTCGCCACGGTAGACGGCACCTTGGACGACACGGGCCACTGGTCGTTTGAGCTTCCCCTGCCGGACTACTTCGCGGGGACGCCGCTCGAACAGGGGCAGGCGTCGGTTCGTCTTCAGGCCGCCGTGGTCGACACCGCCGACCATCGCGAAGAGAAAGTGATCATGACGCCGGTGGCTGCCGCGCCGCTGATGGTCCATGTGGTACCCGAGAGCGGCAAACTGGTGCCCAACCTCGAGAACCGGCTTCATGTGCTGGTGGCCTACCCGGATGGCAGCCCCGCGAAAGGCGCCACCGTGGTGACCAGCCTGGACGAAAGCAAGAACTACACCACCGACGAGCTGGGTATTGTGACGATCACCTACACGCCCACGCACCAGGGCGATTGGGGATTGACCGTCAGCGCGCGGGACAAACAGGGCCGTAGCGTCGATAAGCAGCTCACCATCGAGGGGAAAACCGGCCCGGAACAGNNGCCACCAAGCCCTCGGGCACGGTCTATTTCGACATGGTGCGCGAGGGCCAGACTGTTATGACGCAGACCGCCGACCTGGCATCGGGCAAGGCCACGCTCGAATTCGACATCGACGCGTCGCTGTCCGGCTCGGCCGTGCTCCAGGCCTACGTGTTCACGCCCGGCACCGACATCATCCGCGACACGCGCTTGCTCTACGTCAACCCCGCCGGCGCGCTGAACATGAGCATCGCCCTCGACAAGCCCACCTACCGGCCCGGCGAACAGGCCCGGCTGCAGTTCGCCATCACGGACGCCTCCGGCGCCCCCACCCCGGCGGCGCTCGGCATCGCGATCGTCGACGAGAGCGTGTTTGCGCTGCAGGAGATCCATCCCGGCCTCGAAAAGGTCTATTTCACCCTCGAAAAGGAGATTATGCAGCCGCGCTACGAAATCCACGGTTACGAAATCAGCGATATGGTGCGGGGTCCCGTGCCCGAAGAGCCCGTGCCCATGCCGAAACCCGCCGTGTGGTCTCCCGAACAGCAGCGCGCGGCCGAGGTCCTGCTGGCGTCGTCGCCCGAGCCGCCCATGCCGCCCATTAAGGTCAACACCTTCGTGGCCAAACGCCAGGCGGCCGACGAAGCGATCCAAGGCCGCATGCAGCGCGACCTCGAGCGGATCCACCGGGCTATTTCCACGTATCTCCGCGAATACCACTGGGACGTCCCCGACAACCTCGTCCAGTTGATGCTGCGAACCCACCGCCTGCGCGACAACGAGGTCCGCGATCCCTGGGGCCAAACCTACCGCTTCGAATTTGCCGACAAGTCCCACCGCGGGTTGCGCTTCACCATGCTCTCGAACGGGCCCGACGGAAAACCCGATACCGGGGACGATATCCGGCGCGAATCGTGGGCCGGCGAGGCCGAAATGCAGGTCATGGTCGGAGGCTTCGTCGGCGGACGCCGGGCAAAAGCGGCCCTGGGGGCGGAGATGGCGGATGTCGCGTTACCCATGGCGGTCCCCGCCCCGGAGCCGGCCCCGGTCATGGCCGAGATGGCGAAGGGCGCGCCCGCCGATACCGTGACGAGCTCCGGAGCCGCAGAACCGCCTGCGCCCCGGCTGCGCGAGTATTTCCCCGAAACGCTCCTCTTTGAACCGGCGCTTATCACCGACGCGCAGGGCAACGCGGTGCTGGAGGTGGCCCTCGCCGACAGCATCACCACCTGGCGTATGACGGCCATGGCCTCGTCGAAAACCGGCGCGCTCGGCAGTAAGGACAGCGGCATCCGGGTGTTCCAGGACTTCTTCGTGGACCTCGATTTGCCCGTCTCACTGACGCAGGACGACCAGGTCTCGATCCCCGTGGTCCTCTACAACTACCTGGAGCAGGCGCAGGATGTCCGGCTCAAGTTTGAGGTGGAGCCCTGGTTCAAGCTCGATGGCGATGCCGAACGCACCATCACGCTCGAGCCCGGGCAGGTCACTTCGATGTATTTCCCGATCGAGGTCGTTGAGCTGGGCAAACACCGCCTGACGGTATGGGCTTACGGTTCGCAGATGAGCGACGCGATCCGCCGCGACATCGAGGTACGGCCCGACGGCGAGGAACAGAACGTCACCTTCAGCGACCGGCTCTCGGGCACGGTCGAGCACGCCATAGAGATCCCCGGCAACGCCGTGGAAGGCGCCAGCAAGATCCTCGTGCGCATCTACCCGGGGGTCTACAGCCAGATCGTTGATGGGCTCGACAGCATGCTTCAGATGCCCTTCGGGTGTTTCGAGCAGACCACGTCGGTCACCTACCCCAACATCCTCATCGTGCAGTACATGAAAGCGACGGACCAGATTAACCCCGAGACCCAGATGAAGGCCGAGGGGTTCATCAACGCCGGGTACCAGCGCCTGCTCGCATACGAAGTGCCGGGCGGCGGCTACTCGTGGTTCGGCGACGCTCCGGCCAATCAGGTGCTCACGGCGTGGGGCCTCAAGGAGTTCCACGACATGGCGCAGATCCACGAAGTGGACCCGGCGGTCATTGACCGCACCCGCGCGTGGCTCCTGTCGAAGCAGGAAGCCGATGGCGCCTGGAAACCCGACGAGCAATACCTCCACGCGGAATCGTGGGGCGGGATCCAGAACAGCGGCGTGCTCGTGACCGCCTACATCGCGGAGGCCATCCTCAGTACCGGCGGCAAAGGGCCTGAGCTCGACAAGGCCATCGCGTATATCCGCAATAACTGGGAAAGCGCCCAGGAGGCCTATACCCTCGCCCTGGTGGCCAACGCCGCCGTCGCCTGGAACCCCAAAGACGCCTGGACCCTCCGCGTGCTCGAAAAACTCCACGGCCTGCGCGTCGAGGAGAAGGAAACCGTCCATTGGAAGGGCGGCACGGGCACGGTCACCTTCACCCAGGGCGACGCGGCGGACGTCGAAACCACCGCCCTCGCCACCATCGCGTTCCTGAACGCGAATCGCTATCCCGAAATCACCACCAAGGCCCTCACGTACATCATCCAGAAGAAGAGCGCCCAGGGCCATTGGGGTTCGACCCAGGCCACCATCCTGGCGCTGAAAGCGATGATGCTGTCGCTGGGCAGCCGCACCGAGACGGTCAACGCGAACGTGACGGTCGCGTTGAACGGCGCGCAGGCGGCGGCGCTGCCGGTGACCCCGGACGATTGCGACGTCATGCGGCTGGTCGATCTGGGCGAACAGACGAAGGCCGGAAACAACACGGTCACGCTCAACATCGAGGGCGAAGGCGCGATGCTGTATCAGGTTGTGGGCCGGTTCTACATGCCGTGGTCCGCTGCCCAGCCCGTGCAGGAACCCATGAGCATCGCGGTGGCCTACGACAAGACCCAGCTCGCCGTCAACGACGTGGTCACGGCACGGGTCAAGGTCACCAACAACCGCCCCGGCGCCGCGCAGATGATCATCGTCGACCTGGGCATCCCGCCGGGCTTCGAGGTGCAGACCGCCGACCTCGAAAAACTGGTCGAAAACAAGACCATCCAGAAATACGAGATGACCGGCCGCCAGATCATCGTGTACTTCGAGCGCATCGACGGCAACGGCGTCATCGAGTTCCAGTACGGGCTGCGCGCGAAGTTCCCGCTGCGCGCCCAGACCCCGAGCTCGCGGGTATACGAATACTACAACCCCGAAAACGAGGGCACCGCCTCGCCGGAGGCCATCGTCGTCGAATAGACTCCCCGGCGATTCCCCCCGGGGCGGCCTCTGCCGCCGTCCCGGGGGCGGGCCCTCGGCGCGGCCCTGGATAAGAGCTACCGGGCGAAATTCAGCCACACGGTCGCCATGGGCTGGCGGTACGGGGTCTGTTCGGAGACGGGCCGCAACGTGACGGTGCACGGATCAGGAAATCCGTCGTGGCGGTAGTCCAGAACCAGGTGCGCGTCTTCCACAATGCACGGGTTGCCCGCGGGACCGCTTGCCGAGGCCGGACGTGTGACGGTTTCGGGCAGGTGGATCAGATTGTCGCGCCAGGGTTCTCCATGGAACGACGGGTCGAGCTCGTCGATCGCGCTCAAGAGCCACGGGCCGTAAAACAACGCGGCCTTAACGGGTTGCTCCGTCAGGTCCGCGGGACGGATCACCGTGCCGTCCGGCAGCAGCAGACGCGCGTCGAAGGCCCAGTCCACCTCCATCACGTCGCCGCTCTTCCACGCGCGGTCAAGGATGAGGTAGCCGTCGCGCAGAAGAGGTTTCTGTTCCGCGCGGTTGACGCGCAGGCGGATGTCCTTCGCCCAGGACGGCTGCCGCAGGGCGAGGATGCTGTTGCCTTCGGGCGCGGCGTCCACCGTGACGCGGAACACGGGCGCCTGCGGGTCGGTCGCGCCGGGGCGGGCCAGCGTCAGCGTGGCGCCGCCGTCCGACCACCGGCCCTCGAGAAAGAGATTGATCTTCACGCCCGTGTTATCGCGGGTCACGACGCAGCGCTGCACGTCGGCAAACGCGCGGTGGCCGTGCATGGTGCAACACCACCAGGCGCGCCCGGCGCCCAGCGCGGGGATGTAGCCGGTCTCATCGAAGCGGCGGTGGCCAAAATCGCCCGTCTCAAACTGCCCGGCATAGAAGATGTTCAGCATACAGCGCTCGGCGCGTTCCAGGTAGTCCAGGTTGCCGGTGGCCTGCCAGAGCTGGAGGCTGAGACGCAGGAAATCGGCCTGCGAACAGCCCTCGTCCCGGTCGTATTTCATCCCGAAGTATTCCAGAACCCCGCCGTAGATGAGGTAGTCCGAGGAGGAAACGAGCTCGCCATAGAGCTTCTCCGCCAGGGCAAGGATGGCCGCGTCGCCGGTCGATTCGTAGAGCATGAGGTAGCCGCGCAGGGTGGTCAGGTACCCGTGCGTGTGCTGTACGCCGCGCGGTTCCAGCAAGGGCACGATGCGTCTCGCGGTATCGAGATACCGGTCGTCGGAGGTCGCTCGCCAGAGCATGTCCAGCCCTTCGATGAGCTGCGTGAAACAGATGAAGCCGCGCGCGGCCTGGCCCTCAAGCCGTTTCGCCACGTCGGGCTCCGAACACGTCTCGTACACGCCGATGAGAAAATCGCCGAGCTTCTTCGCGCAGTCGAGCGCCTGTTGCGAGCCCGAATACTCGTAATACTCCATCAGCCCCGTCAACAGACGGCCGTTCCCCCACAGCAACGCCATGTTCTCGGGTTCAATGTCCGCCGCCGCGAACGACAGATTCATGGTGCCGAACCGGCCATCCGCTTTCTGATGCTTCGCGATCTCGCTCACGAGACCTTCCAGCCGCGCCGCCTGTTCCGGATTGGGCAGCATCGAAACCGACCCCAGAAACCGGCCGGAGATGTCGCCGCTGAAATTGTCGAAGCGGCGCGGGTACTCCGGCGACAGCACCACGTCGGCCAGAACAAAATCGTCGGTGAAGCGAGGGGCGATTTCCTGGATGCCGTAGCGGTCGAGGACGGCCTGAATCCGGGCGCCAAATTCGCCTGCCGGGGTGAAGTCGGGGGGTTCCGCAGCGCCGGGGGCCGCCGCAAAGAAAGCAACGCACAGATTGATGGACATAGCGATCACCATGATGAGGTTCCTTCCGGTAAGTTCACCGCGTTCCAATCGGGGCATGATACGGCAGGCCGACTCCGCGCTCAAGATGCGGCATCCTCGCGAATCGCCGGATGACCGACGCAAATCAAAGGCGTAAGCGATGAAGGCCCCCACTTTGACGGATAGTGTTCATGTGCCGGTCCTTCAGACCGGAAGAAGTGTGGGAACGCCGGCACCCAGCCCTTCGGCGTCGAGTTACGGGTGCACGTGCTCCATGGGCCGCGACCATAGCAGAGTGTACCCCGTTCCGGGATCCCCGGAGTCCCGTTTCTATCGTTTGGCGTCGTCTGGGATCAATGCGCGCCAGTCCGTTCGTCTGCAGGACTTCCAAACTCGGTGTTCTGTGGCCTCTGTGGCCCATCCCTCGAAAGAAGACCGCCGGGCCGGGTCTGGGCTGGCTGTGAACCGGCTGCCGGTGCACAAGAAAACGGCCGCGCATCCCGCTGGGAGACGCGCGGCCGTTGCTGATGAATGGATGCGGTTACATTTCGGGGGCGGTTTCTTTCGGTTTTGGTTCGGTACCGGCGGGTTTCGCGTCACCTCTGGCCTGGGCGGCCTGCCGGACCGCGGCCGCTTCCGCGGCGCCTTCGGGGGTCAGTCTGGCCAGGTATTCCGGCACCTCGATGCCGCCGATGTCCTTCATGACCTGCAGCATGGGCGGGAGCGTGTGCGAGAGGTTGCGCAGGAAATTGGACGTGTTGCTTCCCTGGCCGTCCCCGCCGTTTTCCCAGACGACGACCTTGTCGAACTTGATGTTCGCAATGGCCTGGGCCGAGGTCTGGGCGAGTGTGTCGAGGTGTTCGAGCATGAGGAGCTGGAACGCCTCCTGGGCGCCGCCGCAGGCCTCGATGATGCGCCGGAGACCGTCGCCTTTCTTGGCCAGCATTTCAAACTGACCCTTGGCTTCGGCTTCGAGCCGGGCGAAGATGGCGGCCGCCTGGCCTTCGGCCTCGATCCGGCGCTTCTCGGCTTCGGCCTCGGCCTCGACGATGGTCTTGGCCTTCTGGGCCTTGGCAGGCGCTTCGAGTTCGGCGCGGCGTGTGGCTTCAACGCGTTCGGCGTCGGCCAGGGCCGCCTTGGCCTGGGCGCGGTACTGGGCCTCGAGGACGGCGGCCTCGGCCTCGCGCTTGCGGGTTTCGCCGAGCTGGTAGGCCTCGGCCTCCTTCACCTGCAACGCGGCGTTCGAGTTTGCCACAGTGGCTTTGGCCTCGTTTTCGCCCTCGATGGCCGACGCGTTGGCGCCCGCGACACGCACGCGCATCTCGCGTTCGGCATCCTTGACGGCCACGTCGCGCTGGAACGCGGCCTGCTGCTCGCCAACGGTCTGTTCCTTATCCATTTCGGCGACGCGGACGGCCTGGTCGCGCGTCGCGGCCCGCGTGCCGATCTCGCGTTCTTTGCTGGCTTCGGCGACCCGGACCAGCTTGTCGCGCTCGGCTTCCGCGACGCGGATTTCGCCGAGTTTCACCTCTTCGGCGACGTCGCCGCGCGCCTGCTGAATGGCCTGCGACGCGGCCTTTTGTCCGATGGCCTCGATGTAACCCGACTCATCGGTAATGTCGGTGATGTTCACGTTGATCAGGACCATGCCGATCTTGCGGAGTTCGGGTTCGAGCGATGACTGGATGCTGTGAAGGAATTTGTCGCGGTCGCGGTTGATGTCCTCGATGCTCATCGAGGCGATCACCTGGCGCAACTGGCCGAAAATGATGTCTTCGGCCTGGTGCTTGATCTCCTGGGCGTCGAGCCCCAGCAGACGGATGGCCGCGTTCTGCATGATCTCCGGCTGGGTGCCGATAGCCACGGTGAATACGCTGGGCACGTTGACCCGGATGTTCTCGATGGACAGTGCGTCTTTCAGCGGGATGGCAATCTGGAACGGTTCCAGGCTCAGGTAGGCGTAATCCTGAATGAGCGGCACCACAAACGCGGCGCCGCCGTGGATGCACCGCGCCGGCGTGTTGCCCCGCACTTTACCGTAGATGACCAGTACCCGGTTGCTGGGACACCGCTTGTAGCGGTTGGCCAGCAGGAGCACGAAGCTGAGGAAGATCACGACCCCCAGCACGATGATCAGACCGATAAACAGTGGCATGTCAGATGTTCTCCTTCCCTTCGGGGGCCGGCGCAACCTCCAGGGTGTCCGGTCCGATGACGCCCACCACCCTGACGGGCGCGCCGGTCGGCAGTGCGCCGCCTTCCGTCATGGCGAGATACTCCATGGTGCGGTCCTGAAGCTTCACGGTAACCTTGCCGGTTCCCGAGCGTTTGCCCGGAATGCGCAGATAGACCGAGGCCGGCAACCCCACGGCGCGCTCGATATGCACATTGCCCTCGGCGTTAAGGCTGTACAGCAGGCGCATGAGCCACGCGACGATGATCATGGCCACCGCGCCCGCGCCGCAGGCCACGACAAAGGTGATATAGATGGGGGCACCGCCCGCGTCCATCGCCAGCCCGGCCAGCCCGAAAAACGCCAGGGCCGCCACCACCGAGCGCACCGACAACATGCTGAAAAACCATGAGGAACCGTGGTCGTGAATGCCGTGGTCGTGGGCGGCATCAAGATGGCCGTCCGCGCCGACATCGTGGTCGCCGAGGGCGCCGGCGTCGTGGTCCCCGCCGAACTCGATGGGGTGGTCGCCGAACGAGGCGTCGTGGTCCCCGCCAAAATCGAAGGCATGCCCGTCGCCGATGTCGTGATCGAAACCAAATCCCATCAGCAGCATGATCAGCTGGATAATCAGAATGGTAGATCCCAGCGCGGCGCAGATAATGAAGACCGTGGTCATGGTTGCCCCTCCCAATGGCGTGCCGCCGGCGTGTCGCGGTTCGGATACGCGCTGCCACAGCGGCGCAACGGCCCCATGGGACAGTCTAGCGCGTTCCTGCGGGGGCTTGTCAATGCCCGCAAGCGGCGCGGGGTTCCCGCATGCGTCTGGACCGCATGCCCGGGCGTCCCTGCCTGCCTCTGCTCAGTACACCCGATACCGCGGTTTATTCGGCAACACGGGAAGGCCCCCGGGTTCGCGTTGTTCCTCTTGGAACGCGGTACTAGCGGACGAGGGCGGCGTTGATGACGAGCTGGGCATCGACGGCATTGACGTCGCCGTCCCCGTTGATGTCGCCATCGATCGGGACCGGGAGGCCCAGGACATCGTTGACCACAAGCTGGATATCGACGGCATTGACGTCGCCGTCGTCGTTGACGTCGGCGTCGAACACGGCGCCGAGCGGCACGAGGGCGGCGTCGGCGCGGGTGGCGGGCCCGGTGGTGACGGTGAGGTTCGTGAACGTTCGCGGATGGTAGCCCTCGGCCTGGAGGGTGAGGGTATAGACGCCGGGCAGGAGCATGCGGTGGTAATCGCCCACGTCCGGGTCGGTGAACACGGGTTGGGCGTTGCCCTCGACCGTCACCCGGGCGTCGACCGGCTGGCCGGTGAGGGCGTCGGTGACGATGCCGCGCACGCCGATGTGGACCGCTTCGAGATACTGCAGCATGGCTTCCCGGTTGTCGTCCCAGAACGCCGGCAAGGTGCCGGCTGCGGGCCATTTGGCGTATGACAGCTCGATCGTGACGTCGTTACAGGCCATGTACCGGTAATTCCAGTCCTGCATGCTGCCGAAAATGACGTACCAGGCCGACCCGTTGGAGATCCCGTCGGCAAATTCCACGCTGTTCCACATCGGGAGGTTCTGGCGGGAATAGCACCGGGCCACGTCTTCAAACAACGCGTCGTCGGGTGTGGGGGCATCCGCTCCCGAGGGCACGCCATCCTCGTCGTAGGGATAATTGACGAGTAGCGAGCCCGTATGAAAATTGGCCGACAACACAAAGCGGTTCGCCGCGGTCCATTCCATGACGCGCGCGACCTCGGGCTGGCGTCCGGCGGTGTTGAGCGGTTCGCCGTCTCCGATGCTGCCGGTGTAATCCGCCGGATACCGTGGGAACGCGCGGTTGAGATCCACGCCATGGGCGTTCCCCCGCGTGCCGGCCTCGCGTCCGTCGGGATTCATCAGGGGCATGATCGCGATGGCGGTGTTGTCGACGAGGGCGGTAATGCGCGGGGTGTGGCCGTATTCCGTGAGCAGCAGATCGATGAAATACAGGCACAGCTCGGTGCCGAGGGGCTCGTCGCCGTGAATGGTTGCGGTGTATTTGAATTCAGGCTCGTCTTCCTCGAGACCGGGGTGGTCGCTGATGTAGAGCACCCACAGCTCGCGGCCCTGCACCGACGGGCCCGCGCTTTCAAGCCGCGCGATGGCGGGATACGCCTGCGCATAGGCATCGAGGAGGGCCGTGACGGACGCGTACCCGTTGTATTCGTCGAGCGCCTTCGTCCCATCGCCGTCGCGCCCGAGCACCCGCCACGAATAGCCCAACTCCGCCAGCAGGACGAGCTCTTCGGCCACGGCATAAACCTCGACGACGCCCCCATGCACCGAGGCGATGTCGAACTGCCGCCGGGTCAGCTCCGCGACCGCGTCCGCGCCGGAAACCGGCACCTCGACCACGTACACGTCGCCGGTGCGCGGACCGGCCCCCAGCGCCATCCGGACATCCCCGGCGCCATCGGCGGCCGCCACGCTGGCAACCAGCGTCAGGACCAACGCGGATAGGGTTAGAAGAGGACGAATCGCAGTGCTCCGAACGTTGTTTCAAACCCAAAAACGGAATCCGCCCGCGTGCCGCCGCAACCGCACGCCGCGCGGGTCATGCACAGTATACCAGTCTCCCGTCCCCTCGCTCCTCTCGCGATTGCGGTTTTCGAGATGGCAAAGGCGACGTGAAGAAGGTCGAGAAGGGCGCCCGCAAGCTGCTCGACGACGGCGAACTTGAACGCGAACCGGAGCCTGCAGTGCCTGACCCTGTGCGGTTCGGCCTGCGTCCGGGGTGCCGCCGAGTGCGCGCACTCGCGAACCTTCTCACAGCGGGGAATGCCAAAACGTACGGTAAACGGTATAATGATGGCAGCCGGGAAACGTTGTACTTTCGAAGCTGTATTTTCGTGTATAGGTTCTAAGGGAAGGCGCTTATGCCGTTGATGGAAGAAATGGAGAGTTCCGGAAGGTGGCTGTTCCGGTGGAGAAGTTACCTGCCGTTGGTGCTCGTGGTCCTGTTTCTTATCGGTCTGCATTATTTCTCGTATCCTTTTGGAAGCCATCTGCTGGACATCGCGTGGGAAATGATGTGCCTGGCGATATCCCTGGCCGGTCTTGGGATTCGTGTTGCCACCGTGGGATGTACGCCCGCGCACACCTCGGGCCGCAATACAAAGAAGCAGGTGGCGGAGGAACTTAACACTACCGGGATGTACTCGATTGTGCGGAACCCTCTGTATCTGGGCAATTTTCTGGTGGGGCTGGGCCCGGCGATGTTTCTGCGCGTCTGGTGGATCCCCGTTATCTTCCTGCTGGCATTCTTCCTCTATTACGAGCGCATCATCTTCGCGGAGGAGATGTTTCTGCGTCGCAAATTTGGGGAGCTGTACGTCCAGTGGGCGAGTGCAACGCCTGCTTTTCTGCCTCGATGGCGCCAATGGCGCCCTTCCAAGCACCCGTTTTCGTTCAGAAAGGTGCTTCGCCGCGAACATCAGACGTTGTTTGGCATCATCCTGGCCTTCTATCTGATCGAAACCATCACCGAGGTCCTGATGGGGAACTGGCCGCATTTCGCGCTCGATTGGCCTGACCCCGTGTGGAACATTATTCTCCTGGTAGGACTGGCCGTGTTCATTTCTATCCGCGTTTTGCGGAAACGAACCGCGCTGTTGCGAGACCCCCTCTGAGGGCCGCCCCTTCACAATCCCCGGTTTCGGCTCAGTGAGCTGTCGTGCCTCGGGCCGGCACGAAACGTCGCGGGCGGCGAGGAACGGATTGACGTGACTCCTTCGGAGTCGTTCACGGGCACGTCCCCACGGTCGACCAGGCAAGCGCAGATCTTCCGCGCCCCGCGTCGTGCGCCCCCCGCCAGTGGCCACTCCGTCTGAAGAAAGCCTCGGCGTTCCGGCGTTCCTTGACGTCCGCCTGTGCGGGCGGTAGTATGCCGGAGTTCACAGGGGAGTGCAGGGGGCGGACGCCGCCGTTCCGCAGGATTTCCCGGGTTTATTCAGCAAAAGGGAGTGCCACCATTCATGCCGGAAGTAAAGGGATTTCGCGCCTTTCGATTTGACCCGACGGTGGCGGGACCGTACGACGACGCGATCACGCCGCCGTACGACGTGATCAACCCTTCGCAGCGCGCGGAACTGATGGCGCGCAGCCCGTTTAACATGGTGCATGTGCTGCTTCCCGAGGGCGAGGGCGACGAGCGTTACCGGAACGCGGCGGCGAGGCTGGACTCGTGGCTTACGCAGGGCGCGTTGAAGCAGGACCCCGAACCGTCGTTCTATCTCCTGTCCCAGACGTTTAAGGGTCTGGACGGCCAGGAACTGGTGCGGAAAGGGTTTTTTGCCGCCGCCCGGCTGCCGGAGTACGGGAAATCGAGTTACCTGGACCACGAGCGGGTCTTCGACAAGAAGGTGGCCGACCGGTTGGCGCTGACCGAACATACCCGGGCCCAGTTGGGCGCGGTGTTCGTGATGTATCGCGACCCGAACGCGCTGCTTGCGCCGTTTTATGACGAGATGCGACGGCGGCCCGAGGATATGCGCGCGGTCACCATTGACGGGGTGACCCAGCGCGTCTGGAAGGTGCCGCAGGATGAGGCGGTGACACGCTTTTTCCGCGATGAAACCCTCTACATCGCCGACGGTCACCACCGGTTCCGGATGGCGTGCCTGTACCGCGACCGGATGCACGAGCGCGAACAACCAAACGGCGACCGGCCCTACGATTTCGTCCTGATGGGATTCGTGGACATCAACGACCCCGGCCTGCGGGTATGGCCGACCCACCGGCTCCTGGATCCCCCCGAAGGGTTCACCGAACCGGCATTTCTGAATGCCGCCGGCGAATGGTTCGACATTGCCCCCGCAGGCGACGATCTCGCCGCGCGGGTCGAGGCCGCCCCCGGCTGCGCCATCGGCGTGGCCGTCCACAACGGCGGACGCCATATTCTGACCCTGCGCGACATCGACCGCGCGGCGTTTCTGGGCGATGACCGCACCGATGCCTGGCGCGACCTCGACGTGGCTGTGCTGCACCGCGGACTGTTCGAGCGGGTCATGGGTCTGCCCGACGGCGCCGAGTACGTCTATGAGCCCCGGGCGGATGCCGCCCTCGCGGCCGTCGTCTTGGGTGAAAAGAAACTCGGATTCTTCCTGAAAGGTACCCGCACCGAGCAGATCTGCGCGTGCGCGCATGCCGCGGATCCCATGCCGCAGAAATCGACCTATTTCTTCCCGAAACTTCCGAGCGGCGCGGTCATTCACCGGCTGGTCGCGGACGCCTGAGTCATCCGGCCCCGGAGGGTTCGTGCGGTTCCGGTACGAATCGGGTTCGTTTTTTCACGCGTGGAGCGCATAATAGTTATGTCAGCTTTGCTGATCGGTGAAGAACGCGGGAGTTTTCGAGGCAGACGATGGAACACAGGTTTGCACCCGGCGACCCGGTGATCTACCGGGTGAGCAAGCAAAGCGAGCATCCGGGCCGCCGCGCGGAAAACATCGTGCCGGCCGAACACGGCGAGACGTATGCGTATACCGTCGAGAAGTACTGGCGGGTGAAGGATGTCCTGCCGGATGGCCGGCTGCTTCTCGAGACGCGCCGGGGCAAGACGCACGTGTGCGACCCCGCCGATTTCCGGTTGCGGAAGGCCGGGTGGCTCACGCGCTGGTTTCGCAGGGACCGTTTTCCCGCGCTCACGGGGCACGACTCCCAAGCCACGACCAGACGATAGAGGCGCCGCTGCACTACCCATGGCCATATTGATCGCGTTCGACATCGAAACGACGGGCTTGTCTCCCTACGAACATGCGCTGCTCGAGATCGCCGGGGTGAAGTTCCATCCCCACGAGCCAGCGGCGGAGACGTTCCAGGAACTGGCCCGGCCCGGGGCGCCCATCCCGGCGGCGGTGCGCGACGTCACGGGCATTACGGACGCGATGGTGGCGGCATGCCGTCCCCCCATCGAGGTGCTGCGTTCGTTTCTCGCCTGGGCGGGGCCGGACGCGTATTTCCTGGCCCAAAATGCCTCGTTCGATACCCGGTTCATCAACGCGACGCTGCTGAATGGCGGGGAACCCGCGCCAAACCTGCGCGTGGTGGACACGCTGGCCTGGGCGCGGGAACGCTTTCCCGGCGCCGCAAGCCACGCTCTCGGACCGCTGCTGGACACCCTTGGCATCGCCGCACCCGGGCTGCATCGCGCTCTCGCGGACGCCATGGGGGTACGGGCGCTGGTTGAGCATCTCCTGGCGGAGGCATCCGACCCGATCCGGGCGGTGGCCGCGCGGATCCGCCCGCCTGCCCTTCCCCGCCGTCAAAGCCTCCTGCCGGATTCCATGATCGACTAAGCGAGGTGCGGCGGAATGCACCGCCTAAAAGGCCACGCGGGCGAGGAAGGCGTCTTCGGCGCCGGCCGATGACACGCGCACGGGCGCGCCGGTCACGTCGTACAGTGTTGCGCTGCCCGCGAGCCACCCGGCAACGAGCACGCTGCCACCGGGCGCGAGGCCCGCATCGCACGCGCCGCTGATGGCCGGCACCCGCATGGCCGCCTCGAGTCGGCCGTTGGCGTCGTAGCGCGCCACGAAGATGTTGCGCTCGAACTCAAAGGCCGTGTTCAGGGTGGTCTCGTTCGGTTCGCCCGCGCCGAGGGTGATGGTGGTCGTGAACGTGCCCGCGACCACGCACGAGCCGCCCAGAATCGTCGCCACGGCGGTTCCTTCGTCGGCATCGATGCCGCGGGTCTGCCGGGCCCATGCGAGGTTGCCGTCGCGGTCGTATCGGGCGAGAAACGCATCGCTATCGAGCATGTTCCGCGCGGTGAGCGTTACCTTGGCCGGGGTATCGGGCGCAAAAACGATGCGGTCGGTGAACGTGCCGGTGACGACCATGGACCCGTCGAGAAACGCGGCGACGCCGAGCCCCTGATCGATGTCAATGCCGGTGGCCCTGCGGACCCAGTCCACCGTACCGTCGCCGCGATACCGCGCGATGAAGACGTCGCGGTCGATCGAGGAATAGGCGCGGATCTCGATGCGCGGCTCGCCCCAGGCGCCGAACACCGCGTAATCCTCGAAGGTGCCGGTCAAGACGATGTCGCCGCCCGGCGTTGTGGCGACAGAGGGCGCAACGTCCGGCGCGGGCCCGCCCGCGCCGCTGGCCCAGATCAGATCGCCGTCGCGTTCGTAGAGCGCGAGAAAGAGGTTGGTGTCGAACGGACCGCCCGCGATGAGCACCGTGGGCCGCAGCGTAGCGGTGTCAAAAACGGCGCTGTCTTCGAACGTCCCCGCCAGCACAAAACTGCCATCGGGGAACGCGCTGAGCGCGGTGCCCGCGTCGCCCTCGCCGAGGCCGCCTTCGCTCCGGGCCCAGAGCAGGGCGCCGTCACTGGAATACCGGGCGACAAACGCGCCCTGGTCGAATTCGCCCGCCGCCCCCAGCCGCGTTTCATTGGCTTCCCCCGCGCCGAAGGTGGCGATGTTGTGGAAATACCCCGTCACGACGACTGAGCCGTCGACAAGCTGGACGATGTCGGCCGCGCAGTCGTCCTGAGGCCCGCCCGCGCTCGTGGCCCAGTCCAGCGCGCCGTCGGCCTCGTAGCGGGCAATGAAGAGGTCCGTGTCGTAGGGACCGCCGTTCGCGACGAGGGTGGTCTGGCCGGCTTGTCCGGCGCCGAACACGGCGCTGCCGGTGAACTGGCCGCAGACGTAGGCCCCGCCCGCCAGGCGCGGCGCCACGGCGGTCGCCCGGTCGGCGTCGAAGCCGCCGCCGGTCTGTGCCCACTGGAACGTCCCGAGCACGGGCGGGCAGCCCGCGACGCAGGCGGTCAGGGCCAGGGCAATGGCCACGCGGCCGAATCGGCGTAGATTGAGGGCGTTCATGACCGGGGTCTCCTCTCCCGCAGTGATGCGAACCGGGTGGGGCGCCGGCTGCCGGGCCCACACCCTGCCATAATACTCCAATCCCTTTTCTTGGCCCACGGTTCCGCGGTAGCCTGAATTGCCGGGGAAGCACACGCTATGGACAGTATGGACAGTATGGACAGTATGGACGGTATGGACGGTATGGACGGTATGGACGGGGTGGACGGGGTGGACGGGCAGTCCCCAGCGACACCGAAGGTGTCAAATGTGAGCTGCGGGTGAAACCCGTGGATCGGCGGCCTCCCCCCATCTCAACCCCCGAATGGGGGTCGAACAGACCCGTCGCCTCTGTTCGACGCCTTCACAATCGTTCAGGCCGACACGTCCATAAAGTCCATAAAGTCCATACCGTCCATAGCGTCCACCGCCGATGGCCGGTTCATTCTGGAGTGGAATCCAGCGCGGGGGAAGTGTACCATCGCGACCTGATCGGTATTCCCATGTTTCCGGACAGAGGGTTCTTCCGCTGCCGTGACAGGAGGTCTGTAATGAGCACACCAAGCATTCATGACATCAACCGGCGCGATTTTCTGCGGCGTGCCGGCCAGGGCGCGGCCGTTGCGGGGCTGGGCGCGCAGGCGTTTCGGGTCGCGGCCCGCGAGAAGGTCGCCCCCGTTGATCCGCATGCGCCGAAAACGGGCAAGGTACCCGCCCCGGACCAGGTGCTGGGCATTGGGATGATCGGTGTGGGCGGTATGGGCGGCGGCCACCTGTCCGACCTGCTCGATCGCGAAAAAGCCGGCCAGAAGCTCGCGGTGCGGGCCATCTGCGACGTGTATACGCGCCGCCAGAAGGAACGCAAGGAGCGGGTCAAGGCCGCGACCGGGCGCGACATCGACGCCTATTATGATTACACGAAGCTGCTCGAACGGGACGACATCGACGCGGTGGTCATCGCCACGCCGGACCATTGGCACGCCCTGAACGCGATTCACGCCATGGAAGCTGGGAAGGACGTCTATTGCCAGAAGCCGGTGACCCTGACCGTCGAGGAGTCGCTCGACGTGCGCGACGCGGCCTACCGCACCGGCCGGGTGTTTCAATGCGGCGCGCAGCGGTGTTCGGACGACTGGTTCTGGCAGGCCCGCAAGTTCATCCAGGACG
This sequence comes from Candidatus Hydrogenedentes bacterium UBA2224, assembly GCA_002348185.1. Lineage (GTDB taxonomy): Bacteria > Hydrogenedentota > Hydrogenedentia > Hydrogenedentales > SLHB01 > UBA2224. Next base: position 7,891 of record DDYW01000138.1, on the reverse strand, counting down.
GCGGTCTGGGCAAGATCATCTACGCCCAGGTGGATTACAGCCGCAACTCGGGGAGCCCCGAAAACCCCCAGGGCGGCGAATGGAACTACGCTATCGATGAGGATGCCACGGACGATCCCAACGGCGGCGACGGGTACATCGACTGGCCCCAGTGGCTCGGCCCCGCGGCTCAACGCCCATTCTCGAAACCCCGGTTCTTCCAGTTTCGCAAGTTCTGGGAGTATTCGGGCGGCATCGCGACCGACCTCCTCTACCATTTCATCGCGCCGATGACGATCGCGCTCGGCTGCCAGGCGCCCGAGAAAGTGTCCGCGGGCGGCGGCATCTTTGTGCAGCACGACGACCGCGAAGTCCCCGACACCTTCCTGGTGGTGATGGACTATCCGGAGGATTTCAGCATTCTGATGACGTCGTCGATGGCAAACAAACAGGCGAACCCGCCGATGATCCGCGGCCACTTCGCCACGCTGCGGCCGGGCGGCGCCGGTATCCAGGTGACGCCCGAAGACGAATTCAAGGGCTGGTTCAAAGAGAAGTACGGGACCGACGGCGTCCTCGAGATCCCCACCGAACCGCGCGAGGAACACATGGACAACTGGCTCAACGCGATCCGCAACCGGACCGAGTGCCATTGTCCGCCCGAGCTGGCCTACCGCGCGCAGGTGGCCACCAAACTCGCCTGCGATGCCTACCAGCAGGAAAAGGTGATGTTCTGGGACAACGCTGCCGAGCAGTATGTCGACCGTCATCCCCGGCCAGACCGGACCTCGAAACTCCCGACGCTGCCGTCGTAACGCGCCGGATTCGGCCGGACCGGGAGGCTGTTGCACTCAGGTGGGCGTCCTGAGAAACAGGGTGATGCCGGCCGCGAGAAAGACCAGGTTGGCGAGCCAGGCCGCGAGGACCGGCGCCAGCCGGCCGCCGTCGCCCAGGGTCACGCCGATCCCGAACAGGGTCAGGTAGACCAGGGCGATGGCGACACTCGCGCCGAACCCGATGGCGACGCCCCCGCGGCGCACGCGGATCGCGAAGGGGATGGCCAGCCAGACCATGACGAAAGCAATCGCGGGCTGGCTGAACTTGGTGTGGAAATCGACCCGAAGCCGTTGGGCAGGCACGCCGATGCGCGCGGCATGGCGCACGACCGCGGCGAGCCCGCGGGCGGTCTGGGTTTCGGGCGGTTTGTCCATGGCGAAGAGGAGTTCGGGGCGTTCGCTGAACGGGGCGGGCATCTGGGTGATGCGCTGTTGCGAGGCGAGCGACCCGCCGCCGGGCGAGAACACCAGCCAATGCCCGTCTTCGAGAATCCACTGGCCGCGGGTTTCGTCCCAGTAGATGCGGCGGGCATCGATGTGCTGCATGGCCTGGTCGCGGACGGTATGGAGCAGGACGCCTTCGCCGGTCAACGCAACGCGGTTGAATTTCAGCACGTGGCAGGTCCAGCCGTCGGAGAGGCGGGCCCAGGTGAGGCCGTCACGTTCGCTGTCGGGATTGCGCGAGAAATGGTTGCGCTCGATGCGCTCGGCGTGCTGCGCGGCATAAGCGCCCACGGTCTCTTCCGCGGCAAACAGAGCGATCGAGAAGAGCAGGCCGGCCACCAGCAGCACGCGGCTGAACCGGCGCAGGCTGATGCCGCCCGCGAGTGCGGCCGTCACCTCGTTGGTCTGGGCGGCTTCGCCCATGACCATCAGCACCGCCACGAGCATCGACAGCGGCGCGACCTGAAACACCACCCAGGGCACGTAGGCGAGGTAATACTGCCCGACCACCCCCCACGAGATGTCCATCCGCAGAATCTGGCCGCGGCGGTGCGTGAGCAGGTCAAGCAAAATGAAGATCGCGACGAGCGCCACCAGGGTGCGGAACAAGGCGGATGCCAGCCGCCGTCCCAGGTACGTGTCGATGGTGGTCAGCCTCATATCCGGTCCACCCGCCACAACGCGACACAGCCCGCGGCCAGCAAAACCAGGTTGGGCGTCATGCCGCGCAGAATCACGGTGTCGAGGCCGCGCAGGGACTGCGGCTCGAGCAGGATGGTCAACGGAAAATAAATCAGCAGGATCAGGAAGCCGATGGCGAAACTGTACGACCGGCCGCCGTGGCGCGACCGCACGGCCAGGGGCGCCGCCAGAAAACTCACCACGAAGCTGAGCATTGGCAGCGAAAACCGTTCGCTGATTTCGTGGCGCATCTCGCGGAGGTCGCCCTTGAGCTTGTCGGTACGGCGGACCTCATAGAGGGCGTTGAGTTCGCGTTCGGCGGCAAAACACCCGGCCAGGTTCAGGGTACGGCGCTCTTGCGGGATCTTCTCGGGCGGGTTTTGCGGCCAGGGCACGCGGAATTCCGGAAACACGCTGACGAGCATCTGTTCCCCGTCTTCCTGGGGGTAGATGGAATAGCCGTCGCGCAGGATGACCTCGGTCTGGGGTCCGGTTGTGGCGATCTGGGCTTCCCGCGCGAAAAAGGTCCACGCTTCGCCTTCCTTGCGCGGCATGAGCAGCTCGATATTGTGGAGGGTGCCCGTCTCGGCGTCCTTTTTTTCGATGTAGATGCGCCAGACGCCCTGGTCGCTCTGGATCTCGTGCATCACGCCCGCCGGCAGGACGTCGAGCGTGAGGCGGCTGGGCAGTTCGCGCGTGATCATCAGCATGGCGCTCTTGAACGTAAAGGGCTGAATGCGGTCCTGGATGACAAACGACGCGACGCTGAGCAGCGCACCGCCGAGTATCACGGGGATCACCACGCGTTTGAGGGGAATGCCGGCCGCCTTCATGGCGATGATCTCGTTTTCCTGATTCAAACGCCCGAAGGCCAGCAAGACCCCCATCATGTAGGTGATGGGGATGATGAAGGTCACCACGCTCGGCAGGAAAAAGGCCGTCAGCCGGAGGATGTCGAACAGCGAGATGTGCTCGATGGGCAGCAATTCGATGCGTTCCCGCAGCTCGTTCCCGACCGCCAGAAAGCTGATGAGCGCGAACGCCAACACGGACGGCACCGCGATTTCACGCAAAACATAGCGGTGGAGAATCCCGAACGGGCGGTGTTGTGTCAGCATACGCATGGACCGAGTATAGCGTAAGCCGTGAATGCCGCTCCACTTGCCGGTAGGCATAAACGCCCGCATACACGGCCGGAGCCCCTTACGTGCAGGGCGGTGTGAGGGTGCGAAGGGGGCCGTGTCTGCGTCACGCGCGGATCCTGAGCGCCAACGGCGCGAAAACATACCAGCCTGGCCTGAAGGGCCAGGAAAGCGGATACCCCCAAAAGAGGAAGGGCTGAAAGCCCGCGACATCTGTAGCCCGAAGTCAGTAGCAGCCCCTATTCCTGCGTGGGCCGGCGTCAGGTTATCCCGCCCGCCCCGTTGTCTAAAGCCGGACGGGGGATCCGCCGATACACAGGGATGGCAACAACTATGGGAGGCCGGTTCCGCCCGCGCGGAACGGGCCGGGAGGAACTGTCGTGGGTACCGCTATCTCCCCGAATGTCTTTCCGCAGCTCAACCTGCCCCTCACCGCTCCCGCGCTGCCGAAACTTCGTGTTTCCGGCCAGGAACCGGGCGAAAGCGTCGCGCTGCCCAACCGCTTGACCGCGGCGGCCCATGACCCCGGCACGGACGCCGTGACGGGCCCCGAAACCGGTGTCGCGGACACATTTAACGCCGTCACCTACGGCGCCCGGGTGCAGCGGATGAGCCTCGCGGCGGAATTCCAGCGGGTATGGGAACGCATCGCCGCCGTACAGGAACGCAGCGGCGGCACGCAGGCGGCGGCGGGCCTGGAACAGCTCGAATTCAGTTTCGTGGCCGAAGCGCGCATCGAGGAGCTGGCGGTCTTCCAGCGGCGAACCGCGGACGTGGCCGCGGGGCTTGACGGGACGCGGAACGAATCGTTTGTGCGGGCCAGCCGGGCGATGGCCGCCCGATTTTCGGTGTCGATTAAGCTTTCCGGGGCCGCCCTGAACGGATTCGCCGGGGCCGCGGAAGGCCTTCAGGATGGCGACCCCGCGTCGTTCGACCGGTTTCTGGGGTTCGCGCAGGACGCGTTGGCCCAGCTTGACGAAATCGCCAGCGAGCTCTTTTCCCTTCTGCACGACCTCGTGCAGGGTGGCGGGGACGTGCAGGAACGGATTGACGCGTTTATTGAGGAACTGCGCGCCCTGGGGCTTTTCGGGGAAGGCAATACCGCGGCGCAGCCCGGGGAAGCGCTCTCCACCGCGATGCAGACCGGCAGCCTGTCGATCCAGCTGGAATTTCAGTTTGAATACGAGGAGCTTGTCCAGGTTCAGCAGGCGGCCGTGCAGCAGTCGGACCCGATCGTGCTCGACCTGGACGGCGATGGCATCGAACTGACGGGCTACACGCAGGGCGCACGGTTCGACATCACCGGAACGGGCAAAACAGTGACCACGGGGTTCGTAACGGGCGGCGACGCGTTTCTGGCGATTGACCGCAACGCGAACGGCCGGATCGATAACGGCACCGAGTTGTTCGGCGACCAGAACGGCGCAGCGAACGGGTTCGAGGAATTGCGCCGCCTGGACACCAACCGCGACGGCCGCATCAACCGGCTGGATAGGGGCTTTGATGACCTCCTGCTGTGGCGGGATGACGGCGATGGCCAGACCGAGGCGGGCGAACTGCTCGGCCTGGCCGACGCGGGCATCCAGGAGATCTCGCTGGGGTACCGCAACGTCAGCCAGGTCGCGGCGGGCGGCAACCGCATCGCCCAGATCGCCTCGTTTCTGCGCAATGACGGCTCACGCGGGACCGCCGCCGACGCCCTCCTCAACTTCACCGTGTAGGTCCGGGTTTGCGCGTCCTGGCGCCGGACAGGCCGGGGCGCGCTTCGCACCGCGCGGGACCGGCTCGATCGGGGCCGGTCCCGTGCTTGTCTTTCCGGATGGGCGGCCGCCTTGAGGATGCGGAGGCCGAGTGTTAGGATTCGTGTACAGACACACGCGCGACGGGCCGCAGGAAGGGAAGGACGATGGAATACCGCAAACTCGGGAAGTGGGGCGCGAAGGTCAGTTCGGTGAGCCTGGGCACCTACCTGACGGTGGGGTTCACCTCGGACGCCGAGACGTCGAAGACGTTGGTGAAGACCGCCCTGGACGCCGGAATCAACTATTTTGACACGGCCGATGCGTACAACCGGGGCGAGGCCGAAAAGGCCCTGGGCGAGCTCGTGGCCGGTGTGAAACGTTCCGACCTGTTTATCCTGACCAAGGTGTGGGCGCCCATGAGTGACGCGCCGAACGACCGGGGCCTCTCGGCGAAACACATCAAGGAATCCTGCGACAAAAGCCTCAAACGTCTGGGCATGGACTATGTCGACTGCTATATGTGCCACCGTCCCGACGCCGACACGCCGCTCGAGGAGACCCTCCTGGCGATGGAAGACCTGATTCGGGCGGGCAAGGTGATTTACTGGGGGGTGAGCGAATGGCCGGCGCCGTTGATGGTGCGGGCCAATGAGCTGGCGGCCCGGCTTGGCGCGCGGCCCATCGCGGTGAGCCAGCCCCGCTACAACCTGCTCTACCGGTATCCCGAATCGCTGCTGTTTCCCACGACGGCCGAGGAAGGCATCGGCAACGTGATTTTCTCGCCGCTCGCCCACGGTATGCTCACCGGCAAGTACAAACCGGGCCAGGACGCCCCCCCGGGCAGCCGCGCCTCCGACGACCGGCAGAACCTCGTGATCAAGGCCATGTACTGGACGGAGGAATACAAGCAGAAGGGGCAGGAACTGGCCGCCATCGCGAAGGATTTCGGCGTCAGCGCCGCCGAGCTGGCTATCGCGTGGTGTCTCCGGAATCCCAACATCAGCAGCGTGATCCTGGGGGCGTCGCGGGTCGAGCAGTTGCAGCAGAACCTCAAGGCGCTCGACCTCCAGCTCACCGGCGACGTCCTGAACCGAATCGAGACGCTGTATCCGCAGCCCGAGGCCATCCCGCAGATCTGAGCCGCGCCGGTTCCGCCCGCGCACCCGGCTGAGGGGGCCGCGGGCCAGCTTGCCCGGCGCCCATGCAATGCGGTACATTCCACGGCGGAGGGACGGGTCCTCCAGCCTCGCTCTTATTGCCTGACCGTTATTGAAGGAGAATCACCGTGGGTGGACTGTTTGGCGTCGTGTCGAAAGACGATTGCGTAAGCGACCTGTTTTACGGAACCGATTACCATTCGCACCTGGGCACGTCGCGCGGCGGCCTGGCCGTGCTGAACGGCGAGGGGTATACCCGCCATATCCACGACATCTCCACAGCCCAGTTTCGCTCGAAGTTCGAAGACGACATCCAGCACATGCACGGCCACAGCGGCATCGGGGTCATCAGCGATTTCGAGTCGCAGCCGCTGATCATCGGGTCGCACCTCGGCCCTTATGCCATCGTGACCGTGGGCGCCATCAAGAATGCGGACGCGCTTGCCAGTCGCGCGTTCAAGAAGCGAACCACCCATTTCTCGGAGATGAGCGGCGGGGGCATCAACCCCACCGAGCTGTTTGCGACGCTGATCAACCAGGAAGCCACGTTTGAAGAAGGGATTCTGGCGGCCCAGGAAGCCATTGAGGGGTCCTGCACTCTGCTGCTGCTGACACAGCAGGGCGTGTACGCCGCGCGCGACCGTTTCGGGCGCACGCCGCTGGCCATCGGCAGGAAAGACGGGGCCTTCGCCGTCACGTTCGAGACCGCCGCGCTCCCCAATCTCGGGTACGCGCTGGACCGCTTCCTCGGCCCGGGCGAGATCGTCCGGATCACCGCCGACGGTGCAGAACAAAAGGCGCCGCCCGGCGACGAGCTGCGGATATGCTCGTTCCTGTGGGTCTATTACGGGTTTCCGGCGTCCAGTTACGAGGGCATCAACGTCGAGGTCGTGCGCAATCGCTGCGGGGCGGCGCTCGCCGCCGGCGACGATCAGGACATCGATTTCGTGGCCGGGATTCCCGATTCCGGCACGGGCCATGCCATCGGATATGCCAACGCGGCCAAAATCCCCTATGCGCGCCCGTTCGTGAAGTACACCCCCACCTGGCCGCGCAGTTTCATGCCGCAAAACCAGGACATGCGCGAGCTCGTTGCCCGGATGAAGCTCATCCCCATCGTCGACTTTATCCAGGGGAAGAAACTGCTGTTCTGTGAGGACTCGATCGTCCGGGGAACGCAGCTCCGGGATACGATCCAGCAATTCTACGATTATGGGGCGCAGGAAGTGCACATGCGGCCGGCGTGCCCGCCGCTGGTTTACGGTTGCGAATTCCTGAATTTCTCACGTTCGAAGACCGTCATGGACCTGGCGGCCCGCCGCGCCATCCGGGAACTCGAGGGCGACGGCGACGACGAGCTGCGCGCGTACACCGATGCATCGACGCCCCAGTACGCCACCATGGTCGACCGGATCCGGCAGCGCCTTTCCCTGACGACGCTGAAATACCAGAAGCTCGACGACCTGGTAAAGGCCATCGGCCTGCCCAAAACGAAGCTCTGCACCTACTGCTGGGACGGGTGCCAGGGCTGCCAGCAGAGCGACAAGAAATAGGACGGGGGGGCCGAAGGGCGAAGGGGGCCGAGCTGACGGACCAGGCGCCCCAACCCCCGGTAGGGCTTTGGACAACCTGCATCCCTTGCCAACACAGGGCGAGGGTGCCAAAATTGCGCGTTCCGGTCTTGTGTTTCCCGCTGGCGGGGGTGGCCGCGAAGCGGACGGGGGTGGACTCTTAGGCCCAGGTGTCCCCGTCCATACCGTCCATACCGTCCACCACGCGCCACATGAGGAGCTGACGCCGGTCCTCGGTGTTCACCCCCACCATCACCGCCGCTTGGTCGCGCCCAAGATAGTGGGGCTGGAATCCACCCCCGGCCACGCGGACCCGCGTGGCCACCCCCGCCAGGGGCC
>DDYW01000029.1 GCA_002348185.1 Candidatus Hydrogenedentes bacterium UBA2224 | reverse complement strand
ATGACTTTTAGTGCGATTGCCCTGCGGGTCCGGGCCGTTGGCCTGTGCGCAATCGGCGCCATGTGCTACAATTCCGGCTGTGTGAGAGAGGGGTCTTGCGAAGATGCACGCGCACGCGGCGTGCCGAGGAGGGGGAAGACCGCCATGCGAAAGCTCCTTCTGGTTGCGGTGGCCATGCCGGTAGCGGCGTTCTGGGGGTCCGGGGCATCCGCTGAACTGACCTTATGGCTCAAATACCAGGGCGCTGCCGACGAAGCCTGTGCCCGGGGCGAGTACAACCGCGCGGAGCACCTCTATCAGGCAGCCGAGCGCGAATCGATCATTACCCTGCCCGCCGACAACTTCCGGCGCGCTTCTACCCTGGACGGGCTGGGGACTGTGTACATGGCGCAGGGCCGTCTGGACGAAGCCGATGCGGTGTTCCAGCGCGCCCTGGCGATGAAAAAGAAAGTCCTGGGACCCCATACCCGCGAAATCCCGGAGACGGTGCTCCATATCGCCGACCTGCGGTATGCCCAGGGCCGATATGACGAAGTCGAACGCCTGTACCGCCATGCGCTGCTCATCCTGGTGCGCGACCAGACCGATATCGGCGTCACCCGCGCGCTCAACGGCCTGGCCCGGTATTACCGCCTCCAGGGCGATGCCCTGAAAGCCGAATCGCTCCTCGAACGGGCGCAGAGAATCCATATCGACGCCCGCCGCCGCAAGCACCCCGCCATGGCCGACACCCTCGTCGAACTCGCCCGGCTCTACGCGTTCGAAGGACGCGATGCCGAATCCGTCCCCCTGTACGACAAGGCCTGCGCCATCCGCGCCGAGAAACTCGGCATGCACCATCCACAGACCGCCGCCTGTTTCGAAGAGTTCGCGCAGGCCCTTCACCGCCTTGACCGTATCGAGGAATCCGAAGACCTTCGCGTACGCGCCCAGGTCATCCGGGCCCGCCACACCGAGCTCGAGGAACAGTACGCGAACGCCCAGGCCCCCTTGCTTTAAGGCACGGCGAGAGACGCGAATGAGGCTCTCTCTGCTTGTCTTGATGTAAAGTATGCATAACATTTTACCGCTCCCCGCAGTTGCCCTCGCACGTAACGGTCGGGGATGCCGGGTTCGTCCGGGTCTCAGGCGCTCGCTCCGAAGGCGCTGTTTCAGGATCTTGCCTGAATGGGAGGCCTTGAGGATGGCCTGACAAAACCCCTTTGAATGGGATGCGTCATGCGCCCGGCAGCCTTCTGAACAAGCCCTCAGACGTCCCTTCGCAGACTGCGAAACATTTCGGGGCGCACGCAGGCTGTTTCATTTTGAACGACCGGGCGTTCGCGTTCTATTTTGCAGTGGCTCAAAGGACAACAGGATCGTATTCTGTCGCGTCTGCGTGAATCGGTATGCGCTGACCAGAGCACAAAGTTACAGAGTGGGCGGTAACGGGTCTCGTATCGTTTGGGGAAACGCGCCGCGGCCTGGGGCGCAAAATGTAAAGCATTGTTGACTTTTCTCCTTGACGACGCCTGGCGGAAAGACTACCCTGAGACCATGTCGAGCCGCTTGCTGCACACGCGCGTCCGGGAATGGCGCAGACGCCGGGGCATGACCCAGGCGGCCCTGGCCAGCGCGGCCGGGGTCACGCGCCAGACCATCATCGCCATCGAGAAGGGGCGCCTCAATCCATCCATCTCGCTGGGCCTGGCGATTGCGGAATCGCTCCAGACCGCCGTGGAGGACCTGTTCTTCCTCGGCGAACCGGTGTCCCTGACGCTTCCGGAAGCGGCTTTCGCTCCACCGGCGTCTGTGGAGTCCGGAAACGAAGAGGAGTCGGCCGGGGCGGTCTGGGATTTTGTGTAGCCCGCGAACCGGACGGCGTCGCTCCGGCTATAGGTCGGGTTCCTCCCCCGCGGAATTGAGCCGGGAGAGCAGGTTGCCGGCCTGCGTGCGCGCGGCGAGGATCTCGTCGGGGTCGGGCATGAGCCGGGTGGAGTAGCGGCCGTTGGGCTGGGTCATGGTTACGGCAGCGAACACGCGGTCGAGCGCGGCTTGCGCATCCGCATTCCCGGCGCTGGCATGTTTGCGGAGCGCTAGGAACAGCTCATAGTCGTCGACGCCGTCGCGGGCGGCGACCAGGCGGATCGTCGGCAGGGGCGCCCCGGCTTCGGCGTCGCGGGGCGGGTAGGTCAGGAATCCGTCGCCATTGGGGTAGCGCACCCGGTAGTATTCCTGGCCCTCGTTGCTCTGGCGGATATACTTGTGCCAGCCGCACGTATGCGGGTCGTAGGTCCACCACGACACGCCCCAGAACTCATAGCCCTCGACCCCGTACTTGAGGCACAGCCACGGCAGGAGCCGCTCGACTCCGAGAAACGGCGTGTCGGTGCACATGTGGCCGTCGGTGGTGAACCAGAACCGGTCGCCTGCGGCCTGGCGTTCGCGCATCTTCTCGAGGGGAAAACTCTCGTGAATGCCCACGCCCCAGAGCGTCAGATGGCCTTCGAGCCCTTTGATGTAATGCCAGGTGCTCGAATAGACCGGCACATCCGGCGCGACCGAGCGCGCCATATCGGCCACCCGGGCCAGTCCGGTGATGGTCTTCTCGCTGCTTTCGAACGGTTCATCGGACAGATACTGCACGAATCGGCCGCGCCAGCCTTTCGCGGTGACGTGGTCAATGAACAGGCGGTAGGCGCTGGTCCACGCCTCGACGTATTCGGGCGTAAACGCCTTGAACCCCAGGAAGTCGCGCGGCTCGTAGGCCCACCCGCACGCGTAAAAATCACCCGGGGTGTAGAGGGCCCGTACCTTCAGGTCATCGAAAACATAGGAGGCGTAGGCGTCAAACGCCGTGGTATCCATGGTGACGCGGCCGTTTTCCAGGGCGAATCGGGGCGATTCGAGGGTCAAGGCCGGCGAAACGTTGTACCGCGCCAGAAAATCGCACCATTGACGGATTTTTCCCTGGCGGTCCTCCCCGGCAAACACGTTCCAGCCCGGCCCGTGGCGCAGGTCGTACAATGCGGGCAGCTGCTTCGCATCCGGTACCGCGAAGTTCCATACCGTGGCCGTGACCGGCACATCAATCGCGGTATCTCCCCCGCGCAACGACACCGTCCCCGTGTAATCGCCGGGTGTGGCGTCCGCGGGCACCTCGATCTCGAACCAGAGTGCGATGGTCTGGTTGGGCGCGAGGGCCACGGGCCCGTCCACGGGCACGAGCGCGTCGGGCCAGGCCCCGGGCCAGCCGTCCGTCCCCCGGTGTTCGGGCAGGAGCCGGCAGTAGTCCGGGCGGGTGCTGTTGTGGTACCCGATCGGGAAATCGATAGGCACGTATTCGGCGCGGGCGACCGCGGGCGCGGCCAGGATCGCACCCTCCGGACCGGTCAACGGCGACGCCGCCACGAGGACAGCGTCCGTGCGCGGCGACCGCAGCGCAATCTGAACCGCTTGCCGGGTATTGCGGGCAGCGAAGACTGCTGCCCCGGTGATTGCCTCCGGCGGCCGGACATCGTGCGGAAAGGTCTTGATCAGCGGATTGACGCACCAGGCGTGGAGATGGTCCGGCGCGTCGCGGGTCAGGATCTCGCCCGGAACGCCCTGGCCCGACTCAATCAGCGTGAGGGCGTCGTGCCACAGCGTGCCGTGGCAGTTCATGGTGAGATGGAGCGTCACATAGGCGCAATCGGGCGGCGTGGTGAACACGAGCCGGGTTTCCGTCCAATCCTGTGTCCCCGCGATGTGCGGCCCGGTCGACGCGTACGGGCTTTCAGTGAGCGAACCGTCGCCGCGATGCGTATGGAGGTGAATGGCGGCCGAACCATCGAGGCCGCTCCCCTTGAGGCTGCCCGACAGAAGGTACTGCGTGTTGGGCTTCACGTCGACCCGCTGCCGCCACCCGAACCAGTCTGGGTTCTCCGTGCTCTCAGGAATCCGCAGTTCCAGGCAGTGGACCCCGTCGACGCCCCCGGGAACGCGCCGCATCCGGTACAGCCCGCCGTCAGTGCGGCCTTCCTCGCTGGATTCCCAGGCTTCCGTCGTTTCGCCGTCGCCCTGCTCGACGCTCCCGTTGGCAAGCAGATTTTCGGGGCGCGACGAGAGCGAGGCAAACGCGTTGGGCCCGCCGGCAGATGGCACGGCGCCCGGCTCGTCCTCGGGCAACGCCCGCGAAAACAGCCACACGCGCCGTTCCGTGCGGGCGGGGACGCTTGCGGCCACATACAGGTCCTCTCTGAAATGGCCCCAGGCGGCCAGGGCATGCCCGTCGCTGTCCACAACGACAACATCGGCGGCCCACGAGTTCCCGGCAAGCTTAAACTGCTGATTGGCGATGCGCCGCGTGTCCAGGCCAAAGAGCCGAGCGACCGGTTCGCCCGTGAAATTCCGCAGCGACAGGGGCACGCACAGGTCATACTCCGGCGACGGCCACTGTGGCGGCGTGGGAGGCGCCGAGGCCAGGGCCATACGCTCCGCAGAACCCACCGAGACCGTGAGACGGTTGTCTTCCGACACGCGTTCGAGCCGCGCATCGTCGTACCACGCGGTACCCGTTCCGTACAGCACCGTCCCGCATGTGAACGAACGGCTGCCCTCGGGCGCCTCAAACTCGAGCACCACTTCGCGCCAATCGAAGGCGCCGTCCCATCCCGCCAGCTGGTTCACCATCTGCGGCCGGTCGCCGTTGACGTGGACAAACCACCCGGCCTTGCCCACGACATGCTCGGCCTTTACCCAGGCAGTAAACCGGTAGCGCTGACCTGGCGCCACCGGCAACCCGCTCTGGCCGAATTTCACCCAGGTGGATTCCGCGCCCGGGTCGACGTCGCACCGCGCGCAGCGGGCGCCGGTATGCGCGCCGCCGTCCTGGATCGTCATGCGATGCGCCGCATCCACGGATACGGCCTCCCACCCGTCACCGGTTTCGAATCCCGGATTTGCCAGGACGGCACGCAACTCGTCCATCGGCCGCCCCGCCCGCGGGTTGCCGGCATAGAGGTACAGCACCGCCTGCGCGCCGGCATCCGCCTCGACCGGCACAACGATCTCGTCTCCCGGTTCGAGGGCGCCCGCGCCTTTCCGGGCGCCGCCGGACGTCAAGACGTCGAAGAGGAGTTCCTTTCCGCCGGTGGTTACCACCCGCAGGCTTTCGGCGGGCTCGCCGGACAGGGAGGCTGTGCCGTCGCCCGGCTGAATGCGCAAGGCGGCCGGCGTTCCCTCGAGCGGCAGGTCACTCCGGTTCTCGACCTCGACGGGCACGCGGACCGTCCAGTAACCGTCGCCGGGATAGCTCAGGTGCTCGTGCCAGGGCACGGCCTGCCCCCCCGCGACCAGGCCCACACTCATCCAGGCAACAACGACCGTGCATGCTCTACACCACATGATTCCGCTCCTTCAGGCGCTGACCACGGGCGCGCGGAACGTCACCCGCGCGACGCTACCCACAACCCCACGCAGACAATCAGGACGCCGAACCACCGGATCACCGGCACCTCTTCGCCGAAGACCAGCGGCGACAAAGCGAGCACCAGCACGATCGCCAGCGCCATGAACGGATACGCAAAGCTGATGTCCGTGCGCGACACGGCCCCGATCCACGCGAATCCGGCAGTCAGAGCAATGAGAAGCGCGGTGATGATCTTCCCGCTGGCGCATACGCGGGTCACAAATGCCGGAATCTCCCGCAGCGAAGACGGAATGGATCCGATCTCGAGCATGGCGCTCTTGGCCAGCAACTGTCCCGTGACGGTCAAGACGATGGTCGCGGTTATCAGCAGGTAGGCATAGGGGTCGCCCAGCGGGTTGAGGTTCGAATCGTCCATGCGTGATCTCCGTGAACGTGTCCGGCCGTGCGGACGCCGCGCTCCCGCATCCGCCAGGCGCGGTTCAGCGGTCGCCCCGACACCGGACATGACAGAAGGATCCCTTCCGCAGCCTTGGCGCGGAGCGAATCGTTCACCCTCGCTCATGCGCGCTGTGACTGCGGGTTTCCCACAACGAACGCGTCCCGTGCAGGATAACATGGAGATGCGCGCCCGTAGAAACGGCCCCCCGGCACGAAAACACCGCTCCAGCGGACCGGAGGGCGCTCTGGAGTTTGTGTTCGTTCCCGCGGCCGCATGGTGATGATTGACGTTTTAATCGTCCTTTGGCACACTTTTCACGGCAGGACACGAACGGGTTGGGCGTTCGGGCCGGCCGTGCGGAGCGCCTATGGGCAAGGCAACCTACATTCACCGGGTTGAAAACGGTCGTCGGGCGGGGGGCCCGTTCCACGCATGATCATCGATCTGCTTCAGAACGTGGCGCTCCTCGTATCGCTGGCGGTGGGTCTGCAGATACTGTCGCGGAAGTTCGACCGGCATTCCGTCAGTTACCGGCTCGCGCAAGGGTTCCTGTTCGGCGTGGTGGGGATTGCGGGCATGCTGACGCCGTTCCGCTTCGCACCGGGCATCATCTATGATGGCCGGTCAATCATCCTGGCACTGGCCGGCCTGTTCGGCGGTCCCGTGACGGCATTGTCGTCCGGGATCATCTGCACGGCGTACCGGGCCTGGCTGGGAGGTCCAGGCGCGATTGCGGGCATCTCCGTGATTGTCGAGTCGGCCGCGCTGGGCACCGCTCTGCATTATCTGCGACGACGCAGCGAACGCTGGGTCAGTTCGGTCAATCTTCTGGCGTTCGGCATTCTGGTGCATGTTGTCATGCTTGTCCTCCAGCTCCTGATCCCCGGCGGCGCGGGCCGCGAGGCGTTTCGCCAGATCGGGCTGATCGTGCTGCTGCTGTACCCCGTTGGCTTCTTTCTGGCCGCCCAGGTGTTCCTCGAAAGCGAGCGCAAGCTCAAGGGCGACCGGGCCCTGCGCGAAAGCGAAGATCGCTATCGCAGCCTCTTCGAGCGGAATCACGCGGTCATGCTCATCACCGACCCCGGGAGCGGGCAGATTACCGACGCCAACGCCGCCGCGGAGGCGTTCTACGGCTGGACCCGCGACCAGTTGCGATCGATGCCCATCAGTGAGCTTCACACGGAGCCCGGCACCGAGGTGAGGACGGAGGCGGACGCCGTGGGGGCTCCGCGAAGCCGGGACCGCGTTCGCCATCGCCTCGCGGACGGTTCCCTGCGCGATGTCGAGATGTTCAGCGGACGCATCCAGATTGCGGGAAAACCCTTGCAGTACTCGATCATTCACGACATCACCGAACGCATCCAGGCTGAGGAAGCCCGGCGAAAGAGCGAGGAGTTCCAGCAGGCCATGGTGGCGTGTTCGCCCGTGGCGTTATTCAGCATCGACCCGGAAGGAAACGTGACGAGTTGGATCCCCTCCGCCGAGAAACTCTTCGGATGGACCGCCGCGGAGGTCATGGGGAAACCGCTGCCCATTGTTCCCGAAGACAAGCAGACGGAGTTTACCCGCCTCCGGGAGCGCGTGATCGCGGGGCAGGCCTTCGCGAACCTCGAAGTGATCCGGCGCAAAAAAGACGGCACCCGGTTCAACGCCAGCCTCTCGACCGCGATGATCCGGGACGCGCAGGGGCGCGTTATTGGCGTGATGGCCGCATTCCAGGACATCACAGAGCGCAAGCAAGCCGAAGAAGAACAGGAGAAGTTGCGCGCCCAGTTGACCCAGGCGCAGAAACTGGAATCGATAGGCCGTCTGGCCGGAGGCGTGGCGCACGATTTCAACAACATGCTCGGCGTGATTCTCGGCCACACGGAGCTGGCCCAGACCCAGCTCGACTCCGCACACCCCGCATTCGCCGAGCTTGAGGAGGTCCGCATGGCGGCGAAACGCAGCGCCGACCTCACCCGCCAGCTTCTGGCCTTCGCGCGAAAGCAGACCATTGCCCCGAAGGTCCTCGATCTCAACGAGGTCATCGACGGACTCCTGAACATCCTGAGCCGGCTCATCGGCGAGGACATCCCCCTTCGATGGGAACCCGCCGACGGGCTCTGGTCCGTTTCCATGGACCCCTCGCAGGTCGACCAGATCGTGACCAACCTGTGCGTGAATGCGCGCGACGCGATCGATGGCGCCGGGACCATCACCATCCGGACAGAGAACATCTGCCTCCGCGAGGCCGAGTGCGCGGACCGTGTCGGGTTCCGTCCCGGGGAGTTTGTGCGGCTGATAATCGCCGATGATGGCGCGGGCATGGACCGGGAGACGCTCAGCCGGATATTCGATCCGTTCTTTACGACAAAACCTCAGGGGAAGGGTACGGGGCTGGGCCTGGCCACCGTCTACGGCATCGTGCAGCAGAATGCCGGGTTCATCGAGGTGCACAGTGAACCCGGCCGGGGCGCGGCGTTCGCCGTCTATCTGCCGCGCTGCGCGGGGGAGGATTCGGCGTCTGAGCCGGAGTCGCTTGCCCAGCCCGTGACCGACGGACACGAGACCATCCTCCTGGTCGAAGATGAGCCCATGACGCTCGCCCTGTGCAAGCGCGTCCTGGAACAGCTCGGGTACACGGTGCTGTCATCGGGCTCTCCGGGCAAATCCGTCGAGATGGCCGGCGCGCATCGCGGCGCGATCCATCTGCTCGTCACGGACGTCGTGATGCCCGAGATGAACGGACGCGACCTGGCCCAGCGCCTGCAGGCGGAGCACCCCGGGCTCAAGGTGCTCTTCACGTCGGGATACACCGCGAACGTCATTGCGCATCACGGGGTGCTCGATAGCGGGGTCCAGTTTATCTCCAAACCCTTCAGCATGCGCGATTTCGCCGCACGGGTCCGGCAAACGCTCGAAACCGGACGCGGCGGACCCGGCTCTACCGGTTGACCGCCAGCGCCGCGTGGCCATCGAGGTCGCGCAGCAGTTCGAGGGCGGCCCGGTGATAGGTTGCGCCCACAAGAGGACCGCCGGAATTCTCTTCGCCATACTGGGCCTTTTCACGCCCGTAGGCAAACGGGGCCTCGCTGTCCCACTGGGTCTTGGGCAGCATGTAGCCAATCTCGTCGTTGGCGAGGTTGAACATCATATTGACCTTGCCGTGCATAGCCTCCCGGAGCGGCGGCGTCTCGAGAATATCGCCGGGATAATCCGCGCCGTCGGGGCATTCAACGCCACCCTCAGCGATCTCCGGGTACAGTTCGCCGGGAACGGTGAGGATGGCCAGGTCGCCCATCTGGATCGCATGGACTTCGGTGCGGCTCTTCCCCCAGTACCACCCGGGGTGAATGACCCCCGCGAGAATGGCCCAGTTGAATACGCCCTGGAGCGGGACCAGGAACGAGCGGCCCGCCACGGCGACTTCGGTGTTGACCGACGGGACCGCGTCGGGGCTCCGCAGGGCCTCGAGCACCTTGAGGGCGGCGTTTTCGCCCAGGGCCTGCGCTTTCTCGAACGAGGCTTTCTCGAACGTCTGCTGGCCGTCGCGATGGGGCACCGTCGTGTGCAGTTGGGTCATCAGGCCGCCGAGGTTGCCCGAGAAAAAGACGCAGGTGCCGCCCAGTCCGGGCGCACCGTTGGGTTCGTCGACCCCATTCTCGATGCCTTCCCGCAGAAAATGCGGATAATCGGAGGTGATCAGGGGGTTGCTGCCCCCGAGGGTTTCGGGGTGGTTGCCCCATGATACGAGGGTGGCGATGGTGTCCCGGGTGCCGGGCCGGGTAAACCATGCCGCGCAGATCTGATCGTCGTAGACCTGCGGCAGGCGGCTGTCGTCCATGAAGCCATCGGGTTCGATGCGTGCCGAGGCGAGCGTCATGTCGGCCGGTTCGAGCGTGCTCACGGCTTCCACGATGGCCTCCCCGCATGCGTCGAGCACGCGGTCCAGGTAGGCCTCGTCAAAGTATCCCCGAAGGATCTTGTAGCTCCAGATGCCCATGGTGTCCGGGGCCTCGTGGACATGGGTCGAGGCCAGGGTGACCAGGTCCAGGCCGAGGGTGTCCGGAAGCGATTTCCGGACCTTGATGAACCGTTCGTTTGTGATGCCGATGCTGTCGATGGCGACCATCACGCCGGTAACGCCGTTATTGCGGTAAGCCAGCGCCCGCACCCACAGCGGGTCATGCACGCCCTGGGCTGGACGGTTGTTGTTGAACCCGGCCAGCCAGACGGCATCGAAGCGCCCGTTGCCGTTGGCATCGGTGTAGGTGTCGCCTTTCTCGGGCCGGAACCGGTTGTCGCCGTCGGCATCGACCCAGGGGTCGTATTGAGACAGGTCAGGGGTGATGTCGCGCGTTGCGACGCCGATTTCGAGCGTGCCGGGCTGGACGCCGGTTGTGGCGGCCGTCTTGACCACGTTCAGCCGGTAGAACCGGTACGGACCTTTGGCCCGCCACGCCACAAAAGCGACCAGAACCAGGACCAAACCAAGCAAGCCGCCCAGAATCCCGCCCAGAATGCGATGCCGTCTGAAGAAGCCCATTCCAGCGCCTCCGTGTCCGTCGTATGCTTCAACCCGGGCCGGGAACAGTCTAGCATACGATGGTAATTGATGGAACAAACCGGGGACGCGCGGCGCGCAAAAATAAGACACGGGCCGCCCCCCTCCGGGCGGCCCGTGTCACGCGCTTCTCTGGAGTGAGTTACTTCACGCCGACGAAGGGGGTGATGACCCCGGACAAGGTCGTGAAGATCGACAGGATCGCCCCGATCAGGCTCAGGATCTCTGTCGCAGTCTGGGCTTCGCGCACACGTGCCCGCGAGACGGTTCGAATGTGTCTCATAGCTATCCTCTTCCTTCTCCGTTAAGAACTGTCAGCCCGCCTGCACGCATCCGCGCCGCAACGGCGTTAATCAGCATAATGCGAATGCTCCGGCGAGTCAACTGGCCGGATGGACGGCTGGATGGACGGCACCCGTTCCGAATCGCCGGATAGGATGAGGAAGCCTCCGCAAGGCCGGTGCCGGTGGAGGCGGTAGCGCGCGGAGACCTCCGGCTGCAAAGATCTCCGGCGCCCCAACGGCGCGATATGCCCCGGCGATCACGGCCTTCTTGCCCGCCTTGCGCACATTTGCGGCGCGCCAACGGCGCGATACATACCAGCCTGGCCTGAAGGGCCAGGAACCGGACGCCCCAAAGGGGGAAGGGCTGAAGGCCCGCGACATCTGCATCCGAAGTCTGTATGTGTCGGTCCTTCAGACCGGAAGAGGTGTTGGAACGCCTGTACCCAGCCCTGCGGGCTGGGCTGGTATGTTATCGCGCCTTCGGCGCTCCGGAAGGCAGAACGGTCTCTCGTTTCACCACGTGGGTGAGTCGATATGAGCTCCAGCGCCCGGCGGCCGAGAGCGCAATTGTGGGCGCGGTGGGCGCAATCGACGGGATGGACGGGAACACCGGGGCCAAAGAGGCCACCCCCGTCCACGCGGGCCCGCGTGGCCACCCCCGCCAGGGCGGGGGACAACGCTGCCGAATTTCGAGTAAACAAGGGGCGCGTAGTCACGCCTGCATGGCTGCCCATCCGATCTCCGCTGTATTGTAGGGGCAGCCCCCCGTGGCTGCCCTCCGATTCGCACGGCTACACCCAGTCGCGCCGCGGACGGCATGCTTGTTCTTGTAGCGCAGGCGTCTCGCCTGCAATCTTCTCTTTTGGGGGCGACCCCGATGCAGGCGAGACGCCTGCGCTACGAGATTCCCGGAGCGGTCAGATCCCGTTCTGGCCCCTTTCCCCGGGAGATGCTCGCTAGACGACGTTGACGGGAACGCCGGCGAGAAAGGCGGCGATGTTGCCGGCGGTGGCGCGCATGAGCCTCTGGCGGGCCGCCAGGGTCGCCCACGCGATGTGCGGGGTGATGAGGCAGTTCGCCGCGCCCAGCAACGGATTGTCCGCGGCGATGGGTTCCGAAGAGACTACGTCGACGGCGGCCCCGGCGATGACTCCGCGGTTCAACGCATCGGCCAGGTCTGCCTCATGGACCAGCCCGCCCCGGGCGGTATTGATGAGGAACGCATGCGGTTGCATGCGCTGGAGGAGGGCGGCGTTAACGAATCGGGCGTTCTCGGGGGTCTGAGGGCAGTGGAGGGTAACGAAATCGGCCCCGGCAAACACGTCTTCAATGCGGCCCCAGGCGAAGGGGGCATACGGAGGGTCGTTGCCGGGCTGCACGTCGCTGGCGAGCACTTCCATACCGAACGCGTGGGCGAGTGCTCCCACGCGGCGGCCGATGCGGCCGAACCCTACGATGCCCATGCGCTTGCCGGCGAGCTCGATGAGGGGCGTGGTCCAGTAACAAAAATCAGGGCTGCGGGTCCAGTCCCCCGCCTTGACGCCCGCGCTGTGCCCGGCCACGTGGTGGCACAGTTCGAGCACCAGGGCAAAGACGAATTGCGCCACGGCGTCCGTGCCGTAGACGGGCACGTTGGAGACGGGGATGTTCCGTGCACGGGCGGCGGCCACGTCGACCACGTTGTAGCCCGTGGCGAGGACGGAGATAAACTGGAGCTTCGGAAGCTGTTCCAGGGTCTGGGCCGAAAGCGGAGTCTTGTTGGTGAGCACGATCTGAGCGTCTTTGGCCCGCTCCACGATCTGTCCGGCCGGCGTGCGGTCATACACGGTGAGTTCACCCAGCGCGGCCACGTCGTCCCAGGGGTTATCGCCGGGATTCAAGGTATACCCGTCAAGCACCACAATCCGCATGGCGTCGTCTCCCATTCATACTCCCATTCATACTCGTGTCACCCCGGCCACAGGGGTTTCCTCTGCCTCAGGAATACCGCGCGACGATAGCCAGACCCATCGCCACGCTCGAGAAGGTGTCGCGCTGCCGGATGCGGTCCGCGCCGTAGCGCGCTTCGAGCATGCGCCGGACGGCGGGAATGAGACTGGTGCCGCCGGTGGTCAGGACGAGGTCGATCTGGCTGGGACGCAATTGGGCCGCGTTTTCGGCCTCTTCGACGCAGGCCATCATTTCCTCGAGCGTCTCCTCGATGATCGTGTTGAACTCGTCGCGGGTGACCTGCTCGGAAATGGCGATGGGCCCGTGGTGGATGTCGACGATCGCTTCGGGCTCGAAGCTGAGTCGTTTCTTGGCGGCCTCGACGATCCGTCTCACGGGGTATCCGTAGTTGTTCTGGATGAGGTAGCGGAGCGCGCGCAGGCACTGGGGCTGATCGGAACTGGCCTCGGCGGCGATGAGCCAGTTGATGATGTCCTCGGTATTGAGCTTGTAGAGGTTCTGCCATTCGGCAATGCCCTTGAACAGATACTGGGGCATCGGCAGTTGCGAGGGGCCGTAGCGGGCGTTGCACCCGAAGCTCGGGTAGAGTTTCGCGCGGATGAGATCGCGGTCGACCGCGTCGCCGGCCGTGGGGATGCCGGACACGCTGAGGATGCGGCTGTTGGCGAGCCGCTGGGCTTCGCTCGCCGCGCCGCCGAATTCCATGATGCACACGTCGCAGGTGCCGCCGCCGATATCCACCACCATCAGGCGCTGTTTCCGATCGGCGGCCACGGCGTATTCCACGCAGGCCGCGACGGGTTCGTAAAAGAAAGCCACATCGTGGAATCCGGCGATCTGGGCGGCCCGCCGCAGGCGGTCTTCGGCGAGGCGGTCTTCGGACGGTCTGTGGGAAAAGCGTACCGGACGGCCGAAGACGGCGCGCTCGATGGAGGCGCCGACGGCCCGGTCAGCGGCTTCCTTGATGGGCGCGAGGATCATGGCCGTCAACTCTTCGATCTGAAAATGTTCACCGAAGACCTCGGTGCTGCGAAACCCGTCAAAACGCAACGAGCTCTTCAGCGATTGAAACAGCCGGCCGGGTGAATTGACCTCAACGGTCGCCTGAGCGCGCACGGCTTCGCGCCGCTGGTCGGGTTCGGGGCCGGGACGGTAGGCCTCCGACTTGTCCGGCTCGGAAGCCACATACCCCTCGATGCTGATCCCGAGGTCGATCTGCCTGAGCACGACCTCGCGATCGACATTCCGTTCGATGAAAGCATCGGCCGCGTTCCGCCCAACGATACGCTCTCCCTCCCGCGAGATGTAGAGCAACGAAGGAAGCAAGGTCACGTTGTCGTTGGCCTCGTCGAGGTCGAGCACCCGCACACTCCGGGCATTAGCCAGCGCCACGCTCGAATTGGTCGTGCCAAAGTCCACACCGCAAAAAGTCTCGGTCATACCACTCCCCGTGCTCCGATGATCGCCCGCGCCGCTCCATCCGGCACAGCATCTTTTCGGTAACACCACGCGCCGCGAGGGCATTTCCGCCCCCGCGACGCGTGTACAGCTCTGCTCGTCAGGCAAACGCGAATTCTGCCATATCCGGTACGTCCGGGTCCAGTCCCCGCCCGGGGACCCGAATCCGGGTCCCCCGTGCCCGGAAGGGATCGCCGTGAAGAGTGGTTTCCAAGCCGCCATAGACACGGTCCGAACGGGGACACGTAGTCGCG